>CAZZIE010000070.1:8721-21084 GCA_964654185.1 uncultured Spirochaetaceae bacterium | reverse complement strand
GTCGTCCGAAGGTGCGCGGTATTGCCATGAACCCGGTCGATCACCCGCACGGTGGTGGTGAAGGGACCACCGCCGGAGGGCGTCATCCGGTGAGCCCGTGGGGTACTCCGACGAAGGGGTACAAGACCCGGAAGAAGCACAAGCACTCGGACAAGTTCATTGTCAAGCGACGAGGCAAAGGTAAATAGGAGACGCGTGTGTCGAGGTCAATCAAGAAGGGTCCCTTCATAGAGAAGAGCCTGTACGCGAAGGTTGTCGAGCTGAGTCGCTCCGGTGAGAAGCGCATGATCAAGACGTTTTCCCGGACTTCAACGATCATCCCCGAGATGGTCGGCATGACGATCTCCGTGTACAACGGCAAGACCTGGGTGCCGGTGTACGTGACCGAGAACCTTGTTGGGCACAAGCTCGGGGAGTTCGCCCCGACCAGGATCTTTCGCGGCCACGCCGGCTCGGACAGAAAGGCCGTTCGGCGGTAGACGGAGAAACGTATGCCAGTGAAAACGGGATATCGGGCAAAGGCCAAGTATCAGCTTATCTCGCCGTTCAAGGTTCGGCGCGTCGCGGACCAGATCCGCCGCCGGCCCTATACGGAGGCGGTTGCCATTCTGGAGCATCTGCCCCAGCGCGGTGCGAAGATGTTGAAGAAGGTGATCGAGTCCGCTGCGGCGAACGCCCTCTACCAGAACAAGAATTTGGACGAGGACATGCTCTTCATCAAGGAGCTCCTCATCGATGAAGGACCACGGCTGAAGCGCGTGTGGTTTCGGGCCCGCGGTCGTGCGGATATGATTCACAAGCGGATGAGTCACATCACGGTAGTTGTCGACGAACTTTCGCATACGGGAGCGTAACGTGGGACAGAAGGTTAATCCGATCGGGATTCGGCTGGGAATCAACAAGACCTGGCGTTCCAAGTGGTACGTCGATCCGAGAGAGTATGCCGACACGCTGCACGAGGACCTGAAGCTTCGGCGCATGCTCGCCGAGAGCCGGCTGACACGTAATGCGGAGATCGCCGATGTGGAGATCATCCGCCACCCGCAGCGAATCGCCCTTGTGATTCATACATCGCGGCCCGGCGTAATCATCGGCACCAAAGGATCTACGATCGAGAAGATCGGTGCCATGCTTCAGAAAGAAGCGCGGAAGAAGATTCAGATCAAGATCCGTGAAATCAAGCGGCCGGAGACCAACGCCCAGGTGATTGCCCTGAACGTGGCGCGGCAGCTGAGGACGCGCTCCTCTTTCAGGCGGACCCTGAAGATGGCTGTCGGCGGTGCCATGAAGGCCGGAGTCCAGGGTATCAAGATCCGCATTGCCGGTCGCCTTGGGGGTGCAGAGATGTCCCGTGTTGAGACGATCCGGGACGGGCGGGTTCCGCTGCATACGTTGCGCGCGGCGATTGATTACGGCTTCGCCGAGGCGCGCACGACCTTCGGCACCATTGGCGTGAAGGTGTGGACCTTCAGCGGCGAGGTGCTGCGGAAGGATCAGAAGGAAGACGCCGGACTGCTGGTTCGGGATCGTCGCCGCGACGAGGATCGCGATGACCGGGGTAGCCGGCAGGGACGCGGCGGTCGCGGTCGCCAGGGTGGTGAGAACAGCGGCGGAAGGAAGTCGTAATGCTTAGTCCGAAGAGAACGAAGTTTCGAAAACGACATCGTCGGGTGAACCGTGATCTGAAGCGGGAAGCAACCAAGGGCAATAAGGTCAACTTCGGTGACTACGGTTTGATGAGTCTGGAAGGCGAGTGGATTACCAATCGCCAGATCGAGGCTGCCCGTATTGCAATGACCCGGCACATCAAGCGTGGTGGGAAGGTGTGGATTCGGATCTTCCCGGATCTTCCCTATACGAAGAAGCCTGCTGAGACGCGGATGGGCAAGGGCAAGGGCGCTCCCGAGCACTGGGTTGCAGCGGTGCGCCCCGGCATGATCATGTTCGAGCTTGCCGGTGTGAGCAATGAGCTCGCGCACTCGGCCCTGAATCTGGCGGCCAGCAAGCTGCCGGTGAAGACGAAGATTGTGGAGCGAAGGTGGTAGACCATGAAGGACTCGTTTAAGGACCTCACCTTCGAAGAGCTGCTTGCGAAGCGGGAAGAGCTGAAGAGGAAGTACCGGGACGTACGGTTCAACAAGATTGTCGGGCATCTGGACAATCCTCTGGAGAAGCGCACCCTTCGGCGCAAGATCGCTCGGCTCAACACGTTGATCTACAACCACCCGGACGTCCAAGTGGTCAGTGAGGAGTAAGTGATGGAACGTGTGTTGGAGCACATGCCAAAGGGTGCCAAGAAGATAGTCACCGGCGTGGTCGTGAGCGACAAGATGGACAAGACCGTAGTGGTCGCCGTCAGTCGTCGTCGCACTCACAAGTTATACAAGAAGTACGTCACGGTGACGAAGAAGCTGAAGGCTCATGACGAGGATAACAGCGCCAAGGTCGGGGACACAGTGCGTGTCATTGAGTCCCGTCGAATCAGCAAGGATAAGGCGTGGCGGTTGCTCGAGATCATTGAGCGGGCCCGGTAGCGCAAGGAGCGAGTCATGGTTCAGATGAACACGTTCTTGAACGTTGCCGACAACAGCGGCGCGAAGCGGGTCCAATGCATCAAGGTTCTCGGCGGTAGCAAGCGCCGGACCGCAGGTGTCGGTGACGTTATTGTAGTTGCGGTCAAGCACGCACTTCCGAATGCCCCGGTGAAGAAGGGCAACGTCGAGCGTGCGGTGATCGTGCGAACGAAGAAGGAGTATCGTCGCCCGGATGGAACCTACATCCGATTCGACGACAACGCGTGCGTGATTATCGATGCGACTTCCAATCCGAAAGGGAAGCGCATCTTCGGGCCGGTGGCTCGAGAGCTCCGTGAGGGCGAGTACATGAAGATCATCTCGCTCGCTCCGGAGGTCCTTTAGGAGGCGCGGTATGGCAGAGAAGGCACCGAAGACCCGCCTGCGAAAGAACGACCAGGTGATCGTCATCGCGGGCAAGGATAAGGGAAAGACCGGCCGCGTCCTGAGGGTCGATGCTGCACGGGGCCGGGTTCTTGTTGAAGGTATCAACATGATCAAGAAGGCGGTCCGGAAGAAGAGTCAGCAGGATCGCGGCGGAATCATCGAAGTCGAGGCTCCCCTGAGCCTGTCCAACGTCATGGCGGTTACCAAGGACGGGCGGCCGAGCCGAATCGCATATGGCGAGGCCGGCGGCAAGAAGGTTCGAGTCCTCAAGAAGACGGGGGAACAGATCTGATGGCAGTGGCGCAGGAGTTTGTTCCAAGACTGAAGCAGGACTATCTCGAGAGGGTCAAGCCGGAGCTGAGAGAAGAGTTTCAGTACCACTCTCCCATGGAAATCCCGTATGTGGAGAAGGTCATTCTCAGCATGGGTGTCGGGGAGGCTACACAGAACAAGAAGCTTCTCGACGCAGCAGCGGAAGAGTTGTCGCTGATCGGCGGCCAACGTGCCGTCAAGACCAAGGCCAAGAAGTCCGTTTCGAACTTCAAGGTGCGAGAGGGCATGGAGATTGGCGCGAAGCTGACGCTTCGGGGCAATCGGATGTACGACTTCCTGTACAAGCTGTTCCATATTGCCCTGCCGCGGGTTAAGGACTTTCGCGGGGTGAGTCCAAATGGATTCGACGGCCACGGGAACTACTCTCTGGGGGTGACCGAGCAGATCATCTTTCCGGAGATCGACTATGACAAGATCGAACGGATTAGCGGGCTGAATATCAGTATTGTCACGACTGCCAAAACCGACGCAGAGGGTCGCAGTCTTCTGGCACGGCTCGGGATGCCTTTTAGCAAGTAGCGGAGGGATAGCAGATGGCACGAAAAGCACTGATCGTAAAGGCGCAGAAAAAGCCGAAGTACTCGACACGGGGGTACAACCGTTGCCGCGTGTGCGGGCGTCCTCGCGGGTACATGCGGAAGTTTCAGATGTGCCGTATTTGTTTTCGCAATCTTGCCAGTGAAGGAATGATCCCCGGCGTGACGAAGTCGAGCTGGTAGGGAGAGGGATATGAGCGTTTCTGATCCTGTAGCAGACATGCTGACGAAGATTCGTAACGCCAGCATGGCGAGATTCGATAAGGTCGATATCTCAACATCGAAGTTGAAACTTGAGATCGTGAAGATCCTGAAGAACGAGGGGTTCATCAAGAACTTCAAGAAGGTGACCCAGGATGGGCGCCCGGTTCTTCGTGTCTTCCTGAAGTACGATGATGAGAATGCTCCCATCATTCACGGCCTGAAGCGAATCTCGACGCCGGGCCGGCGTGTGTACTCGGGATATCGGCGCATGCCGCGTGTTCTCAACGGCTACGGCACCTTGATTGTCTCCACCTCATCCGGTGTTACGACCGGGAGGAAGGCTCTCGAGAAGAAGGTGGGCGGCGAGCTCATCTGCACGGTGTGGTAAGAGGAAGAGTATGTCTCGTATAGGACGATTACCGGTACAGATACCCGACAACGTGACCGTGTCGGTCAAGGGAACGCAGATCACCGTCGAGGGCCCAAAGGGGACCATGACGCAGGATTTCGTGCCCCAGGTGAAGGTCGAGGTTGCCGATGGGAAGTGCGTGGTCTCTCGGAAGAACGAGTCGAAGCAGGCAAAGTCCTTTCATGGTCTCTACCGCAACCTGATCCAGAACATGGTGACGGGGGTGAGCCAGGGCTTCTCCAAGACGCTCCTCATAAACGGCGTCGGATACCGAGCCGAGCTTCAGGGAGAGCGCCTGACTCTCAATCTTGGCTACTCCATGCCCATCGAGTATCTGGTGCCGGAGAACCTGCAGATCCAGGTTGACGGCCCGAACAAAATCACCATCAGCGGTGCGAGCAAGGAGCAGGTAGGCCAGGTTGCCGCAGAGATTCGGTCGCTTCGACCGCCGGAGCCATACAAGGGCAAAGGCGTCAAGTACGAGGACGAGATCATTATCCGGAAGGTCGGCAAGGCCGGTATCAAGTAGCCGGTGGTAAGTAGAGGGAAGCTATCATGAAGCGTTTGGACGTAAAGCAGCGTCGCAAGAAGCAGCGAAAGCTCCGTGTCCGAAAGAAGATCTCCGGCACCGCCGAGCGGCCTCGTCTCTCGGTGTACAAGAGCAACCGGTACATGTACATCCAGGCTATAGACGATGTCGCCGGTACCACGCTTGCGGCGCTCTCGACCACCGCCGGAGAGGCGAAGGGTTTGAAGCAGTCCGTGGAGGATGCAGCGAAGTTCGGGGAGATCTTTGGTGGAAAGCTCAAGGAGCAGAAAATCACCGAAGCTGTCTTCGATCGGAACGGCAACATCTATCACGGCGTAGTGAAGGCCATTGCCGACGGAACCCGCAAGGCGGGGATTCGGTTGTAGGAGGAAGGCGTGGACGCAGAACAGGATCGCGAGTTCACGGAAAAGCTGATTAAGCTCAACCGCGTAGCCAAAGTTGTGAAGGGCGGTCGACGCTTTTCGTTCTCCGCTCTGGTTGTGGTTGGTGACAAGCACGGCACCGTCGGATACGGCTTCGGGAAGGCGAACGATGTCGCCGAGGCGATTCGCAAGGGTGTAGAACGCGCCAAGAACAACGTGGTGCAGATAAACGTCAAGAAGAGCACGATTCCCCATGAGATCACTGGGGAGTTCAAGAGCGCTCAGGTGCTCATGCGCCCCGCGGCGCCCGGTACCGGTATCATTGCCGGGGGCCCGGTTCGGGCCGTCATGGAGGTCGCCGGCATCAACGACGTGCTGTCGAAGTCGCTGGGATCTCAGAACGCCCTGAACATTGTCAAGGCGGTCTTCAACGGTCTGGAGAACCTGATGGACGCAAGAGCCATTGCCCGGAACCGCGGGAAGACTCTTGCCGAGATGTGGGGGTAGAAGATGGCCAAGAAGAAGGCCGGCAAGAAGGTCCGGATAACACTTGTGCGCAGCTTCATTGGGCGTCAGCCCAAGCACCGGCGCACGGCGGAGGCTCTGGGACTGCGGAAGATTCGCCAGTCCGTGGAGCGTGAGCTGGATGAATCGACCCTCGGCATGGTCCGGAGTCTCGGGCACATGGTCCGAGTGGAGGAGATTGGCTGATATGCCTGAACTACATGCACCGAAGAACTCCCGCCGACCCAAGAAGGTTGTCGGGCGCGGGCAGGGTAGCGGTCGTGGCGGTACCAGCGGAAAGGGCCATAAGGGCCAGAACTCCCGTTCCGGGGGTAGCGTTCGACCCGGTTTTGAGGGTGGACAGATGCCCTTGTACCGGCGCGTGGCTCGCCGCGGCTTCTCGAACTATCCGTTCAAGCGTGTCGCTCAGCCGGTGAATCTCTTTCAACTCGAAGGAGCCTTCGCGGACGGGGACACTGTCTCTCTGGAGAGTCTGCGCGAGAAGAATCTGGTTGGACGCCGCGTGGATTACGTCAAGATCCTGGCGAACGGCGATGTTACCAAGAAGCTGACTGTGCAGGGCCTGAAGGTCTCCGGCACCGCGGCGCACAAGATTGTCGCAGCGGGTGGCACCGTCGAGGGTTTCGAGCCGGCGGCGGGGAAGACCGAGCAGAGCGCGGAAGCCCAGGCTGAAGAAGCTGCACCGAAGGCCAAGAGCAAGTCCGGTCGCAAGAAGGCTGCCGAAACGGAAGAGAAGGAAGCGCCCGAGGCGGAAGCAGAGTCTTCCGACGCCGAGGCCTCCGCGGAGAGCAGCGACGCCGAAGAGACCACTGAGGAGCAGGATTCCTAATGGCGGCGAACCCACTGGTTGACATTTTCCGCATCCGAGATCTCCGCGAGCGGATACTCTTCACGCTGTTCATTCTGATGATCTTCCGACTTGGCGCGGCGATACCCATTCCGGGAATCAATCTGAATGCGCTCAAGGTGTACTTCCTGACGCAGCAGGCAGCCGGCGGTATATCCGTGACGCAGTACCTGGATTTCTTTGCCGGGGGAGCATTTTCGCGCTTCTCGGTGTTCATGCTGGGCATCATGCCGTACATCTCAATGTCGATCATCATGCAGCTCCTGCTGCTGGTGTTTCCGGCACTCAAGAAGATTTCGGAGGAAGAGGGCGGACGCAAGAAGATTCAGCGCTACACCCGGTACGGTACGGTCATCGTAGCGCTTATCCAATCCTTCGCGGTCACGGTCTACGCCGACAGTATTCCGGATGCGGTGACTCTGCCACAGGGCATTTATACCATCATATCGATGCTTTCGGTTACGTCGGGCACCGTCTTCCTGATGTGGATGGGTGAGCAGATCAACCAGCGGGGCATTGGAAACGGTATCTCCCTTCTGATCTTCGCTGGAATCGTGGCGCGGATGCCCAACGCGATCTGGATCCTGATTCAGGATATCCAGCGGGGCGATCTCAATCCGGTGTTTGTGATTGTGGTCTTCCTGATGTTCGTTGCCGTTGTCGCGCTGGTCATCTATGAGCAGCGGGGGCAGCGGAAGATCCCGGTTCACTACGCGAAGCGGGTTGTCGGCAGGCGGATGTACGGTGCTCAGAACACCTACGTGCCCTTCAAGATCAACCCCTCCGGTGTTATCCCGGTCATCTTCGCTTCCAGCGTGCTGACCTTCCCGCTGCAGATCGCGCAGAGTCTCGGGCCGGACGTGCGCTGGTTGCAGAGTGTTGCTGTGTGGCTGCAGCCTGGTGGGGCTCCGTATCTAGTTGTGTACACGATCCTGATCATCTTCTTTGCGTACTTCTATACGCAGGTGACGTTGAACCCGTTTGAGATCTCCAAGAACATTCGGGAGAACGGCGGTTCGATCCCGGGAATCCGATCCGAGAAGATGGAAGAGTACTTTACGCGAATTCTGAATCGCATCATTCTGCCGGGAGCGCTGTTCTTGGCGTTCATCGCGATTATTCCGACTATCGTGCAGCAATTGTTCGACTTCCCGCAGCAACTGGCGTTTCTGATGGGTGGTACATCGCTGCTGATCATGGTCGGCGTTGATCTGGATCTCATGTCGCAGATCGAGGGCAACCTTCGGATGCATCATCACGAGGGTCTGACCAAGAAGGGCAGGATCCGCTCAAGAAACCTGTAGGGGTGGAAGCATGAAAGTACGAGCTAGCGTCAAGCCGATTTGCGCAAACTGCAAGGTCATCAAGCGGCGCGGGGTTGTGCGCATTATCTGCTCGAATCCAAAGCACAAGCAGCGCCAGAGGTAGAGGGTTTACATGGCACGTATTGCAGGTATCGACTTACCGAACAAGCATGTTGATATTGCGCTCACGTACATCTACGGCATCGGTCGTTCATCCGCCAGCGCAATCGTGAAGAAGGCGGGCGTCGACAACAGCAAGCGCATGAACGATCTGACCGCCGAAGAAATCAACCAGCTGCGCAGCATCATTGAGAACGACTACACCGTGGAGGGTCGACTGCGGACCCAGGTGTCACTGAACATCAAGCGGTTGATGGACATTGGATCGTACCGGGGTCTGCGGCACCGTCGCGGCCTGCCGGTGCGCGGCCAGCGTACCCGGACCAACGCGCGAACCCGGAAGGGACGGAAGAAAACCGTCGCCGGGAAGAAGAAGTAGCCGAGCTCACGGCGGAGGTAGAGTAGCGTGGCCAAGACACGAAAGAAGAGAGAGAAGCGTACAGTACATGAGGGTAACGTCTTCATTCAGGCGACCTTCAATAATACCATCGTTACGATCACCGACTTGAACGGCAACGCGATTTCCTGGGCCAGTGCGGGCTCGCTTGGATTTCGAGGCGCAAAAAAGTCGACGCCCTACGCGGCGCAGACGACCGCGCAGACCGCGGCACAGCGGGCAATGGACGTCGGCCTTGGCGCGGTGAACGTGTTCGTGAAGGGTCCCGGAGTGGGCCGTGAATCGGCAATCAGGTCCCTGGGTGCCCTTGGGCTGCAGGTGCGGTCGATCAAGGATGTCACTCCCATACCACACAACGGGTGCCGACCGCGGAAGAGTCGACGAGTGTAACTACTATGCGATGTCGGGGGGCGCGTATTATCTTGAGTAACGCGTCTCATAATTCCCACACCAGCATGTAGTTACGACAAGCGAGGTCTTTGAATGGCACGAAAGAATCTACTGAAGGGGTTCAAGCGCCCGAAGGGTCTGACCTTCGAGCACAACGAGGTAGCCCCGAACTATGGAAAGTTTACCGCACAGCCCTTTGAGCGCGGGTACGGGCATACGATAGGCAACACCCTTCGGCGGATCCTTCTCTCGTCGATTCAGGGGTATGCAATCAGCGCGTTGCGGATCACAAGCTACGATTCCGAGGGGAATGCACACGTATTGTCCTCGGAATTCGAGTCGATCGCAGAGGTGGTAGAGGATACCCCTGATGTGATCAGCAACTTCAAACAGGTTCAGGTTGCGCTGCCCACGGACACGGATCAGAAGACCATCATGGTTGAGCTCAAGGGACCGGGGGAGATCAAGGCTGAGTCTCTGGCGGTGGATGACACCGTAGAGGTTCTCAATCCGGATCAGCACCTGCTCACACTCATGGAGTCTGCGAGTCTGGAGATCGAGATTCAGATCGACCTCGGCCGTGGCTACGTGCCGGCGGAAACGAACGAGAAGTATATCGAAGTCATCGGGACTATACCGGTGGACGCGATCTTCTCACCGATTCGCCGGGTGAAGTATGAGGTGGAGAACACTCGCGTCGGTCAGCGCACCGATTACGACAAGCTCGTCCTGGAGATTTGGTCGGATGGTACCATCTCCCCGGAAGATGCGTTGGCGGAAGCAGCCAAGGTTGCAAAGGACCACTTCACCATCTTCATCAACTTCGATGAGAGTCAGATTCGTGGTGATGAAGAGATCGATGAGGAAGAGCAGCGAGTGCGACAGCTTCTTGAAACTCCCGTTGAAGAGCTTGAGCTCTCGGTGCGGTCAAGCAACTGCCTGAAAAACGCGAACATCAGGACGATCGGTGATCTCACCTCGCGAACCGAGGAGGAGATTGCGAAGACCCGGAATTTCGGAAAGAAGTCCCTCCAGGAGATCAAGGAGAAGCTCGCTGAGTGGAACCTGGACCTTGGCATGTCGGACTATACCGCCTTGAAGGAATCGCTGCGACTGCAGGAACAGAAGGAAGAGGAGAATGAAGCACAGAGTTAGCGTAAATCCACTGGGGCGAAAGCCGGCGCATCGGAAGGCCCTGCATAGAAACATGGTGACGTCGCTCTTTGCTCATGAGCGGATTCGCACGACCAAAGCCAAGGCGCAGGCGGTTCGGCGGACCGCCGAGAAGATGATTACTCGGGCCAAGGTGGACTCGGTCCACAATCGTCGCATCATTTTCAAGGACATCAAGGACGATGCAGTTCTTGCGAAGCTGTTCACCGACATTGGGCCTCGATTCCAGGACCGTGCGGGTGGGTATACCCGCATTCTCAAGCTTGGTCAGCGTCGCGGTGATGCCAGCGAGATGGTCCTTCTGGAGCTGGTGGAGCGCGCAGGTGGTGAGAGCGAGAAACCCAAGCGGCAGCGTCGTGCAAAGCAACAGCCGAAGCAACAACAGACAGAGCAGGACGAGGAAGCAAGTCAGGAGTCTCCTGAGGAGAGCGCTTCCAAAGAGGCGACGGAGTAGTGCCGTCGTAAGGGGGCCGGGTTTCTCGGCTCCCGGAGTATTGCAGGTTTCGGGCCGCCCGACCGCGGGCGGTCACGTGGAGTCGCGCGCCGGAGCGGTAAGCTCTACAGAGCATTTTGCCGACACTCTAAGGAGAATGCTCTATCTCAGCCCGGAGGCGCGCCGGACGCGATGAATGTCGCTCAAAAGGCAGCTCTCAGTCTTCTCATTGCCGTACTCGTTTTCAGCGCCTTCGCTGTCTTTGCGTTCTCAGGGCTCTTCGACTATATAGAGACGACCTTCTACGATCCGCGGGTAACCTCCCAGACGGAAGACCTCCTCGAAAGAGGGGTTTCGGTCGTTGAATCCTACCACCAACAGAATCAGGATCGATTTCTCCGTATTCTCGAGCAGCCGGCGGTGCAGTCGGTTTTCCGGGTCAATCAAAGCCGGGAAGACATTGTAGCGCGCGAGAACTTCTTCGGACGGCTCCAAACGGAAGTGTCCGCACTCTCTCATGTTCGCTTCGTGGACTCCGCGGGCGAAGACCTCTGGTACAGCACGAGGCCGGGGGATATTGCGAGCCAGACAGTTACCACTCGTGAGTACGTTCCTCTGGACGAGCTGGATGATCCGCCGGAGCCTCTGGATCCGGAGGGTGCGGAAGGGCCGGACATACAGCTCGACGGCGAGGACAATCAGTTCGTCTATCGATTCCTCGCCCAGGACAGTTTCGGCGTGGTTCAGGGTACTGCGCTGTTCTACGTGTCTGCTGCGGGGGTGCGGACAGACCTGCTCCGCGCATCCACTATCTCCGCCGGACGCCAGCCGGTCATTACCCAGGGTGGCGGGGTAGTTCTGAACGCGCACGAAACCTTCGGCGGTCCGCTGGTCTCCCAGGTGGAAGAGAGTTGGTCGTCCATCACCAGCGATTCCCCCGGTCGGCCGATCGTCGAGTCCGCCGAGGACGGTGTCTTCGTCGTTTTTACGAGGGAGATCCCCCAGGCGGGAAGGGCCGTGCTGCTTGTTCCTCAACGCGACTTCGAAATGGGCCGACCGATGCAGGTGGTCCTGTTGGCATCGATATTCCTGACAAGTTTTCTTCTCGTCTTTCTCATCTTGAACGCGCGCCAGGACGCAGTGGTTGTCCTGCAGGATCGTATCAAGCGACTTCAGATCAATCTCCTCCGCGAGTACATGGAGAATCAGAAGGGAGATCCTGAGCGCTGGCGGGAAGAGTTGGAAGACCGGCGCTCCGAGGTGGCTCGCGAGATCAAGAAGGGAATTCGCAAGCCCCGCGGCAAGAAGGCTGAGGAGATTGACGAGCTCATCAATCGGAGCTGGGACGAGATTCTCGACGTCATCGGCGGTCGTCAGGTTGAGACGCGTGCTGCCGGAAGTCTGGACTTTGATCGTCTCGAAACGATGATCGAACAGATCATGGCGCGGCTGCAGGCATCGCCGCCGCCGGCGACGGGGCAGCGCCGACCAGCAGGTATTCCGGAGGCGCCCTCCGCAGGCGCCGGCGGAGCCGCTGCCCCCACTTCCGAGGGGGGCGCGGCAACCCCGGATGGAGCCGAGGCGCGACAGGAGCGCCCCGCGCCCGAGGCTGAGGACGCCGAAGAGGTAGAGGAAGCCGAGGCGGTCGAGGAAGCCGAAGCCGTTGAAGAGCTGGAAGACCTTGAAGAGGTAGAGGAAGCGGAAGAGGCCGAGGAGCTTGAAGAGGCTGAAGAGCCGGAGCTTGAAGAGCCCGAGGAGCTCGAACAAGCGGAAGAGCTGGAGGAGGCCGAACCCGCGGAGGCCGAGGGCGAGCTGGAAGA
>CAZZIE010000070.1:0-8621 GCA_964654185.1 uncultured Spirochaetaceae bacterium | reverse complement strand
AAGCGGAAGAGCTGGAGGAGGCCGAACCCGCGGAGGCCGAGGGCGAGCTGGAAGAAGTTGAGGAAGCCGAAGAGGCCGAGGCGGCGGAGGCCGAGAGCGAGTTCGAAGAGGTTGAGGAAGGCGAAGAAGCCGAACCCACGAAGGCCGCCGGTGAGCCCGAAGAGGTTGAAGAAACCGAAGAACCGGAATCCGTCGAGCTCGAAGGTGAAGGCTCCCCGGCCGAGAGCGCCGAGGAAGCCGAAGCCGTTGAAGAGCTGGAAGACCTTGAAGAGGTAGAGGAAGGCGAAGAGGCCGGACCGGAGGACATGTTCGGGGATCTCGAAGTACCGGGTATTCTCGAAGAGTTTCGTGGGCGTGGCGGCGAAGAAGCCTCTGATCAACCCGGAGAGCCGGTCGTCGTAGAAGAAGAGGGGACTGCCGAGGGGTCGGACGAAACCGCCGAGGCCGAGCGCGCCCGGACGTCGGGAGTTCCCGCCGCTGAAGAGGACGAGCTGGCGGGATTCCTGGTCCACGAGGATGACGGCGAAGAAGAGGAAGAGGATGCCGTTCCGGCGGCCGGCAGGAGCATTCGGGATCTCGAAGAGACGATTGGACCAGTTCGCGAGGACTGGGAGCTTGTTCATGAGGAGCCGGAGGCACTTGATAGCGGGCTAGAACCTGCTCAAGAGGGAATCCCTGAAGACGGGGCTCGTGGAGCGGCTCCTGGTGAATATGAGGAAGAGGTGCGGGAGGCGGAAGCCGCGTCCCTGGAGGAGGTCGAGGGGTCGGAGGCGCCTCTGGAGGACGAGGAGCCCACCGAGAGTCTGGAAGAGCTCTCCCCCATGGAGCGAGAGGACGATCGGGAGCCCGTGGAGGTTGAGGCTCTCGGTTCAGGAGAGCGAGAGCGGCGATCTCCTTCGCTCTCTCAGGGATACAGCTGGTTCTCCGGGCCGCTGGCAGACCACGGCGGCTTCTCGGGTGGCTCTCTCTCCGAAGAGGAGTTGCCGGAAGCGGAGCTGGAGCCGGTTGAAGAGGCTGCAGCTGAGGGAAAAGGCAGAGACGAGCCGGAGGAGTCTGCTGGACAACCGGGAGCCGCCGCCGCGGGCGGGCCGGCTCGAGAGTCCGGGATTGATCGGCCCGAGGAAGAAGTGCCCGAGGAAGTCGAAGAGGTCGGTGAGCTCGAACCCGCTGAGGAGCCCTCTGAGGCGGAGGATCTGGAGGAGCTCGATGAGCTTGAAGAAATCGAGGAGCTTGAAGAGCTTGAAGAGATAGACGAGGCCGAGCCGGCCGAAGAGGGACTGTCGGAGGCCGGTGACGAGAAGCATACCGAGGGAACCGAAGGGGTTCCGGAGCCGATGGGCGTTCCCTCGGTGAGCCAGGGTCGCCAGGCCGACGGTGGCTCTCCTGCAGAGGGCGCAGGAGCCGAGATTGGGGACGAGGGGTTGATCTCGCTGGATGCTGCGGAGCCGGGTGACACCGATCACTACGAGATCCGGGAATTGAGCGAGGCGCTGGCGCTGTTTCGCGGCGAGGGCCGGAGCGTACTGGAAGATGAAAATGGTGTCGTGCAGATCCAGCCGGAGGTATACGGGCACCACGGCGAAGGGGTTCGCGAAGACGTCAAGGATCTGGTGGACTCCGTTACTCACGGAGAAGAGTCGGAGGGCGAAGGCACTGCCGGTGTGGATCAGATCTTCGGTGGAGCGCCCGAGCTCGATCTCAGCGGAGGACCGCGTCCCTACGCACCCCTCGGAGAGCGCAGGCCCGTCGGAGGTCGTCTCCTCTTCAGTGACCGCGGTCTGAATTACGATGTGTTTCGTCTCGATTACCGTGAGAGCGAAAGCGGCATCTTCAAGTCCCTGGTGGCCTTCACGCGGATCTGGGCGGCCCGGGCGGTTCTGATACTCAGCGAGTCCGAAGACGGGAGTTACCGGGCGTCTTACGGGCTCGGCCTGAACGAGGAGTGCCTCGATCGCTTCGTCATCGGGCCGGATGCGGGAGCCAGGACATCGATCCTCGATCAGCGGCGTCTCGCCCTTCTCAGGGAACCGATCGCTCGCTTCAAGGACTTCGCGTCCCTCTGCAGTGCTGGAGAGCTGGAGGTGCTGCGGCGGACCCTGGTGATCCCCATTGTCTTTCGGAGCGAGCCTGCCTACATGATGCTTTCGGTTCGCGACAACGTCGAGCGGATCAAGGACTTCTTCGACCTCGGCGGAGTCGAGGTTCACGGCCGCAACGAGCAGGCGTAGCCCGTGCTCTACCCGATCAAGCGACTCTACAAACCGGAGTATTTCCAGGGTGGAGGCAGGCGGCGTCGCTACTTCGAAGGCTGGTACTACAAGTTCGTCTTTCCGGAGCGCGTTTTCGCCGTAATCCCTGGTGTCTCACTGGCTCAGTCCGACCCCCACGCCTTCATTCAGGTGATCGACGCCGCCGAGGCCGAAAGCCCGTACCATCGCTTCCCCCTCAATTCCTTCACGGCTTCCAGGCGCCGCTTCGGCATACGCATTGGACCGAACCGCTTCGACCTCGCCTCGGTCTCTCTCGATCTCCCGGACTTGCGCCTGGACGCCCGCATAGAGAACCCGGTCCGCTGGCCGTCCCGTCCATTGTCGCCGGGAACCATGGGGTGGTACACCTTCGTTCCCGGTATGGAGTGTCGCCATGGAATCATAGTACTAGATGGCGATGCCCACGGCAGCCGGAATGGCGCACCCCTGTCACCGGGGCGGTTCTACCTCGAGAAGGATTGGGGCCGCTCTTTTCCACACGCCTGGGTGTGGCTCCAGTCCAACTCCTTCGAGAATTCCGGGTGCTGCGTAACCGCATCCATCGCCACCGTCCCCTTTCTTCGCGGCGCCTTCACGGGCTTCCTCATCGGAGTGCTGGCTCGGGGGCGGCTCTACCGCTTCACCACCTACACCGGCGCCACCATGGAAAGGATCACCATTGGTGCGGATGCATGCAGCTTCACCGTCTCGCAGGGGCATCTCACCCTTCAGGTGGAGGCGCTTCGGCGCGACGGCGTCGACCTGCGCGCTCCCATCCAGGGGGAGATGCGGGGGCGAGTGAACGAGAGCCTTCGCGCAGAGATCCGGGTAACGCTGCAGGATGGAGATGAACTACTCTTCGAAGGAACGGGCCACCACGGCGGTCTCGAGGTAGTGAATGCCGACCGTCTCGAAGAGGCAACGTAACCCGGGGCGCACACCGGCGGTGGAGCCTCGCGCTCTATGTGACCAGTGGATACAGATGGAGATTCGTAAGGAAGCCGTCTCGGAGTCGACGAATCTCATCCGCCAGTTCCGCTCGCTGCTTCTCGATCTCCATTTCCCGGTAGAAGATGGTCATGCTCTCATCACATACCTCAGGGGAAAGGTATGGGATGAGCCTCCGGGAGAACTCCTTCTTCGATACCAGCGGTATCGTGGTACCGTGGGTCAGATCGGCGAGGACCTGCTGACCGTGGGGCGACTTCATGTATATCGCGAAGGCGATTGCCTTTTTCTCTGCATCTTCGCGAAATCGAACCGCCAGCATATTGGTTGCCGGCACCCAATCCTCCGAAAGCTCCGGCGGTACAACGGCAACCCGGCCGATCGTTCCGACGATCGTCACCAGGACGTCGTACGGCTGCAGTTGGTACTTACGCGCGAGCTTGAGGTTGTCCGAGATGCTGATAACCCGTGCCGGCCTGTCCATGTAGCCGACTTCCGGGAAGTCGGTGATCGCCGCTACGTGAAAGGGTCTA
Organism: uncultured Spirochaetaceae bacterium; assembly: GCA_964654185.1. Taxonomy (GTDB): domain Bacteria; phylum Spirochaetota; class Spirochaetia; order DSM-27196; family PWMO01; genus CAYFQV01. The sequence continues at coordinate 4,891 of CAZZIE010000070.1, read as the reverse complement.
CCGGTTTGATCGTCTTCGTTCTTCAATAGGGGAGCGCGAAGGATGCGAGCCTCGTTCTTCAGTGGAACGCCCGGGATCCCCCGGTTTCGAGATGAACTATGTGTAACGCTAGAGGCCATGAATGACTCCCTGTACAATGAAATTCAAAATGTAATACTGCACTCTTCAAAGTATGTACAACCATTACGCCCTGTCAACGGCACGAGTGGACAGCTCCGACGGGACGTGATAGAACGGGCCCACCATCGGTCGAGACGAGTTGTCTATCCCGGCAGCATTCCGGTCACCGGTGGCCACCGGACAAGTCCAATTGGGGGAAACATGTCACAAGACGCCGTTGTCGGACGCTGTGTGTTATACACCGATGGAGGCTGCCACGGCAATCCGGGTCCCGGCGCCTGGGCCTTCGTTCTCCACTACAACGGGCAATCGGTGCGTCTCTACGGCGCAGAAGCGGACACCACGAACAACCGCATGGAGCTCTCGGCAGTCATCGAAGGGTTGGAGTACGTCCGCCTGAATCTGACGTGCTCCGGGGGGCTGGTCTGCCGCACGGATTCGCGATACGTCCAGCAAGGAATCACGTCGTGGATCCACACATGGAAGCGAAACGGTTGGCGCACCACCGCGAAGAAGCCCGTCAAGAATCGCGACCTCTGGCAACGCCTCGACGGACTCGTACAACAGATGACCCCACAGTGGGAGTGGGTTCAGGGTCACGCCGGTGAAGAGGGGAACGAAGAGTGTGATGCACTGGTTCAACGGGGTATCAGGGAGCTCACCGGCTGATCCCATCCCAGTCCGGCTCACTCTGTCCGCGCAGCCCGGGTGTGCACCCCCGGGAAGACGCTGAAGCGGGGGATACAGGCTGAATTCGCGGGGCTGTTCATGGCGTGACCTGCAGGGGGTATCGTCATGGAAACGCACTGTTTTGTCCCGCGAGGGTATGAAGGCCATCTCGTAACGGTGGAGGTGGACATCCGGCCCGGTATACCCGGAACCGACATCGTCGGGCTGCCGGGGGGAGCGGTCCGTGAGGCGCGTGAGCGTGTCCGCACGGCTGTTCGGAACGTCGGACTGCGCTATCCGCAGGATCGTGTGATCATCAACCTCGTTCCCGCGGGAGTTCCGAAGACGGGAGCTTCCTTCGACCTTGCAATTGCCCTGGCCGTTCTGGCCGCCTCCGAGCAGATCCATCCGACCCCGGATCACCACGTGGTTGCCCTGGGAGAGCTCCAGCTCAGCGGTCGGCTCCGTCCGGTAGCCGGAGTGCTTGCTGCCGTAGTTGCTGCGCGCGGTGCCGGGATTCGGAACGTCCTGGTACCCACCGCCAACGCCGCCGAGGCGGCGATCACACCGGGAGTTACCGTCTTTCCCGTCGACACGCTCCCCGAGGCCATTGCCGCTGTTGCCCCGGGAACGACGGGAAGACGCGTTGCACCTTACGCGAGGCCGCCTGCGGATGCGTCACAGGCGGAGGAACCCTGCGGGGACAGTGGCACGGGAGCCGTCGAGACCGACTTCCTGGAGGTCCGGGGGCAGCCGATCGCCAAGCGGGTGTGCCAGATTGCCGCCGCCGGCGGTCACAGCCTTCTCCTCGTCGGTTCTCCCGGCGTTGGAAAGAGTCTCATCCTGTCGTGCTTTCCCGGCATCCTGCCGAAGCTCACCGGCACCCGTGCGATCGAGGCGACCCGCATCCACTCTCTCGCCGGTACTCTTCGGGATCGCGGCGGACTCCTCGCCCGTCCTCCGGTGCGCAGGCCGCACCACTCCGCGTCGGTGGAGGGGCTGGTCGGCGGCGGGGCGCGCGTCGTTCCGGGCGAGGTGTCCCTGGCTCACGGCGGCGTACTCTGCCTCGACGAGGCTCTGGAGTTTCCGCCGCGGGTTCTGCAGAGTCTGCGCCAGCCCCTGCAGGAAGGCCACGTCTCGGTTGTCCGGGCGGGCGAGCACTACTGGTTTCCCGCGGAGTTCCAGCTTCTCATGGCAACGAACCCCTGCCCGTGCGGATACAGAAACAGCCACGCCGGTCGCTGCCTCTGCAGCGAGGTCGAAATCTCTCGATACTGGAAACGGCTCGGCGGTGCGCTTCTGGACCGCATAGAGCTGCGACTGGAGATGGTGCCTGAAGGGGATGAGCTCTACCGCAGTGCGCCAACGGAGAGCTCGAAAGCTCTGGCGCAACAGGTCGGTGTGGCGCGGGAGTGTCAGCAGCGACGGTACGGAGATGAGACACTGAACGCCTCGGCGCCGTACAGCCGGCTTCGCCGTCTCGCCGGCCTCACACCCCCTGCCATGGAGGTATTGCGCGCCGGCGGTACGCATTTGCGCCTCTCCAACCGGGGCGTCCTTCACGCCGTGCGCGTTGCCCGAACCATCGCCGACCTGGACGGGAAAGACGGTGTCGACGACGTGTGCGTCTCCGAGGCGCTGCAGTACCGCCGCTACGCCGCCGAGTGGGAGTAGTCCGGCGCCCCGGTACGGAACTCCGGGCCGGAAGACCGGCGCGGATGCACGCCGCAGGCGTTGTTGGCAACGGCTGAGTCATCCGCTATATTAGGCGTGCACCATGAAACGACCGTCGATCCGAGAGCGCGTAGCCTATCTCTTCATAATCGGGGCGCTCATCGCGTTGCTGGCCGTCGGCTTCGGGCTCGTTCGAACGCCCCTGGCGGAGAAACGCGACGCCGAAGCCGCCGCTCAGCTGGGAGGCGCCGGAGACGCGAGCGGCGGATCCGCAAGGTCCGGCTCGGGTACAAACGGAGATGTCTCCGAAGCGACCCCTTTTCAGTACGAGACGAACGAGTACACCCCGGAAAACGTCGTTCCCGTCGCCTCGGACACGCGATTCACGGATGACGAGCTCGAGAACATTCGCATCTACGAGCAGCGCAATCGCGGCGTCGTCAACATCACTACCGAGACGGTGGCGTACAACTGGTTTCTCGAACCGGTTCCCCAGGAGGGGAGCACCGGCTCCGGCTCCGTCATCGATCAGCGGGGCTACGTGCTGACGAACTATCACGTCGTCGAGGAGGCCTTCAAGGTCTTCGTTACCCTTTCCGACGGAGAGCAGATCGAAGGCGAGGTGATCGGCACCGATCCCGAGAACGATCTGGCCGTGGTGAAGTTCGACCCGGGGGATCGTGACCTTGTGACCATTCCCATGGCCACATCGAGCAACCTTCGGGTCGGTCAGAAGGTTCTGGCAATCGGGAATCCCTTCGGCCTGGACCGGACGCTGACAACCGGCGTGGTCAGCGGGCTGGGCCGGGCAATCCGCGCCTCGAGCAACCTGGTCATTCGCGACATGATCCAGACCGACGCATCGATCAATCGCGGAAACTCCGGCGGGCCTCTTCTGGACAATCAGGGCAACATGATCGGGATCAACACCGTCATCTTCTCTCCCAGCGGCGGGAGCATTGGAATTGGATTCGCCGTTCCGGTGGACACGGCGCGCCGGGTTGTACCCGACCTCATCGAGTTCGGTCGAGTGCGTCGAGGATGGATCCAGATCGTACCGCGACAACTCTTCCCGCGATTGGTTCAGTACGCCGATCTCCCGGTCGACCAGGGAGTTCTCATCTCGGACGTGGTGGAAGATGGTAACGCCGACCGCGCCGGCCTGCGGGGCGGTGAGCGTTCCCAGGCGGTGCGCTACGGCAGCACGATCATCTACCTTGGTGGCGATATCATTGTCGAGGTCGACGGTACGCCGGTGCGATCTCTGGAAAACCTGTACGAGGCCCTCGAGGACAATCGGCCCGGAGAAGAGGTGACGGTGGAATACATCCGGGGTGGTCGACGCCGGGAAACCTCCGTGGTCCTTTCGGAGCGGCCGGAACAGTTCCAGTGGGACTGACCTTCGATAGAACATGAGCGCACGTAGATTCAAGGCCGTCTCCAACTACGAGCCCGCAGGGGATCAGGGCACCGCAATTGCCGCATTGACCGAGGGATTGTCCCGGGAGTATTCCTTCCAGACCCTCAAAGGCGTCACCGGTTCCGGCAAGACCTACACCATGGCCAAGATCATTGAGGCGGCACAGGTGCCGACCCTGGTCATCTCCCACAACAAGACCCTCGCCGCGCAGTTGTACCGGGAGTTCAAGGAGTTCTTTCCGGACAACGCCGTCGAATACTTCGTCTCCTACTACGACTACTATCAGCCGGAAGCCTACGTCGCTTCGAAGGATCTCTACATTGAAAAGGATGCCTCCATCAACGATGAGATCGATCGGCTCCGGCTGTCCGCGACGACGAATCTCCTCGAGCGCAGCGATGTGATCGTCGTGGCGACGGTCTCCTGCATCTACGGGCTCGGGAGCCCGCGGGACTACCGCGACATGAAGGTGCGTATTGATCGTGGGGCCGAGGTCGACCTTCAGGAGATCCGACGTCGCCTCGTCTCCCTCCAGTACGAGCGCAACGATGCCGTCCTGCAACGCGGCACCTTCCGGGTGAAGGGCGATGTCCTGGAGATTCTCCCCGCCTACATGGAGGAGGCGTACCGGGTTGAGTTCACCTTCGACGAGGTTGAACGGATCACCCAGTTCAACCCTCTCACCGGCGACACCATTGACGAGCTCGACGTGGCGGTGATCTACCCGGCGAAGCACTTTGTTACTCCGGATCAGCAGGTTCAGGCGGCAGTCGAACGCATTCGGCGCGAGTTGGACCAGCGCTACGAGGAACTGGTCGATCAGCGAAAGCTCGTGGAGGCGCAGCGTCTGAAGACGCGGACGACCTACGATCTCGAAATGCTCGAGGAGATGGGGTACTGCTCCGGGATCGAGAACTACTCGCGCCACCTGAGCGGACGCGCCGAAGGCGAGCGGCCGGCGGTACTGCTGGACTACTTCCCCGAGCGCTTTCTCACCTTCATTGATGA
>CAZZIE010000069.1:0-21517 GCA_964654185.1 uncultured Spirochaetaceae bacterium | reverse complement strand
GCCGCAGAGATCCTGGATCAGATCCGACAGAGCTTCGCCCGAATTCGCCACACCGCGGAGAACCGCGACTTCTACGTGACCCTCAGCTGTGGCCTCGCCTCTTACCCGCGCTACGACAGCGTCAACGATATAACCGAGGCCGCAGACCGCGCCCTCTACGACGCGAAGGAGCGCGGCCGCAACCGCGTCGTCTCCGCGTGATCCGCCGGGCGGCTGCGCGGGCACGCCCGCGATCAACAGCGACCGCCCGCCGTCAACACGAACCGCCCGCCGTCAACACCAGCCTTCCGCGATCAACACCAACCGTCTGCGATCAACACCAACCGTCCGGCGGCCTTTCGGCGTTACGAGCGCCGCCCCGGGGAGTCTCCGCTGCCGGCTTCACGTTTCGTCAGGCGCGTGCGTTCCACCTCCCGCCACTTCAAGTGCATCCACCAGCTCTCCGGATCTTCATAGTCGAGATCGATGACTACGTACCACCACTGCCGCACCCGCGTTACCGCTACCTCCGGAAGGTTCTGAAACTCCGAAGCGGGCCGCGCGCCTTCGTTCACACCCACAAAGAGACCGCCGCCGACACGCGGCAAGCGCTGAGAAGGTTCCGGGGCGCCGCTCCCGGTCCGGATGGCCGGGCCGTCACCGTCGCCGAACCAACCCTCGGCGCCGGCAATACTCGATGCGTCCTGCGCCGGCGACAGCGCACCGGGGGTGTGGAGGGGTACCGTTATGGTGGCACCACCCACCTCGACGCCGCCGATGACCAACTCCGGGGCCGTCGTCGGACCGGGGGGCACGTCATCTTCCGAATCGGCGTACCCCAGGGGCAGAAGGAGCGGGAGTGCCCGGACCGAGGTCCATCCATAGTGCGTCAGGAGATGGTCCTGCAGAGGTCTGACCAGGGCTTCGACGTTGCCCGGCGGCTTGAGGGCCGCGAGGTAGAGATGCATGACCCGGAGCCTAGTCCCCCCGGCGCCACATTGCAAGACCCAGATTGTTGCGGTACCCTACCCACACGAGACAGCCAGGAAGCCGAGACCACCATGAAGCGCAAGATTGAACAGAGTATAGAGACTATCGTCGGCGTGTTATCGAAGTGGGAAGATGTCGACACTATTGCGGTAATCGAATCCGGTGAGGACTTCTACGACCCCTACTTCTTCATCAGTGTCGACTGTTACTGCACCGGCACCATTCCGCCGAGTCACACGCGGCGGGACCTCTTTCCCGGCGCTGTTGCCTTCGAGAGTCTGCACGCATCACGGAAGGATCGCTTTCTGATGCAGGACATTCCCTTCCGGATCGAGTACAAGGACCAGAGTTACTTCGACTCACTGCTTCATACCGGTGAGGCTCCCGAAGGCGCCTTTCGGGATACCGGAACCTACATGCTCTATAGGTTGCGCCACGGCAGGGTGGTCTTCAAGCGGAGTGACTGGATCGACGAGGCGCGGAAGGACCTGGACGCCCTGAACCATGACTTCTGGAACATGCTGCGAACGGCCTTTCAGGCGCGGATGGAGCACTTCCTGGGCGACCTGTACGCCGCCATTGCCAGGGAAGACGAGCTGTTCTACCTGGTCTCCTCTTCAGGTTTCATTCGTACCGCCTGCAGCGTTCTCTTCGTCATTAATCACCGTTTCGAGCCCTCCGGGCGGCTCCTGTCGTCCGAGACGCGCAAGCTCCCCACGCTGCCGGACTCCTTCCTGGGACGCTTCGACAGCTTTCTGCGAACCGATCCCGCCCTGACGCCGAACCAGAAAGCCGAGGTCGCGGATCTTCTCGCCCGGAGCATCGTCGCGCTGTGACAGGATACCCCGCATGGTCGCGCCCGCGCGCCATCCTCATACCGGTACTACTCCCGCTTGCGACGATCGTGTTCCTGACGGTGTTCGGCGGATGTACGACCGCTCTTGAAGTACCCTTCGTCGGCGACGACGGCACCGAGACGACCATCCTCGCCGGGGACCGAGAGGAGGGGAGCCCCGCTTCGACAGAGGCGGGTGTTGTGACACTGCACTACAAGCTGAAGCGTTCCGTTGAGGCCTCCGCGGAACGTGACTTCGCCCTGCGCGTCGACGTCGGCACCGTTGTCCATCGCATTGATCTCCTCGACGAAGAGGGAGCTTTCGTCGCTTCCCGAGAGCTCACGAGTGTCGCGGACACGACGGCTCCGCGGGAATACCGTGTTGAAGTCCCCGAGGGTGTTCCCGTGGCCGGCTTTGCGGTCCACGTCGCCCGAGCAGGCTTGTCCTCCTCCGACGCATCTTCCGACGCCGCCGGTCGGCCCGGCGCGTCCGGTCGACCCGACGCCAACTCTTCGGACCCGTCCGGACGACAGGACGATGAAGCCGTGTTCACCTTTGCCGGTTTCCGTCCCTCCGTTCCGGGATTCGCCACGGAGGACGGGCACCTTGTCGTGGGTACTGCGGTTCGCCGCGTGAGCGGCGCGCCTTCTTCGGAGACTACTCGGGACGCGCTGGTATCCCTCGATCTTCCGGAGGCTTCCATTGTGGAGCTTCGGTACAGTCTCGATCCGGTCGCTGATACCTCAGCGCCGGAGTCCGGCGCTCCGCCGCTGCCCCAGGTGGCGCTTCGGGTTTTCTGCGGGTCCGACCAATCCACCGGGGACGCGAGCCTTCCTGACCCCGGGGATCCGGCCTTTCCCACCGCCGCGGCGGAGTTCACCATGACCCTGCGTCCCGGGGATCGATCGGTCTATCTCCACCGTGCCGCCCTGGGATGTGCGCCGACGACGCTTCTTCTGCCGGAGTTCCCGGCGCAGGCGCGCATCGAGGGTGTGACGCCGGTTGCTCCGGCCGGTCGCGATCACGCGCCCATTCCGGCGGACATGGGCGTCATTCTTGAGCACTATCCACAGGAACGCTGGCGCCGCGCCGAGTACGAGCTCTTCTCATGGAATCTCTACCCGGAGATCCTCATCTTCGACATTCGCTCCTACGAGATCCAATCCCGGTTCTTCAAGCGTCTCGCGTTCTTCGTTGAGAAGCGTGGGTACCGCGGCGAGCTCATGACGAACAGCGAGCTCTCCGCGCTCCACGGCTGGAACGCCCATAACTATCGGCCTGAGGGCCTTGCCGATTTCTTCAATAGGGCCGCTGCCGAAGGTTTCCAGTTGAACGCCGAGGAGCTGTTGTTGAAAGAGATACTTCTGGCGAACGGCGTCCTTCTGGACGACGCCGGGGGCGGGGAGGCCGTGCTGCCGGGAGACGGCGGCATCCTGACGGTTTCTCAGGAGTCGAGCCCGATTCTCCGCGAGCTTCTCATGACTCACGAGGCCTTTCACGGGATCTTCTACGCGAACCGGGCGTTTCGCGAAGGGGTCTTTGCGCAATGGGAGGATCTGACGGTGGAGGAGCGGGAGTACTGGCGGGCGCTCCTCTCATTCCTGACCTACGACCCCGCGGACAGGTACCTCATGGTGAACGAGTTCCAGGGCTACCTGCTGCAGCAACCGGAAGAACGAGTACGCGGATACTTCCGCGGCACCCTGGCGGGTCGGCTGGCACGTCGCCGGGGAACCACCTTCGTCAACGAGTTCCTCGCGGCGCACCCGACCACCTTTGAAGCGGCAGCACGGCGCGTGAACCGTCTCGCCCTCGAGACGGCCGGAGTGGTCGGCGGCGACGTGTACTGTCTGCGGTAACTCCGCCACTGCAAACCGTACGCTGTTCCACCGGTCGCCTGAGGCCGCCGGTCTGGTGAGGCCGCCGGTCTGACCGGCGAGCCGATCTGCTCAGATGGTGTAGACGAAACTCTGGCGGCGCCTCTGCTCTTCGGTAAGAAGGTGCTCGATTGGTACGCGCAGCAGACTCCCTATCTCGCTGTGGAGGCGGTCCCAGAAGAAGTCCAGGGAAGAGCCGCGTCGATCCTCGGAGACAACCTGCAGTGGACCTTCGAGTGTCGTCAGAACTTCCCCGACCGTGAGCTCTCGGGGGTCCGAGGCGAGAGCATATCCGCCCTGGGCACCCCGAAAGCTCTCAACGTAGCCGGCCTTCTTGAGCACGACGAGAATCTGCTCGAGGTAATGCTGAGGAATGCCCCGACGCTGGGCAATGTCCCGTATCTGAATGGATGCCCCCCGGTAGTTCCGCGCCAGCTCAACCACCGCCAGGAGACCGTAGACACCTTTTGCCGATACAGTGAACACCGGTGTTCTCCTACTAGATCGTCTTAGTCAGGAATACGGTATCGCCCCGGCGCGCCCTCGTCAACAAGAACTGTTCGCTGCTGAGCTATCCGCTGTCCCGTCCCGGAGCGTGTCCCCGGCCACACTGGGAGCCTTCAGGTGGCCGCGGCAGCGTCACGAGAGTGTAAAACCTCGCGCGAACACTGGTCTTTGCCACGGCGGCGAAACGAAACTATACACATGGTACACCGAACAGGAAACACGGAACAAAGACGAGGGCCCGCCGGGCGGTTGATCGCCAGCAGGTCGATCGCAATACTCGTCTCCATGCTCATGCTCCTCGTGGCCGGCGGTGCGGTCGCACAGTCCGGGGCGACGGGCCGGATCGAGTATCTCGAGGGGTTTGTCGAGGTCAACGGATCTCTTGTGGATATCGGCGGGACGGTGCAGTCGGGTGACATTATTCGCACCGATGCCGGGGCGTACGCGGAGATCGTGTTCAACCGCCGTAACATCTTCCGCATCGGCGAGAGCACCAGAGCGGTACTGCGCCTCGGAGGCGAGCGGCCAGGCATCGATCTCAACCAGGGCAGTTTCACCGCGGTCTTCGAGCGCCTCCGGCGGATCGGCGGCGACAATGCCGACTTCGAAGTGCGAACCCCGACCGCCGTGGGCGGCGTTCGCGGAACCTCATTCTTCGTGAAGGTGGAAGGCCCGGACAGTACCTACGTGTGCGCCTGCAACGGGGAGTTACAGGTCCCTTTCGAGGAAACCACGAGTCTCAACATCCTGGGAACACACCACCGCGCCTACCGGTTCGTGCAGGGCGCCGACGGAGTCGTCGCCTCCTCGGCGGAGCTTGTCTACCACGGAGACGAGGATCTCGATACGCTGGCCGAGAAGATCGACCACACCATCCCCTGGGGCGAGTAGTACTTCAACTGCGGCGGCTCCGCCTGCGCCGCGGGAGTTCCGTCCGTGGCGCAGGGTGTGTGACAAACGGCGCGCCGAGATAGCTCAGTTCAGTGACAGTCGGATTCAGAGGCTGCCGGAAATGTAGTGCTCGAGCTGGTCGATGACGATCGCCTGCTGGTGGATGACGGCGTTCACCACGTCGCCGATGGAGACCATTCCGACAAGCTCGTCTCCCTCGAAGACGGGAAGATGGCGCACCCTCCGCTTCGTCATGAGAGCCATGCACTCCTCAATCGTCCGTTCCTCCGAGATTGCCGTCACCTCGCTGGACATGACCTCGCGGACGAGGGTCCCATCCGCACCCTTTTCGGTGTCGATCATGCGCCGGGCGTAGTCCCGCTCGGAGAACACGCCCACGACCTTGTGGTTGTCGTCAATGACGAGCAGAGCCCCAACGTTGTGGCGGTTCATTGAGAGCAGCGCGTCTTTCACGGTGGTGTCCGGTGCCACCGAGTGAACCTTGCGGCCCTTGTGCTGTAGGATATCGCGCACTGTTTCCATGGTTGTGCCTCCGATTCCAGTGTACCATCGCCTCGGCGCAGGAGCGAGCGATTACTGGAAGCGTTTTCGAGGCCGTTCTCCGGTAATCTCGCGCCCGATCTAGTAGTCGCGGACCGGGATGCCAAGTAACATGCGCAGATCAACCATCTGCCCGATATGGTACGACGTGTGATCTACTGCAAGCATGATTTGCCGGAAGAGGGTATGGGCGGGATCCCGGTCCAGCGGTGCGAAGAGATCCCGAGACTCATCGTCAACCCAGGAATGAATAGTGGCAAGGGCGCTCTCGAGGTCCTGAATCCTCGCGTACCACGCGTCGCGACTCGGAGGAGCGTGCTCGTCGGGCCAGTACCCGCCGGGATACTCATGGGGATGATACGTTGCGCCGACCGCCCAGTCGATGAGGTCTTGAAGGACAAGATGCACGTGGTAGACGAGATCCCACGCGGAGTGGGGTACTCCGTCGACCCGTTCTCCCGCCCGTTCCGGTGGGAAGCCGTTGAGGGCATCGGACATGCTGATGTGTGCCCCATGGCCGGCTACGGCGGTCCGCAGGTGGTCCCGGAGTAGACGGTTCTGCTCGTATTCCATGCGTGTCTCCTTAGGGGCAACTGTAGCACAGGGGCAGACTTCATGACCTGCCCCCAACCCTGCGATCGATCCATCAGGAGGTGTGATGCGTCGTGATCTGATTCTGTTCTTCGTGGTTGTCTTCGCCTTTACCTGGGCCATGTGGCTTCCGGCGGCGTGGCTTGCTCGTGCAGCAGAGGCGGAGACAACGCCGAGCCGGATACTCCGGATCGTTGGCTCCTACGGACCGTCTCTTGTAGCGGTGGGATTCGTTGCGCTGAAGCGGAAGCCGCCGGCAGTGAGACAGTTTCTGCGCCGGGTGGTTCGAATCGGCGGCCCCGGCTGGCTCTGGGTCTTCGCCGTTCTCTTTCTGCCCGCAGCGGTCGGCCTCGGCTACGTGGCGAACGGGATGGTTACGGGTACCTGGCCGACGCCTGCCTTCATTGCCGATCCGCTGTACCTGCCCATAGGCATCTTCTACGTTTTGTTTCTCGGAGGACCCCTCGGCGAGGAGCTCGGTTGGCGGGGATACGCCCTCGACCGTATGGTCCTGCTCATGCGTCCCATCTGGGCCGGCATTCTCCTCGGTGTTGTCTGGACTGCGTGGCACATTCCCCTGTACTTCATTCCCGGCTCGACGCAACAAGGTATTCCCTTCGTGCTCTACCTCGGTTTCACGACGGCCCAGGCGATCGTGTACACGGTACTCTACCTGCGTGCACGACGGAGCATTCTCATCGCGATCCTCTATCACCTCTTCGGTAATCTCGCATTGGGACTCTTCCCGACGCTCTCTCTCCCGGTGGGGCTTGCCGTCTTCGCCGTGATTCTCCTGGCGGGCGTACTGATTATTGTCGCCACACACCGGCGGACGCTCTTCACGGCGCCGGTGCAAAGGTGATAGGCTCGCTCATCTAATGGCGGCGGGTGTGCGGGGGTGCGGATGTGCGGATGTGCGGATGTGCGGATGTGTGTCGCCGGCTGGAGGACTCTGATCATGTCGAGGACTGTGTTGCGGCGCGTTTTGCTCGCCGGCATTTCCCTTGCAATACTGCTCTTGTCTGGCGCGTGTGCAACGAGTGCATCGGGCGGTCCAGACGGAGGCGTCGAGACTACGCCGGATCCGTACCGGGTGGAACGAGAGTTTGAGCCCGGAAGGTACGGCGGTTCCCTCTCGCTCGGCTTTCATGGTGATCCTTCCTCGTTCAATCCGCTGGCCTTGGGGGTTCGTCCGATCGATGTGGCGGTGCGGCGCGCGCTGTTCGCGAGTGTCATCAAACGCGACGAGCTGACCGGTGAATGGGTCGGCGACCTGGCCGAAGAGTGGACCGTGAATGAGGAAGGAAACGGCCTGGAGTTCACATTGCGCGAGGACCTGCAGTGGTCCGACGGGACGGAACTCACGGTGGAGGACGTTCTGTTCAGCATACGTGAGCTCTACCTCCCGGTTGCCCAGGGACCCTACGCCGAACGGTGGTCCAACCTCTTCGAGGTTTCGACGGAACAGAGCGGACCGCGCAGCTTCACGCTGAACGCGCGAAATCCTCATGTCGACTTGTACGCCCTGGCTGCGGTGCCTCCCGTACCGCGTCACGTCTTCGCGGACACGGTCGCAGACGACGGTGTCGCCGGCGCCATTGAAATGTGGAGTGTTTCGGACGCCGGAAAGGTCGTATCGAGCGGCCCCTTCACGCTCGAGAGCTTTGCGCCGGGGGAAACGGTCGAGCTGGCCCGCAACCCGAGCTATCATGGTCGCAGCGAGAATGGCGACCAGCTTCCCTACCTGGACGGCCTTTCTCTGCGCATGGTGGAAGAGGCGAACCTGGTTGATGATCTCGTTTTCGGCAGGGTCGACATGATCCAGGTTCCTCACCGCGATCTGCCGGATCTACTGGAAGAACACGAAGACACCGTTGAGGGTGTCTACCGGACCGATTTTCAGCCGGGGGTGTGGTTCCTGACCTTCAACCAGAATCCTGTTGAAGGTCGCGGAGACGCAGGTGTCTTCGAGCCGCGGCTGACCTGGTTCAGTGACTTGCGGTTTCGCAGGGCGATGGCTCATCTCATCGACCAGGACTGGATCGTTCAGGAGATTCTCGGCGGCGACGGCATTCCAGCCCACGGGTTTCGTGCTCCTGAGTCCACCTACGCCCTGGAGGAGGCAGCGGGGCTCTCTCCGGATTACGATCCTGACCGTGCGTCGGAGCTGCTGCGCGAAATGGGGTTCGAAGACAACAACAACGACGGCATTCTTGAAGATGCCGACGACGTGCCGATCAACTTCACGGTGCTTACGAACGACAGCAACCCCGAACGAGTTGCCATTGCCGAACACTTTGCGGCGGAAGCCAGGAACATCGGTGTGGATGTGTCCGCCCGCGCGATACCCTTTGACGATCTGGTTGGGCGTCTCATGAGCGGGGGGCGCTGGGACGCCGCCATCATGGGCTTCGCCGGTGCCAGCGAACCGTGGTTTCCGTCGCACTTCCTGCTCTCTTCGGGAATGCTCCACTTCATTGAGCCCGGTCAGAACCGGCCGCGTCGCGAATGGGAAGAGAACATCGACAGACTCTGGCAGCAGAGCAGGAGGACCCTGGACGAGCAGGAACAGCGGGAGCTGCAACGGCAGATCCAGGAGATCTGGTCCCGGGAACTTCCTTTCATTTACGTCCCGTACGGGCCGGACTACATTGTTTCGCGGGTCCCGATCGGCAACCCCATCCGGCAGATCTACGACTGGCGCGTGCTACCTCTGGAGTACCTGTACCGGGAAGGGTAGCGGGGTCAACGGCGCCTGTGCCTGCGGTGCAGCCGCAACCGCTTCGAGACGGCGGCCACATCGCGCCGATGCCACGGCGGAAGCTCCAGGTCCTGCTCAGCGCCGGCAAGTGCCAGGCGTCCGGCGAGATGATCGATATCCATCCCGAAGGGCCGCCGCATAACTCTTCGCAGGATACGCGACTCCACGGCGCACGGATCAAGGTCCCCGTCACACCGATCACACCCGGTGCAGTCGCCGTCGGCTCCCATGGCGTGCAGGAGGTAGCGGCGGCGACAATCCGTGGTTGAGATGTACCCGGCGAGCGCCGGAGGATCTACGGCGTCAGTGCTTTCCGTAAGCAGGATTGCCCGCGCCGGGCCCCCGTCCCGTCCCGCCCGGCCGCTCTCCTGCAGGTAACTCTCCACCGACGACGGCGGGGCGCGGTGAATCACCGTGCGGATATTCGCTTTGTCGACCCCCATACCGTACGCGCATGTGGAGCACAGGACGCCGTTTACGCTCTCAAAGAACCACGCCTCGATTGCGGACTTCTCCTCTCTGCTCAGTCCCGCGTGGTAGAAGCGAACATGAGACTGTCCGAGGCGCGCTCGCAGGAGCCGTGCCGTACGTTCGCTTTCGTCACGGGTAGGGCAGAAGACGATGGCCGGGCGCGCCACTGCCGGGAAGAGGGTGGAGCCGCTCCGGGACGGGGCAGGATCCCGGAGCAGCCAGGTCAGGGTGTGGTCAACATGGACGGGGCGCATGACGGCGTAGTGGATGTTGGGGCGGTCGGGGCTGCCTGTGATCACACTCCAGCGCGAAGACCCGAAGAGGCTGTCTGCGATAGCCTCCTGCAGGGACGGTGACGCCGTGGCCGTGAAGGCGGTGACCCGCGGCGCATTCAGACCCCGTACGAGCGCGCCCAGATCGAGATAGGCGGGACGGAAACTCCTGCCCCACTCAATAACGCAGTGTGCCTCATCGATCACCAGATGAGAAACGGGCAGGTCTCCCAGTTGTGTGGCTACGGCGCGGCTTGCGAGTGTCTCAGGATTCGACAACAGAACCCGCAACTCGCCGCGGCGTGCCCTTTCGAACATGCGGCGACGGTCCTGACGCTCCGTTGAGCCGGTAAGGACGGCCGCCGGGAGCCCCATCTGATCCAGTCGGCGCTTCTGATCGGCAATGAGGGCGAGGAGTGGGAATACAACAAGTGTGAGACCGGGCAGGATTGCGGCAGGGAGCTGAAAGCACAGGCTCTTTCCTGCGCCGGTCGGGAGCACGACGATCTCCCGCGGCCGCGCCTCCTCTGAATCGGTGTCGTCGACCGTTCGAAGAATCGAATGAACAACCAGACGCTGAAATGGAAAGACGGCGGAGATGCCAAGTTGCGCGGCCGCAGCCGAGATGCGATCGGGCGGGGCAGGTTCCGTGTCGAGAGTATGTTCCACACAAGAGCGTACGCTGCGGGTACCGCTCCTGCTTCAACCGCCGCTGCCCGAGGTCGTCAGGCGCGATCGGCGCCGACATGCAGCCGATTCAGCTCCGAGCGTTCCATCGGACCGACGGAGAAGGTCAGCTCGTAGCCGTTCTCCAGTGGCTTCGCTTCTGCGGCGAGTTGTTCCGACAGCGCTGCAAGCAGTTCCCGGGAGTCCGCCACAAGGGCGTGGATTCTCAGATTATCGTTGCCGTGAACGGCAAGGGAGTAGGTGTCGTCCTGGAATCGGCCGATCAGCCTCAGGATCGCCTCGGCGCCGGCGCCGCGGGTCGTATGATGCCGAACGGCCTGGGTGACAAGCTCGTGGAACATGAGGCCCAGGGGGACGATTGCATCAAGGGGCAGGCGAATCGGCGCAATGTCCTGGGCGATTTGCAGGCCCTGCCCCGATGCACCGTGAACCCCGGCAACGACATCGTTCACGTAGGTGTTGAGATCCACACGGGCCATGTCGTCGGCGTGCTCGAGGAGCTCGTGCGCCGCGGCAATGATGCGCAGGCGGCCGAGATTCCGATCGACGACAGATGATATTGAGGATTCCCCGTCGGCATCGTGCTCGTCCAGAGCGAAGAGGCTGGTTATGATCTGGAGGTTGTTCTTGACGCGGTGGTGGATCTCTCGCAGATACGCCTCCTGCCGCGAGAGCGCCTGGGCCAGTTCGCGTTCGCGCTGTTTCCGCTCCTGGATATCACTCTGAAATATCACCACCTGGTCGGCTCCGAACTCCTGGAGGCTGATGGGGTAGGCGCTGATCTCGTACCAGGTGAGGCTTTCCGGGTCCCTCGCATCTGCGAGTTGCAGGTCCGCGCAGAACTTGCCGGTTGAACGGATGGCCTCCGCCACCGCTTCCCACCGAAGGCGCTCGCCCCAGGCGATGTGATCGATCCGACGCCCCATGACCTCTTCCGGACCTGCGTTCAGGAGTGCGAAGAATCGGGAGTTCGCGTAATCCACCGCCCCGGAGGCATCCACCACGACGACTCCTCTGTTGCTCCGCTCGACGACCTCGGAGAGGCGTGTGAGATTGCGCTGAACCTGGAAGCGCTCGGTGACGTCACGGATGATCCCGACGGTTCCCGTGAACTGCAGCGTCTCTTCAGTGCGGGTGTAGTTGCCCGTCGCGGCGATCTCGCCGTAGGCAAGGACGTCTGCGTGCATGGTGAGCCCGCCGTCGGGACCGGGATTCCGACGGCGAAGCCGCACGTTGAGATCCCGGGTCAGGCGCTCTCCGGAGCGTCGCTCGTCAAAGAGCTGCGGCGGGCTGTCGGGAAGCGCCCCGGACTCCCGGATCCGGTCCACTACGGACTCCCGGCCAACCCGCTCGACCTCGCCGGGGTATAGCAGCACGGAGAAGTGCTTGCCGAGCAAGTCCTCCGGCTCGTACCCGAGACGCTTCACTGCGCGGTTCACGTAGGTGAAGTGCCCCCTGGGATCCACCTTGTAAACGATGTCCGGCAGCGCCTCCAGGAGTCGTTGATACCGCAGCGCCGTCGTCCTGACGATGTCTCGCTGGGTGGTCTCACGCTCCGTGGCGTGGGCGAACCGGCGCGCAATCCCCGGGATCAGCTCGATCCAGTGCTGCCCCTCGTCCTTCAGGAGCGGCACCGACTGATACCCCTGGACCAGTCTCCCGATGGCCGCCGTCCGGTCGGGGCCGGCCGCCGCTGCGCTCGGTATCGCCGCCGCGACAGCCGTGGCGGCCTCCTCGTCGACGCTGTCAAGATCGATGTACACCCCCAGGGTGGGGCGCCGGAACGCCTCGTCATCGAGGTCCATATGGGTTCGGCAGTATACGTGCGTGGAGGAGTTCTCCAGAGATCCGCGAATGTGCGCCTCGAAGGATTCGTCCCGCGACAGGACCAGAAAGTGTCGCTCAGCCATGGCGTAGGTTGTAGCCAAAAACTCCGTTTATGTCAATGAATCAATTAAGGCGCATAAGAGTGCCTGCGACGCTCCGGGCCGCGTGCCGTCCGCCTTGCGCCGCCCCGCGCCGCGTGCCGTCCGCCTTGCGCCGCCCCGCGCCCGTGCCCTCGCCTGCGCTCCGGCGCCTCGTCTCGTCCCCGCCGCGCGGCCGGGGGCATTTGCGCGGCCGCGCGGGCGGTAGTACCATGGTGCCTGACCGATACCGACTCACAAGGAAGGGACATGACAGCCGAAACGGAACGAGTACTGGCGCTCTTCGAAGAGCTTGATGCAATACCCCGCAAGTCCAAAGAGGAGGACCGCGCTCGGGAGTGGCTTGCCTCCTGGGCGGGTGAGAAGGGCTTTGAGCACCGGACCGACGAAGCGGGGAACCTGGTAGTTCGCGTACCCCCCTCGCCGGGATTGGAGGCCGCCCCGGTGATCGTGCTCCAGCAGCATATGGACATGGTCTGTGAGAAGACTCCGGACAAGGAGCACGACTTCACGAAGGACCCCATTACGGTGATCCGCGACGGCGACTGGCTCCGGGCGGACCGGACGACCCTGGGGGCGGACAACGGCATTGCCGTCGCCCTTGCCATGGCGATCGCCGAGAGCAAGGATCTGCCCCATCCGCCGCTGGAGCTTCTGTTCACGGTGGACGAAGAGACCGGTCTCACCGGGGCCACAGAGCTGGATCCCTCCATGCTGACGGGGCGCATACTCCTCAACCTGGACTCGGAGGACGAGGGCATTCTGACGGTGGGCTGCGCCGGCGGGAGGCACCTCACCATCGACCTTCCTGTCTCCCATGATCCCATGCCGGCGGGGCACACCGTTTATCGCCTGACGGTGTCCGGCCTGGCGGGCGGACACTCCGGTGTCGATATTCACCTCAACCGTGCGAATGCAAACTCAATTCTCGGGCGGGCCCTGCGTACTGTCGCGCAACAGGCGGCGGTCCGACTCGTGGCGGTGCAGGGTGGCAGCGCGCACAACGCAATCCCCCGGGATGCCGAGGCTACGGTCGTGCTTCCGGCGGGTCAGGAGAGTGCGGCGGGAGAGCTCCTCTCCTCCCTGCAGGGGGAGTTGCGGCAGGAGCTCAAGACGCGGGATCCGAAGGTGACCATCAGGTGGGAGGCAGCAAAGGAAGTCCCGAAGCACGTCATGAGCTTCGAGACCTCCCAGCGGGTGTGGCAGATGCTCGTCGCGCTTCCCCACGGGGTCTGGAAGGTCTCCGACGAGATCGAGGGCTTCGTGGAGACCTCCTGCAACCTGGCCACCGTGACCGGGAAGGAGGGGACCGTAGAGTTTCTCGTGAGTCAGCGCAGCTCCGTCCCCGGCCAGCTCGAGGCGCAACACGCCCGGGTCGATGCCGTTGCGGCACTTGCCGGTGCCGGCCGGCGAAGGGACAGTGAGTACCCCTCCTGGCAGCCCGACATGGACTCACCGCTTCTGGCGCGGTCGATGCGCGTCTACGAGGAGACCTTCGGCGAGAAGCCGACGGTGGAGGCGGTGCACGCGGGTCTGGAGGCGGGGGTGATCGGCGCGAAGTTCGAGGGCATGGACATGATCTCCCTGGGCCCAACGATCAAGAATCCGCACAGCCCGGATGAACGCCTCTACATCCCATCGCTGGACCGCATCTGGCAGTTCCTGAAGGCCTTTCTCGCCTCGTACCGGGAGAAATAGGCCGGACGGCCTATTCGTTCGGCGCCGCCTCCCCCGTAGGTTTGGCACAGATGTGAACAACCACGGGAGGAGGCACCTGCTATGAACGTTCCACTCGAGATATCGTACAAGGATATCGAACGGGACGAGACCATTGACAACCTCGTAAACGGCGAGGTCGACCATCTTGAAGAGGTCAACGACCACATCTCCAGCTGTCGCGTGAGCGTTGAGAAGCCGAACGAGCACATCAGGAGTGGCAGCCCTTACAGAGTCAGGATCGATGTTACCGTCCCACCGGGCCATGAGATTGTCTCGAAACGGGAGCCCGGGCAGGGCGAGATGCATGAGGAGCTGACGACCGTCATACTGGATGCCTTCGACGGTGCCCGCCGTCAGCTGCAGGAGCTCAGTGAGCGGCAGGACGGGGAGGTCAAGCGCGATCGCCGGCCTGAGATGAACGCCATTGTCGACAAGGTCTTTCACGACGAAGGTTACGGATTCCTGAAGAACCTCGACGGACGCGACATCTACTTCCACAAGAACAGCGTTCTCAACAACGACTTCGATCGGCTCACCAAGGGAACCGGCGTCTACTACAGCGAAGAGATGGGAGAGAAGGGCCTCCAGGCGAGCAGTCTGCGCATTGTCGACAAACCCGGCGCCCGGCGCGGGAAGGTGTCGGAGGACCTGCCGGGCTTCAGCGGGCCTCATACGGAGTAGCCGCGCCGCACCGGGGTGCGCCCGCCGGTTCCGCGCCACGCCCCACCGGGGCCGCACCGCCCGGGCGTTACGCCGTTCCTGCGTCGATTTCGCCTGCGGTCGGGGGATCCGCCCCGGCTCGGGAGCAGGTGATGCCGGCGACGGCTGAGGCAAAGGTGAGGGCGTCGCGAAGCTCCTGCTCGGTGAGCGCGGCGACCCCGTCAATTGAGAGGCTGCCGTGCTTGTGGAGCCACCCCAGGAAGCCCCCGTGGAAGGAGTCTCCGGCACCGATCGTGTCGGAGATGGTGGTCTTCGCCGCGGGCGCCGTCGCCGTGGCGTTCCGTGTGATTGCGGTGGAACCGTCGGCGCCGCGCGTGAGGACAACCAGGCGCGTTCCGAGGTCCAGGAGGTGCCCCGCCGCATCTCTCGGAGACGCCTCCGGATAGACCCAGGCCAGGTCGTCGTCGCTGATCTTGACGATGGTCGTGTGCGCCACCAGATGCTCGAACTTCTGAACGTAGGCCGCCCGATCCGGAATGAGATTGGACCGGACGTTGGGATCGAAGGAGACCACCCTGCGCTTGTCTTCTCGTTCAACCAGCCTGGTGATGGTCGTGGCTCCCGGCTCCATGAGGGTTGAGATGGAGCCGAAGAGCAGAGCGCCCTCCTTCGTCGGCATCTCCGGGGGCACATCGTCCATGAGGAGACTGCGGTCGGCGGAGTTCTCCGCAAAGAAGGCGTACCGCGCATCGCCCCTCTCATCCCGGGTGACGAAGGCGAGCGTTGTCGGCTGATCGCTGCGGATCACTTGTTCGACGTTCACCCGGTTGTCGATGAGTCGGTCGATCAGCATGTCCCCGAAAAAGTCCGTCGAGAGCTTCCCCAGGAAGCCCACGGGCACGTCGAGGCGGGCCAGTGAGATGGCGGTGTTGTACGGGGAACCTCCGGGTGACGGAAGAAAGCACGTCCTCCCGGATTCGTTGTCCTGAGGAATGAAATCGATCAGTGCTTCGCCGACGCAGACGATCATGGCGCCCTCCATTCGGATGATGAGTCACCAGAATAGCCCGTTGCGACTGCGTTGAAAACGGGTCTTCCCGGTGACACCGGCGCGTCGCCACGAGAACTTCCGGAAAGGTATGGACGAAATCGAGAATTCTCAGGTATCGTGAAGTCATGGCGAAACGTGTACTGATTGTCGACGACTCCTCAGCTATTCGAAAGAGCGTGAGCTTCATCCTTGACCAGGCCGGGTACGCCGTCGTCGCGGCGGAGGACGGGCTGGACGCGCTCTCCAGGCTGGACGGCGCAAGCTTCGACCTCATTGTGA
The DNA here is from genome assembly GCA_964654185.1 of uncultured Spirochaetaceae bacterium. Lineage (GTDB taxonomy): Bacteria > Spirochaetota > Spirochaetia > DSM-27196 > PWMO01 > CAYFQV01. The sequence continues at coordinate 5,460 of CAZZIE010000069.1, read as the reverse complement.
CCGATGTAAACATGCCGAATCTCGACGGCATCGGGCTGGTGAAGAAGGTCCGCGAGCAACCCGCCTACAAGTACACCCCCATTGTCGTCCTCACAACGGAGTCACAGGGCTCCAAAATGGAGGAGGGCAAGGCGGCCGGTGCTACCGGATGGATCGTCAAACCCTTTGATGCGGACAAGCTCCTCGCCGTGGTGAAACGCCTCATCGGTGAGGCGTAATCGGCGCAGTGGCGCGGTCACCCCGGCCGCGCGAGGATGAATCGCCTCCCTTTGCGCCGCCCGCGCCCTTCCGGGGTGACGATTCTGTACCCATATGACACACCGCCGCGTAATTGTGACCCTCTTTGTGCGTCGCAACGCATCTTCTCACCGAGCGAGCGCGCCGTGAGTGCGGTGCACGACTCGGCACGGGCCGTCCTCATCGACCTTGAGTCTCTGCTCTAACTCCTTGATATGGAAAGATCTGGCACTTCGCGGGCCTCTCTCCCTTCATGTGGCAGGAAGTTGGCACGGCCATTGCTAATATATGGGTGTGAATACTAGCCCCGCCGAGGGGCGGGAAATCAACAGTACGAGAGAGGAGAGATACATATGCGTTACGTAGTACGAAGTGCAACCCCGGACGTGAATCGCCTGATGGATGCGGTATTCGGTGACACCCGCCAGGTGACCTCCCGGGCTCCCGCCGTTGATGTGTGGGAGGAGGATGCGCGTTACGTCATGGAGGTCGAGCTCCCCGGGCACAACCAGGAGAACATTGACGTTCGTGTCGAGGACAACCTGCTGACCATTGCATCGAAGCGCGCCGACCAGGAGAACGGTCACCAGGAGAAGGGTCACCAGGACAACGGTCACGAGAAGGGCGAAGCAGCGGATGATCGCTCCTACGTTCTCCGCGAGCGCCGCACCGGTGACTTCATTCGCAGCTTCTCGCTGCCGAAGGACGTCGATACCAGTGCAATTGAGGCACGCGCTCACGACGGGATTCTGACCGTCACCATCGGCAAGGCCGAGCAGGCGCGACCTCGCAGCATTGAGATCAAGAGCGAGTAGCATCCGGCTGTAGCATTCGAACATTGAGGCATTCCCGGTGGAATGTCGGTGGTATCATGCAGGGGCTGTCCCGGAGTTTCCGGGGCGGCCCCTTTTCTTTGGTACACGCCGTCGGAGGGTGGTCGCTCGTGTCCGCACCGCTGCCGTCCCGCCGGTTCGTTTGAGAACGTTTGGTAAGGACGGCCCGGAGCGATTAGAATTGGCGAGTATGATTCCTCTTCCTCTCATCTACGCCCTTCTCGTCGCTCTTGAGATTGCTGCGCCGGCCGACACGGACGTGCGCATGGATGTCCTTGCCGGCGGCACCCTGGAGTACGAGCTTCAGGTGGTCCCGGACGGCGCCGGCCGGCGCGTGGAGAGCATTGCGGACGCAGATGATCCCGACGCCGACGCTGCCGGGGCCGCGGCCGACACCGCGGCTGACACCGCGGGCGACGCCGCCGGCGATGCGGACGGCGAGGCCGAAACGGCCGAGGAGCCGCGCCTGCTCTTCGAGGTCGAACGATCCGACCGATACGGCCACTTCCACATCGTCTACTTTCCCGACCGCTATCCGGCACTCTTCGACCTTTCTGCGGTGTCGGGGCAACTCCTCATGCCTGAACCCGGGGAGCGCCGGGAGATCACGGTTTCTCCGGATCTTCCGGACATGGGCGAGCCCATGGCAGCCGACGCGGGCGCGGGCGGTACGGCCGGCGGCGCGGGCGGCGAAGTCGGCTCCAGCCGCGCGGCCCGCCTGGGCGGCACGGGCGGTGGCGGCACCGGCCGAAGCGCCACAGCCGGTGGCGGCACCGGCGACGCAATCTGGACGATCATCTCCCGGCGCGACGGCCTGTACCTCACTGCGCCAAGCCTGGGCCGGGTCATTGTCGTGCGGCGGTAGGAGCGGCGATCCCGGGGGCAGCGCGAGCGGGCGCCGGGTCCGCGCGGGGAGCCGAGCGGCCATGGTGGCCCCCGGACGAGCGCGGAGACGCACGAGCCGGAGGCGCACGAGCGCGGCGCCCTGCGAGCGCAGCCCCGGCAGGCCGCCGCCATGGCGCATTTGAACGCCGAAGCGAAACCGGCTATCATGTCGACAAATGCGGTCCAAATACGGTCAATGAATGGGGGCACCAATGACAACCAAAGCAGTGCGCATGTACGGCAAGAAAGACCTCCGACTCGAAGAGTTCGAGCTTCCTGCAATCAAAGACGGCGAGATTCTGGCTCACATCGTCTCGGACAGTCTCTGCATGTCTTCGTATAAGGCGGCGGTTCAGGGAAGCGGGCACAAGCGCGTTCCCGAGAACATTGCGGATCGTCCGGTCATCGTCGGCCACGAGATCTGCGGTGAGCTCGTGGAGGTCGGCGCGAGGTGGAAGGACACCTTCAAGCCCGGGCAGCGATTCTCCATCCAGCCCGCCTTGAACTACAAGGGCACCCTGGACGCTCCCGGCTACAGCTACGAACACATCGGCGGCGACGCCACCTACGTCATCATTCCGGAGGAGGTCATGACCCAGGACTGCCTCCTGAGCTACGAAGGGGAGGCGTTCTTCTTCGGATCTCTTTCTGAGCCGATGTCTACGATCATCGGGGCACACAATGCGCAATACCACATGACCCAGGGCACATACGTCCATGAGATGGGCATTGTCGAGGGGGGCACCATGGCCATCCTCGCCGGCGCCGGTCCCATGGGGCTCGGTCACATTGACTACACGATTCACGGACCCCGGAAGCCGCGGCGCCTCGTGGTGACCGACATTGACCAGGCGCGGCTGGATCGGGCAGCGGAAATCTACACCCGGGAAGATGCCAAAGCGAACGGCGTCGAGCTCACCTACGTGAACACGAAGGATATCGATGATCCGGTCCAGGCGCTGAAGGACCTGAACGACGGGCAGGGCTACGATGATGTCTTCGTCCTCGCCCCGGTTGCCGGTGTTGTTGAGCAGGGAGATGCCATTCTCGGCAAGGACGGCTGCCTCAACTTCTTCGCCGGCCCCACGGACACCGGCTTCTCGGCAAAGATGAACTTCTACGATGTCCACTACGCCTCGCACCACGTCGTCGGGACGAGCGGCGGCAACACCGACGACATGCGCGACGCCCTCGACCTCATGGGGCGGGGGGTCGTGAATCCGGTAGCCATGATCACCCATGTCGGCGGTCTGGACGCGGTAGTCCCGACCACGTTGAATCTGCCCAACATCCCCGGCGGCAAGAAGCTCATGTACACGAACATCAAGCTCGAGCTCGCCGCGATCGACGAGTTCGAGGAGAAGGGGAAGAGCGATCCCCTCTTTGCCGGTCTGGCGGAGATCACCGCCCGGCACAACGGCCTGTGGAGTGCGGAGGCGGAGAAGTACCTCCTGGAGAACGCCGAACCGATCTGATCAGGGAGGAGTTGTGATAACCAATGCGCCCACGCCGGCTCCGTAATGGCAATTGCCGAGCGCTTTGTGAGGTAGCGAGAGGGGTGGTGTGAATCGTATTGCCGTGATTTCGAGTGAGCAGCGCGTCAACGATATGGTTGCGGAGGCGGCTGCGCCTTTCGACCTGGAGTTCAGCGCGGTCTTTCTGTCGGACGAAGAGGAGATCGTCCAGCATCTCAACTACGAGCTTCCCGAGATCAGCGTGCTCAACTGCAGCGATCCACAGCTCGACATCCGGGCGGTCGTCGGCTCCCTTCGGGCGGATCCGTGGCTCCACTACGGCGGCTTCATTCTGGTCTACGATCCGGAGGTGATAAGCCTGCGGACGCGGCCTCTCGGTGATCTGAATGTCGTTGCGGTCATGGAGACGCATCGAGTTGCCGAGTACTTCCCGCGACTCCTGCGCATTTTGTCAATCAATCAGGCCATCCTCTTTCAGCGCGATATTCACGCCCTGCTCCGGCAGAATCTCTCCGGGGTGTTCGTCATTGACAACGATCCCTTCGATCTGGCCACCTACGCCAATCTTCTGGCGAACTTCCTCTTCAACGCCGGCTTGATCTCCGGTGACCAGCGCGAGGGCTTTCATGTCGCCCTTATGGAGTTGCTGGTGAACGCCATTGAGCACGGCAATTGCCGAATCACCTACGAGGAGAAGAGCGAATACCTGGCGCAGGAGCGCGATCCCATGGACCTGATCCGGGAGAAGAACAAGGACCCGGAGATCCAGGCCAGGAAGGTTTACCTCTCCTACCGTATTCAGCCTCACGCTTCGCGGTTCCGGATCCGTGATCAGGGGGAGGGGTTCGACTGGCGCTCCTATCAGGCGCCGAACGGTGAGGAGGGGGCGACGGTACCGCACGGTCGCGGCATTACCATGGCGGCGCACTACCTGAGCGACCTGGAGTACAACGAAAAGGGAAACGAGGTGTCCTTTCGGGTGCCGCATCTGCAGAAGGAGTCACACCTGGTTCCCGGAGCGTTCTCCGGCGAGGAGGAGGTGGACTTTGCCGAGGGGGAAACCGTCTTTACCGCCGGAGAGGAGTCCGACTACCTCTACTACATCGTCTCCGGCAGCTACAACATCATTGTGAACGAGGCGATCGTCTCTCAGTTGAGCGCCAAAGACATTTTCGTCGGGGAGATGTCCTTTCTCCTGAACAATCGCCGTTCCGCGACGGTCGTATCCGCCGAAGCGGGAACGCTCATTCGCATTTCCAAGGAAGCCTTCATCGACGCCATCAAGACCCACCCGCACTACGGGCTGTTCCTGGCGCGCCTCCTCGCCCAGCGGCTCCAGCAGTTGCACGCAGTCTACGGGTAGCCTGCGGCGCCGCACCGTTGCCGGGACTCTCGACGCCCGGCCGCCCGAACGGCGCCGCGGCGGTTCCGGTTATCGCGGGCGCCTCGCCGGCTACTCCTCCGGCTGGAGGTAGTCGACCACGGTGAAGCGCGTGTCCGGGGCGAGGTCCCCCCACGAGGCGAGATCCGTTTCCAGTACAACCAGGTGAGCCGTCTTCATGCGTCTGTACTGCCCGGAGACGTGCTCGACGAACTCCTCAACGGTGGGGTTGTGCCCGACCAGCATGACCCGCTCCGTCCCCGCGGGAAGGTCCTGAAGAATCGAGAGGTACGTTCGGGGAGTCGCATCGTAGAGCGTCTCCGCCTCGGTAATCAAACCGTCGAAGCGCGCGGCTTCAGCGGTGCGGTCGGCGGTCTCCCGTGCGCGGGCCGCCGGCGAGGTGATCACGGTGTCGGGAAGAAGGTTCCGTTCCGCCAGTTGCGCACCGATCGATTCGCACTGCCGCCGGCCCCGCGGGAGCAGTTGCCGCTTCCTGTCGGGAATGTCGCCGTCGGACTTCTCTGCCTTCGCGTGTCTGTAGACGAGAACCTGCCGCATGCTACCTCCCGGTGCAAGTATACTGAACTGGTGCCAGAATTGTTGATTGGGTTGAAGCGTTGAAGCAATAGGGACACTCCGGGAGTGAGCA
>CAZZIE010000068.1:18644-22494 GCA_964654185.1 uncultured Spirochaetaceae bacterium | reverse complement strand
GTGACCGAAGACCGCAAGCGCTATGGTCTCATACCGATTGAGCCAGTGGCGCGAAACGCGACGCTGGCGAGTCCGGACAAGGTAGCCGTGCGCGGCGTCCTTAGTGAAGATAAAGAAGCTCAACTCGCCGGGGAGTATGTCCGTGAGTTGGGCATCAAGACTCCGTCGGTCAAAACCATCATCAACACGTTGAGCGGCGGCAATCAGCAGAAGGTTCTTCTCGCGCGCAGTCTCATGACCAAGCCGAAGATCCTTTTTCTCGACGAGCCTACCCGAGGCATAGACGTCGGGGCGAAGCACGAAATCTACGTACTCATGAATCAGCTGGCGGCTGCGGGCACTGCGATTGTCATGGTGTCGTCGGAGTTACCGGAGATTCTGGGAATGAGCGATCGGATACTGGTCATGCACGAAGGAACGGTGGCCGGTGAGTTCAAACGCGGAGAAGCAACACAGGAAGACATTATGTTGCTCGCATCAGGTGGGAAGGCGACATGAGATTGAACATCAGAAAGAACATAAGCTCGTACATCATGGTGATCTCGCTCGTGGTGATTGCCCTGGTGTTTACTCAGTTGACGGGCGGTATCTTCCTCTATTCACGGAACATATCGCTCCTGGCGCGACAGACGACCATTGTAGGTACCCTTGCGATCGGAATGATGTTCGTCATTGTCGCCGGTCACATCGATCTTTCCGTCGGCTCCGTGCTGGGATTCTGCGGCGTCGTCGCGGCGGTGCTGCAGGTCTGGTACGGTTGGGACACCTTTCCGACCATCGTTGTGACCATCCTGGTCGGAATGGCTTGCGGGGTGTGGCACGGCTACTGGGTTGCCTACCGCAAGGTGCCTGCGTTCATCATCACTCTCGGCGGGCTGTTGGCATTCCGGGGAGCCAAGCTCGGGCTCGGTAACAGCATGTCGATTGCCCCGATGAACCCAAGCTTCAGCGCTTTGGGGCAATCCTACGTGCCCGCCACCGCCGGATGGATCATCGCAGCGGTTGCAGTGGCAGGTGTGCTCTTCACGACATACCAGCGCCGACGCTCGGCCATCAAATACCAGGCTGAAACTGCGCCGGTCATGATGGATGTAGCCAGGGCGGCTGCAATCAGTCTGGCGATTGTGTTTGGGATTGGCTACCTCAACAGGTACCAGGGAATCCCCATGCCGGTCCTCATCATGCTCGTTCTCGCGGTGATCTTCACCTTCGTGGCCAAAAGGACCGTCTTCGGGCGCAACGTATACGCGATTGGCGGGAACATTGAAGCCTCCGCTCTTTCAGGGATTCAAACCCGAATAACAACTCTGGTGGTGTTCATTCTGAGTTCGGGCATGGCGGCCGTTGCCGGCATGATCCTGACTGCTCGCTTGGACGCGGCCACGCCGGCGGCCGGTGACACCATGGAGCTGGACGCCATCGCCGCTTGTGTCATCGGCGGGACCAGTATGGCCGGCGGTGTAGGTAAGGTGCCCGCGGTCATTATTGGGGCGCTCGTTATGGCCAGCCTCGACAACGGCATGAGCCTGATCAACCTCGAGAATTACTGGCAGTTCATTGTGAAGGGTCTCGTGCTCACCCTCGCCGTTTGGGCGGATACCATGTCCAAGAGCATGTCGGAGTAGCAATATGCGCATCACGAAGGTCTCGGCCTACGCCCTGGAACATGACTTGTCCGAAACGGAGCAGTTCGCCTTCTCCCAATCCTGGAGTAAGAAGCGCACCTGCCTGGTATGCCGCATAGATACCGATGACGGCATTACCGGCTGGGGCGAGGCCTTCGGCCCGGCACGGATCCATAAGACGATCATTGATCACTATTACGCCCAGTATTTGCAAGGAAAGGACCCATTTGATACCCAGGTCATCTGGGAGCAACTCTACAACATGTTCCGGGATAACGGTCAGAAGGGCGTCACAATCCAGGCCCTCAGCGCTGTAGACATCGCGCTCTGGGACATCAAAGGGAAGGCCGTGGGCCGACCGGTATTCCAGATGATGGGCGGGAGCTCGAGGACTCGGATAGAACCATACGCCACAGGAGTGTACCGACGCTACACGAAGAACGAGATCGGCGAGTGTACCGCGGAAGCGGCCTCCTACATAAATCAGGGTTTCAGGGGCGTCAAGGTCAAGGTCGGGTTCGGCGAGAAGTACGACGTCGAGCTGGTTGGATCCGTTCGGGAGGCCATCGGCCCGGACGCCGCGCTGATGGTGGACGCCAATCACGCGTACAACGCGACATCCGCAATCCGCATTGGCCGGTTGCTCGAACAGTTCGACTTGACGTGGTTCGAGGAGCCAGTTCCGCCGGAAGACCTCGCAGGCTACCAGGAAGTCCGAGCAAAACTTAACGTTCCCATTGCCGGCGGAGAAGCCGAGTTCACCCGCTACGGCCTTCAGCACCTCATTCAGAATCGGTGCGTGGACATTGTCCAGCCCGATTGTACGATCACCGGCGGTCTCTCGGAGTTTTCCAAGATCGCCACCTTGTGCACAATGGCCAACGTGCAGTGCATTCCACACGTGTGGGGAAGCGGCATTGCGCTCATGGCGGGAATTCATGCAGCGTTTTCACTTCCGGACTTCCCGCCTTCTCTTGAGCCGGCGACTGCATACGTGGAGTATGACCGGACGCCGAATGTGTTCCGGGAACGACTGGCGACGGGGGTACCAGAGGTCACAGACGGTTGGATATGTGCCCCCGGCAGGCCCGGCCTGGGGGTAGAGGTGGACGAGGGGGTTATAGAAGAGTACTCGGTGCGGTAAATTCGCGAGCCTCTCTCAGGTGGCAATCAAATACGTTCTGAAGAACTTGTCGCAAGCCCTATTGTACATTGTATATTGGTGCAAGAATAGCGGGGTACATTGTGCGGTCAATCAAATCCTTGGAAAAGGGGCTGCTGATCCTGGATGCTGTTGCAAGCAATCCGGATGGCGCTCGTGTGAAGGACGTATCGAAAGCCCTGGATGGAGAGGTATCCAACATTACCCTCTACCTGGACTCCCTCATGAACGCCGGGTTTGTCCGCAAGGACGCATCGTCCGGTAAGTACTTCATTTCGCGGAAGATCTCCGAGATTGCCCGCAAGGCGGAGGAGAATCAGTTTGCCCTCCTCAAACAGGTCGCGTACCCTGAACTGGAGAAACTTCGCCGGGACTTTGACGAAAACGTGCTGCTAGCCGTCCTGGAAGGGCACGACCTTCACTTCATCATTAAGATTCAGTCCAAACGTAGCATTCAAATTCTTCTCAATGCTGATGTGCACTACCCGCCCCATGTCACCGCCGGGGGCAAGGCAATTCTTGCATTTCTACCTGAGCACGTTCGTGAGAAGTACCTTGGCGACGCCCTCTACCACAAGTTCACCGAGAAGTCGGTCGTGAACCCGAATACACTCCGGCAGCAACTGTCCGAAGTTCGAAAGGACGGATATGCGGTCAATCACGGGGAGTACGAGACCGAGATCATGGCGGTCGCAAGCCCCGTCATAGTGGCAGGTGAAGTGCTCGGAAGCGTCGTCGTGCAGTTCCCAACCTTCCGCTACCGAGAGGAATCGCTACCCGCGTTTGGTGAACGGATCTCCGAGTCTGCGCAGGCAATCGCCACGGTCTACGCCCACCCCACAAGCAACAACGGCGAGGGCGAGCTGTCTCGGTAGACCTCGTTCGATTACCCACTCCGGATCCAATCAAACTGCGGCGGTGATGCACGTCAGGCCCTGCCCCGTTTCCCCGCCCCACGCCCTGTGCTATCATCCCGCCCTATCATGGCACTACAGGATTTCCACACACCCGACTGGGTGAAAGACGCAGTCTTCTATCAGATCTTTCCGGACCGCTTTGCCCG
>CAZZIE010000068.1:0-18544 GCA_964654185.1 uncultured Spirochaetaceae bacterium | reverse complement strand
CGAGCGGCTGGATTATCTGCAGGAGCTCGGCATCACCGCGCTCTACCTCAATCCGATCTTCGCCTCGGCGGCGAACCATCGCTACCACACCTTCGACTACTATCAGGTCGACCCGCTCCTCGGCGGCAACGACGGCCTCCGTCGGCTCCTGGATGAGGCGCACCGGCGCGACATGAAGGTCGTCCTGGACGGCGTCTTCAACCACGCGAGCCGCGGCTTCTGGCCCTTCCACCACGTCCTCGAAAACGGCGAGGACTCACCCTACCTCGACTGGTTCATCATCAAGGACTGGCCTCTGCGCCCCTACGCCCACGACGACAGGAACCATCACAACTACGAGGCGTGGTGGGACCTGCCGGCACTGCCGAAGCTCAACACCGACAATTCCGGCGTCCGGCGCTACATCCTGGACGTGGCCGGACACTGGATCGATTTCGGCATTGACGGGTGGAGGCTGGATGTCCCTTCAGAGATAGATGACGATGCCTTCTGGGGCGAGTTCCGCCGGGTCGTCAAAGACGCCAATCCGGAGGCGTACATCTGCGGTGAGATATGGACGGAGGCGAAGCGGTGGCTCTCCGGCGACCAGTTCGATGCCGTCATGAACTACCTCTTCATGGGGCCCATTCTCAGCTTCGCCGGCGCCGCGAGCCTGCGGCCGGACTACCAGCGCCACAACCTGACCCTGAAGCCCATGACCGGCGACACCTTCCGCCGCCACATTGAGGAAACCCTGGCGCTCTACCCGTGGTCGGTCAATCTCGTGCAGCTCAACCTCATTGACAGTCACGACACCGCCCGAGCCCGCTGGATCATGGGTGGGGATGCCGGAGCGCTCCGCCTGGCGGCGCTCCTGCAGATGACCCTCCCCGGCGCACCCTGCATCTACTACGGAGATGAGATCGGCATGTCCGCCGGGGACGACCCGGACTGTCGGGAGGCCTTTCCCTGGCACGAGCCCGAGAAGTGGGACCGCGACCTCCTGGCCTTCTACCAGGCGGCAACGCGCCTTCGCCGGGAGGTGCCGCAGTTGCGCCGCGGCGACTACCGAACCCTGGCGGCAGGGGAGTCCCTCTTCGCCTTCGAGCGCGCCACGGAGGACGGCCGCGCCGTGGTCTGCGTGAACACCGGACTTTCCGAGGCGGACCTGAAGTTCGAGCTGGAAGGGGTGCGGCGCGACCTGGTGGAGGTGTGGCCGGCGGGGCGCCCGGGCTCAGCCACGGCCAACGGAGAGAGTGACAGCGCCGCAGCGAGTGGCGGCGCCGCGGACGGCGCCGCGGGCGAGCCCGCCGCCCGCTACGAAGGCTCCCCCTTCGTCGTCCGGGTTCCCGCGCAGTCGGTGAAGGTGCTGGTTACCGATTAGGAAGCCGGGAGCGCCCGGTGCGTCGGTCCGGCACCGGCTACTCTGCCAGCGCGTCGGTCCGGGGCCGGTTACTCCGCCGGCGCAGCGACGCGGTGCCGGTTACTCCGCCAGCGCCGCCGCCACCAGCGCATCCGCGTGGATCCTGGTGGTGTCGAAGACGGGGACCGACAGGTGCTCCTGCTGTACCAGGTAGCCGATCTCGGTGCAACCCAGGATGACTCCGTCGGCGCCGGCACCGCCGGGCGCGGCGTTGGTCCCACCGCCGGTCAGCCCGCGAATGATCTCCAGGTACGCCGCCCGGGACTCCTCCCGGATAATGCCGTGAACCAGCTCCTCGAAGATGATGCGGTCGATTGTCGCGCGATCCTCCGCGTCGGGAACGCAAACTTCCAGGCCGTGCGCTTCGAGGCGTTCCCGGTAGAAGGCGCGCTCCATGGTGAAGCGTGTTCCCAGCAGGGCCGCCCGTGAGACACCGGCGGCGCGAACAGCCTCTGCAGTAGCATCCGCAATGTGGATCAGCGGCACCCCGGCGGCACGTCCGATAACATCGGCAACAAGATGCATGGTGTTGGTTGCAAGGCCGAGGATCTCCGCGCCCGCAGCAACGCAGGCGCGCGCCGCCTCCGCGAGGAGGGTTCCGGCGCGGTCCCAGTCGTCGGCTCGCTGGAGCGTCTCGATCTCCGCGAAGTCCACCGAGTAGAGCACGACCCTGGCGGAGTGGTAGCCTCCCAGGCGCGCCGCTACGCCTTCATTGACCAGGCGGTAGTACCCCGCTGAGGACTCCCAGCTCATGCCGCCGATAATGCCGATGGTCTTCACGGGTTCACCCGCGGTTGCTGCGCGGCGCCGTGCGAAAGCGCAGCCGTACGATCCGGCTGTGACTCACCGCGTCAATGAGGAAGATCCCCTCCGGCGTCTCCAGGCGCTCCCCCGCCTCGGGGATGCGCCCCATGTGCTCGGTGACGTAGCCGCCGATGGTCTGGGCGTCGCCCTCGCTGGGAAACTCCGTCTCCAGATGGTCGTTCACCACGTAGATGGGCGTGTCCGCGAGGATCGTGTACTCGTTCTCACCCACGGGGAGGACCTTCTGGCTCTCCTCGATCTCGCCTTCGTCGTAGAGTTCCCCGAGGAACTCCTCGACCAGGTCTTCCATGGTCACGACACCGGAGACCCCGCCGTACTCGTCCAGCACGATCGCCATGTTGATGCGCTCCCGCCGCAGCGTCGTGAGCACTTCCTGGAATGTCCGCGTCTCGGGAACGTAGATGGGGGTCATCATGAGGCGGCTCAGCGGTACATCGCTGTTTCCGTCCGCCACGGCCTTTGCCACATCCTTCAACAGGGCGATGCCGACGATCCGCTCGGGATCCTCATCGTACACCGGCACTCTGGAGAAGCCCGACTCCAGAATGCCCGCGAAGACGTCCCCGGCGCGCTCGCGCTTGTCCAGGCTGTAGATCCTGGTGCGGTGCGTCATGATGGCGCCCACCCGGACCCCGCTGGAGCGAAAGACGTTCTTCACAATGTGGGTGTCCAGCTGGTTCAGAAGACCGGTGCTCCCGGCGTAACGCACCAGGTGCTGGAGCCCCTCCACCGTCACCTTCTGGCGGCTCCCCCTGCCGGTCAGCCCGGTCAGGGCGTTGCTGACAATCCGGACCAGCAGGATTACCGGGGAGAAGACGATCGAGAAGACCCGGAGGAACCGGGACATTCGCAGGGTAACGAACTCGTTGTGGAGAATACCGATCTGCTTCGGCGTAACCTCCCCGATGATCAGCACAAGAATGGTCAGAATGACCGTGGATGCGGTGAGCCAGGTCTCGCCGAAGAGGCGGATCGTCAAAGCCGACACCAGGGCCGACGCGGCGAGGTTGGCCAGGTTGTTCCCGATTGTAATGGTGGTGAGGACCACATCGAGCTCGTCGTAGAGTTTCGCCGCCAGGCGTCCCCGGGAGCCGTGACGCCGGCGGAATCGCTCGAGCTGATCCACCGAAAGGGAGGTGAAGGCGACCTCGGTGCCTGAGAACATCCCCGAGGCAACGAGCAGAACGAAGACAATGATGATTTCAATCACGGAATCGGTCTCTCATGAGGGAGGTATGCAGGATCGAATGGGGAGATTATGAGCATCCATCTACGGGCACCCATCAGTTGCGGGCATCCATCAGTATAGACGGCGCGGTGCCCCGCTTCAAGCTCTGCTCGGGAGTCACTGCAGCTCGATCCACTCGATGGCGCCCGAGGGCAGCTCCAGGGTTGCGAAGGAGCGGGACTGCCACTTGATGCCGCCGAGCGCGCCGGGGTTGATCACGCGGGTCGATCCGACCGTCTCATCCCGGCGCTTATGGGTGTGCCCGTGGAGGACAATGTCGTAGGTCCCGTCGGCAATGAGATCATCCAGCGTGCGGGTGTGGCCGTGACAGAAGGCCAGTCGGATTCCCTCGAACTCGAAGTCGTGCCACTCCGCAAGGCGCCCCGCGCCGATGCCGGCCTCGATCTCACGGGTGAGCTCCTCCATGTTGCGGTCGGCGTTGCCGTAGACGAAGTACGCGTTGAATCCCCGGAAGAGATTGATGACCTTCGCCCCACCAATGTCGCCGAGATGAAACACCGTCTGAATACCCCGCTCCCGGAAGGTGTCCAGGGCGGCCCTGGGCCGCGCGGTATTGCGGTGGGTGTCCGACACAATGCCGATCGTCATGTCCGGCCTCCTTCGCTGCAGCCCTCGACTGTCGCTCTCCTATGCGAGCGTACCGGGTTGCCTTTATATTTGCAAATACAGGAGGATGACCATGTCTTTGCATACGCCACGTGTATTCGCCCCGACGGGAACCCGGATCCGCGCCTTCGTCGGCGATGCCGTTGTTGCCGACAGCACCGAAGCGGCGCTGCTCCGAACCTCGCCCTTCAAGATAGTCTACGGCTTTCCCGAGTCCGACGTCTCCTCTGAAGCGCTGGAGCGCGCCGAGAGGGGCGACCAGCCGGACACGCAGGGGTACGTCTTCATCGACTTCAATGCAGTGGACCGGTGGCTGGAGGAGGACGAAGAGCTCATCGGCCACCCCCGGGATCCCTACACCAGGATCGATGTCCGCGAGAGCTCCCGCCACGTCCGGGCTCAGGTCGACGGGGTCACCGTAATCGACACCACCCGGCCGCGACTCCTCATGGAGACGGGCCTGCCGGTTCGATACTACGTACCTTATGACGATGTTAACTGGGACGTTCTCGTTGACAGCGATACAACGACGGTGTGCCCGTACAAAGGCCGATCAAGGTACTGGACGGTCCGCGCCGGCGGTGAGGACCACCCCGATCTCATCTGGGCCTACCCCGAACCTCTGCAGGATGCCGAGCGCGTCAAGGGTTGTGTATGCTTCTACCACGAGAAGATGCAGGTGACCATTGACGGTGAAGAGCAGAAACGACCGCCCAGGTACTTCACGAAGTAACCCGGCTCGGCCCGCCGCGGACGGGCAACCCCGCAGCCCGGCCGCCGGTGCCGGCCGCGGGAACCCCCGCGCCGGCGCGGACGGGCGCGCCTCGCGTCCGGGGTGGGAACGTCCCGGCACCGCCGCGCTGCTCTGGCTCTGGCAGCTACCCCAGCACCTCCTCGGCCTGATTCTCCTGGTCGCACTCCGCGCGGCGGGGTGCGGAACGACCCGATACCGCAGGGCGCGGGTGGTGCTCGTCCCCGGCAACGTCGGGTTGTCCCTCGGCCACTTCATCTTCATCTCCCGGCGCCGCCGCACTCCGGATCTTCGCGGGGACGACACGCTGCTCCGCCATGAGTACGGTCACACCATCCAGTCGCATATGCTCGGGTGGCTGTACCTCCCCATTGTCGGGGTGCCGTCCATTACCCAGGCAGTTTTCTCCTTTGTAGCGGCCCGGCTCGGCCATCCCGGGCCGGGGTATCGCTATTACCGGCGGTACCCGGAGAACTGGGCGGATCAGTTGGGCGGCGTTGAGCGGCCTCCAAGAACCTACCCATAACCCTGTTGATCGCAGTTCGCGGAATTCACGACGGCACCATGATTTGGCGCGATTCCAGGGAGGCCACGCTGCTTTTCCTCAATCAAGGCCGTCAAACCCTGATGGTTACGGGATTTGCCGGTTTGGCGTCAACAAGCTTGTGAGTAGGTTCCAGAAGGTTCTATACACGCTCCGGGAATCTCCGGCACTGTATGAGCATGCAACAGCCCACAACCTACGCAAAGGCCCTCGAGCGGCGCATGCCCGTCGAGACCTTCATTCTTCTTGCCACGGGTGCCGACGGCGTGTGCAATCCCATCACGGTGAACTGGGTCATGCGGACGTCGATCGATCCGCCCCTTATCGCGGTATCGATCGCTCACAGCAGGTACTCCCATGAGGTGGTGCGGGAGGCGGGTGCCTTCGTCGTGGCGGCGCCGAGCGTCGACATGAGCGAGGAGACGCGCTTCTTCGGTACGAAGTCCGGGAGAAAGGTAGCCAAGCTTGCCGAGAAGGGCACGGCAACGGAGGCCGCCTCTGAGATTGACTGCGTCCTCCTGTCGGATGCGGTGCTGAACCTGGAGTGTCGTCTGGAAGATGTCTTCGACACCGGCGACCATTCCATCTTCGTCGGGCGGGTGGTGGCCTCTCACGTCAACAGCGATGAGACGTTGCAGCGCCTCTACACGGTGGGGTCGGGACATCGCTTCGGGGCGGTGGTGGTGGAAGCGTAGTCGGGCGCCACGCGGGCGTAGGCGCTGCGCGCCGGAGCCCGACCCTGGCGGTTTGCGCACGCCCCCGCGGAACGCGGTGCACCTGCACCGGCGGCCGCGGTCTCCAGCCGCCCGGGCGCGGGCTCGCGCCGGCGCCCGATCCCGGTGGCGTGCGCGCGTCCCCGCCGCGCCGGCCCCCGCCGGCGCCCGATCCCGGTTGGCGTGCGCGTGCCCCCGCCGCGCGGGCCCTCCGCCGACGAGTCCCGGTCTACTCCAGCCACTCCATCTACTTCAGCGTCTGACCGAGCACCCGCAGCCAGTTGCCGTGGGCAATGCCGGCGATCTCCGCGTCGGCGTAGCCCCACTCGCGGAGGGCGGCAATGAGTTTCGGCAGGCCGCGGACCGAGCCGATCTCTTTGGGAATGACCACGCCGTCGAAGTCGGAGCCCAGGCCAATGCGTTCCAGGCCGACCCGTTCGGCGAGGTACTCAATGTGCTCCCGGAAGACCGTCAGGGGCGTGTCCTCCTGCGTGCCGCCGTCGGGGCGAAGGAAGGGGACGCCGAAGTTCACGCCGACCAGTCCGTCGGAGTCGCGGATGGCGGCGAGTTGCTCGTCCGTGAGGTTGCGGGTGCTTGGAGAGACCCCCCAGGCATTCGAGTGCGACGCCACAATGGGTGCCCGGGAGGTGCGCGCCACGTCCCGGAAGCCCTTTGCGTTGAGGTGGGAGACATCCAGCATGACGCCGAGCTCGTTGCACCGCTTCACCAGGCTCAGCCCCGCCTTTGTTAGGCCCGGGCCAATGTCCGGATTCCGGTCGAAGCCGAAGGGGACGCCGCAGCCGAAGCGGTTCGAGCGGCTCCAGGTAATGCCCAGGGAGCGCAGGCCCGCCTCGTAGAAGAGGTCGAGTGCCGCCAGATCACTGTCGATGGCCTCAGCGCCCTCCATGTGACAGAGCGCTGCAACTGCGTTGCCGTGAAGGGATCTCCGCAGCTCGGCGACGGTCCGGGCAATGTAGAAGCGGCCGTGGGCGCGCTCCGCGTAGCGGCGCAGCTGCGAGAACATCAACGCCGCGGCGCGCTGCGCGCGCTCGAGGGGCACACTCCCCGGCGTCGACATCTTGTCTCCGAAGGAGCGCGGCTTCTTCGTCTCCTTCTCCGCAGGGGGAATGAAGATGGCGAAGAGCCCGCCCGCAAAGCCGGATTCGAGGGCGGCGGGCAGGTCCAGGTGGTAGGACTCGGTTCCCTCTACGAAGTCGTACCGGGCGTTCTCGAAGGCGCGGGCCAGCACATCGTTGTGGCCGTCGATGACCCGGACCAGTGATTCGCCCGCAACCCGCGGGTCGGGCGTCGTCTCGGCGCCCGGCGTGGGGCCGCGCGCCGTGGGACCGTCCGCCGTGGTGCCGCCCGGCGTCTGGTCGGACGTCGCCTCGGCGCCCGGCGTGGGGCCGCTCGCCGCCTGGTCATTCCTCTCGGTGCCCACTCCCGTCACGCCGACCCCCTAGAGTGTCGAGATGATGCGCTCTCTGGTGAAGCGCGGGGCGACCCGGAGGAGCAGGACCAGAGCGATCACGGCGATGATGAGTGCCGCCAGAATCACCACGAGCGTGCTGAAGGCAATCAGGCCGGTCATCTGCACGACGATCAGGATAATGAAGGGCAGGACCAGCACGCCGGAGAGCTGCTGTGCCGCCATGAAGGACTTCGCCTTGATTGAGACGATCAGGGTAACCACCAGCCCCAGAAGCGAGACCGCCGGGGAGAGCAGCAGCACCGCGGCAATCCATACGGGTTCCCGAAGAATGGCGAAGTCGATGATCAGGAAGGACGTCACGTTGGTCGCCACGGCGAAGAGCACGAATGAAACCAGGGTAATGGCCACTGCCGGAATGAAGGAGGCACCGAACTTGCCCACCATGAGCTCCCGGTTGGTAATGGGGGTGTAGAGCAGCGTCTCCAGGGTCTTGCGCTCCTTCTCCCCCACAATGGAGTTCGCGGCAATGATGCTCGACACCATGAGGGGCACCACCATGAAGAGGGGAATGAAGGTGTAGTTCAGAAAGACGTAGAGAATGCGGCTGTTGGTTTCTTCCAGTTTCTCCGGGACGTCGTAGAACGGCAGGATCCGTTCGATCAGCTCGGCCCCCTGAATCATCGACACATCCAGGCTGAGGGCCAGGGCGGTCAATACGACCGGAAGCACCACCGCCAGGATGATCGGCACCATGATCATGGGAATGACCACGGCGGAGTTGACTACGATTTCGCCGATGTCCTTGCGGCTTACCGCCCAGACTCTTCGATAGTTCACGCGTTCCCCTCCCCAATGTACGAGAAGTAGACCTCTTCCAGGCTCGGCCGCACGCGCCGGACTTCCCGAATCTCAGCGCCTGCGTCCAGCTTCTTCCGGACAATCCCGGGAATCTCGGACTCATCATCGTAGCCGATGATTTCCGTGACCTCCCCGCGCTCTCCGTCGGCGGAGATGATCCGCACCTCCGGCCGGCGCTGGATCGAGGCCACCAGCTCGTCGGGGGTGCCGTCGGCGACGAGCGCGCCGTGCTTCAGGAACCCGTAGTGGTCGCAGATCCGCTCGGCAAGGGGAAGGTTGTGGGTGCACAGGAGCACCGTGGTTCCGTGCTCCTCCGCGAGCTCCCGAATCAGGTCGGTGACGTCCCGCGCCGACTCCGGATCCAGACCGCTGGTGGGTTCATCCAGGAAGAGGAGCTCCGGATCGTGGATCAGGGTGCGCGCCAGGAAGATGCGCTTCCGCATGCCCGTGG
Source organism: uncultured Spirochaetaceae bacterium (assembly GCA_964654185.1). Taxonomy (GTDB): domain Bacteria; phylum Spirochaetota; class Spirochaetia; order DSM-27196; family PWMO01; genus CAYFQV01. The sequence continues at coordinate 9,713 of CAZZIE010000068.1, read as the reverse complement.
AGAAGGTGCCGAGCTTGTCGTTTCGCCGATCCCACAGCTCCATGCGCTTGAGAAGCGTCTCCGCGCGCGTCTCCGCCGTCGACTGCGGGATGTCGTAGAGCCTGGCAAAGAAGGCGAGGTTGTCCCACGCCGAGAGGTGCTCGTACATCCGGGCATCTTCCGCGAGCGTTGCGGTGCGCTGCCGGAGCGCCTGGTCGTCCGAGGCGATGCCAAGGATGACGGACTCTCCGCTCGTCGGGGTGAGCATGCCGTTGAGAAGCCGCACCGTCGTCGTCTTCCCCGCGCCGTTCGGTCCCAGAAGACCGTAGACTGAGCCCTTTGGCATCGTCATGGTGAGATCTGAGACGGCGACCACCCCATTCTCGAACCTCTTGGTGAGGTTCCGGGTTTCTACTGCATTCATGTCGTGTGCCTTCGGTTGCGAGCTGCAATCGCCCTGGGCCGGCTACTCGTCGGGAACGTGTTCCTCCAGCTCCGAGAGCCAGGCGGCGGCCGAGGAGTCACTCGGTGCCCGCCAGTCTCCCCGCGGAGAGAGGGAGCCTCCCGAGCCGACCTTCGGGCCGTTGGGAATGCAGCTGCGCTTGAACTGAGTCGATTGAAAAAACCGCGACAGAAAGACGCGAAGCCACGCCTTGATGTCGGCGATACTGTAGCGATTTCGCTTGTCCGTGGGAATATCTTCCGGCCACTTTCCGCGATTCGGATCGGACCAGGCGTGCTCCGCCAGGAAGGCGACCTTGCTCGGGCGGAAGCCGAAGCGGCTGAGGTAGTAGAGGTGGAAGTCCTGGAGCTCGTACGGGCCGATCTGCGCCTCGCTGCTCTGAGCGGGCGCCTCACTCGATCCCTCTGCGCCGCCGTCTCCGGGCACGAGCTCCGGGGAGATCTCCGTGTCGACAATGCGTCGGAGCACCTCGCCGGCCTCCGGGCTGAGCTCTTCCTTCTCGATCACCCACCGAATGAGGTGTTGAATCAGGGTCTTCGGGACGGATGCGTTCACGGCGTAGTGGGACATGTGATCCCCGACGCCGTAGGTCGCCCAGCCCAGGGCGAGCTCGCTGAGGTCGCCGGTGCCGACGACCAGACCGCCGTGGAGGTTCGCCAGCCGGAAGAGGTGGCTCGTGCGCTCTCCGGCCTGGACGTTCTCGAAGGTGACATCGTAGACCTCCTTGCCGTGGGCGAAGGGGTGATCAATGTCCGTGAACATCTGCATGCACGCCGGGCGAATGTCGATCTCCCCGGCGGTCACGCCGAGACTGCGCATGAGCTGCCAGGCGTTCTCCCGGGTCTGCGTGCTCGTGGCGAAGCCCGGCATGGTGTAGGCCCGGATGTTCTCCCGGGGCAGGCCCAGAAGGTCCATGGCGCGGGCGCTCACAATGAGGGCCTGGGTGGAATCGAGCCCTCCTGATATGCCGATGATTACGTTCCTGATCCCCGTCGCGCGAAGTCGCTTCACCAGGCCGGTCACCTGAATGTTGTACGCCTCATAGCAGCGCTCATCCCGGCGGGCGTGCTCGCTCGGTACGTAGGGGAAGCGCGAGACCTCCCGCTCCAGGGGGATCTCGTCGGTGGGAACGGCGAGCTCCACCGGGACGCGGCGCACAGCGGCGACCTCCTCGGCGTGGCGCGCCGCGTTGTCGGCGAAGCTTGTCATGCGCATGCGGTCCTGAACGAGCGCGCCGTAATCGATGTCCGCAGTCACCAGGGCCGCGTCCTGGGTGAAGCGCGGCCCTTCCGCGAGGAGGCGGCCGTTCTCGTACACCATGGCGTGGCCGTCCCAGGAGAGGTCCGTCGTCGATTCCCCGGGTCCCGAAGCGGAGTACATGTAGCAGGCAATGCACTTCGCCGACTGCGATCCCGCGAGGCTCTGCCGGTAGTCCGCCTTGCCGATTGTCACGTTGCTCGCCGAGAGGTTGGCCAGCACCGTGGCGCCGGCGAAGGCGGCGTAGGTGCTCGGCGGAATGGGAACCCAGACGTCCTCGCACACCTCCATGTGGAGGGCAAACCCCGGCAGGGTCGTCGCCTCCAGGACAATGTCGTTCCCGAAGGGAACGCGCTCCTCCAGAATGGTGATCTCCCGGGAGGTTGCGTGGTGGGCGCTCGCGAAGTGGCGCTTCTCGTAGAACTCCCGGTAGTTCGGGATGTAGCTCTTCGGAGCTACGGCACGGACGTGGCCGTTGTGAACCGCCACGGCGCAATTGAAGAGCTTCTGGTCTACGATCAGCGGGAGCCCCACCAGAAGCATCGATCTCAAGTCTCTTGATTCGTCCCGCAGGCGCCGCAATTGCCGCAGCGCCTCATCCAAAAGGGCGTGCTGCTGAAAGAGATCGTCGTTGGAGTAGGCGGTAATGCCGAGCTCCGGAAAGAGAGTAACCAGCGCCTTGCGCTGATCCGCCTGCCGCGCCAGGGCAATGGTCTGATCCGTGTTGAAGGAGGGGTCGGCGACGCGCACCTCCGGCACCGCCACGGCCACGCGGGCGAAATCGTGGCGATACAGGGATCGAAAAGGTAGGTGCGCCGTCTCGTTCACTGAAATCAGATGCTACTTGCGAGCATTCACGGGTGTCAAGCTTCGCGGCGGCGGGCCTGGGCGGCCGACGGGCGGCGCGGGCGTGTTCCCTGGCCGTCACAGGAGGGGACGGTATGGCGACGCCCGCCCTCGGGGCGCCCCGCCACCTCCTTGCGCGCGGCCCGGTGCAACGCTATAGTGATGCGGTCATGAATATCGGACTCATTCCCTTCTTCTCGGCGCTCCACCCGAACTTCTCCGTACAGGGCACTCACGCCGAGCTCTTCGACGCCCTCAGCGAGCACCACAACGTGGTCCTGGCAACCCCCGACGACTGGCGTACCCGCGACCTCGATCTGACGGTGGTGTTCGTAGCCTCCGGAGGGACGGAGGGGCAGTTCGTCGAGGCCTTTCCGAAGCTGCCGCGCCCGGTCTACCTCCTTACCGACGGCAAGCACAACTCTCTGGCCGCCTCCCTGGAGATCAGCGCCTGGACGCGGGAGCAGGGCGTCTCCTCGGAGATCCTCCACGGGGGACCGGAGCTCGTCGTCCGGCGCATCGACGCCATTGCCGCGGTGGAGCACGCCCTCACGCGGATCCGGGGAATGAACATCGGATTCGTCGGCAAGCCCTCCGATTGGCTTGTGGCAAGCAGTATTGACCGCGCCGCCGTCGGCGATGCCCTGGGCGTTCGCTTCGAGGACGTACCCCTCGAAGAGCTCTACGAGTGGATCGACGCCGCCTCCGATGATGAGGCCGCCGTCGTCGCCCGGGAGACCGCGGATGCGAGCGGCGGTTGCGTGGAACCCACCGCCGAGGCGATCCATGAAGCGGCGCGGATATACGTCGGCCTCCGCGACCTCGTTCGGGAGAACGACCTTTCCGCCCTGAGCCTGCGCTGCTTCGACCTCATCGGCCGATACAACAACACCGGCTGTCTGGCCCTGGCGCGCCTCAACGACGAAGGGATTGTCGCCGGCTGCGAAGGCGACCAGCAGGCCCTGCTCTCGGTCCTCCTCTCCCAGGAGCTCACCGGGGAAGTCCCCTTCCTGGCGAACCCCGCCGGCATCGACGTGGAGGCCAATGAGATCGACTTTGCCCACTGCATGATTCCCACGAAGGTCGTCGACTCCTTCAAGCTCCGGAGCCACTTCGAGTCGGGAGTAGGCGTTGCAATTGAAGGGGCGATGCCTGACGGCCCGGTGACTGTCGTCCGACTCGGTCGGGGCGACCTCTCACTCGGCTGGTACTCGGAGGGTGAGCTGATCGGCCGGGGAGATCGCGCCGACCGCTGCCGCACCCAGGCGTCACTTCGCCTGGACCGGAGCGTGCGCTACTTCCTGGAGAATCCCGTCGCGAATCATCACGTCGTGGTCCCGGGACGGTGGGGCGCCCGCTTCGACGAGCTCTTCCACCGGCTGGGTATCACCTTCGCCGAAACCCAGGCGCCCGCCGGCGCCGGCGCGGGATGACGGGGCGGGATGACGGCGCGGGATGGCGGCGCGGGATGGCGGCACGGAGCCGGGGCGGTCGTCCAGGCCTTCGTTCGACCCGGTGGCGATTGACCCGACGGACCACGCTGCTACCGGGTGGCGTTGCACCCTAAAGGTTCGACTTCATCCGGCGGGAGCGCTTCAGGTTGAAGACGTTCTGAACGCTGTACTTGAAGAAGTCGTGGCCCTCGTCGATGTCCTGTTCTATGTGGGTGAAGACGCTGTGCAGGTCCCGGGCGTCGTGAATGTAGGCTGAGAAGGACTGGGTCGCATCGTTCTGGTAGATGAAGAGGTTGAAGAGCTGGAAGGTGAAGGCCCAGTTGAGGTGCGCTTTCACCTTCTCGTACGCCTCTCGGCCGTCGACAATGTCCACCCGCTGCGTGTTGCGCTCGATCAGATCGATCTTCTGCACTTCCTCCGCTCCGCGCTCAGAGACGAAGAGGTTGCTCTTGCCGACCTGAAGGAACTTCCGTCCCGTATCGACATCCGTGGGCAGTTTGGTTGCAATGGATCGGTCCGACCCCGCTCCCGACGGCACGACGTGGTTCTTGCTCATTGCCTTTGTTGATACTCAATTCATCCCCGCTTCGACAAGCAGCTCGTCCCGGCTGCGCTCCCGGCCGCACTCCCGATCGGCCGCGGTCTCTCCCGACCGCACGCTCTCCCGGCGGCGGACCCTCCTGACCGCACGCTCTCCCGGCCGCGGATCCGCTTGCCTTTGTGCATCCTATGTAGGTTCGCTGAAAGCGTATTTTGAATCAGCTTTCAGCTTGTTGCCGAGCATACGCTTTGAGCGGACCATGAACCTGCTCATGGTGAAGAACAAGCAGGAGTTGTTGAACAATCTGGCACGTAACGTGAAGGCGGCTCGCGAGGACCTGGGATACAGTCAGCTGAAGCTTGCCGAGGAAGCCGGCCTCTCAAACACTCACATCACCGACATTGAGCGGGGACGGAAGTGGGTGTCCGCCACGTCGCTGTCCAGCCTTGCCCGCGCGCTCATGGTTGAACCCTGGACGCTCCTGGAGCCTGAACATCAGAGCGTGTCCACTGCCGACATGCGTTTCGCACGACTGCTGGCGAGAGAGGTCTATGTCGCTGTCGCCGATACCGCACACGAGACTGCGAGGCGCTTCATCATGGAGCAGTTGGGGCAGGAAGCTCCACCGGAGCACGGGCAACCGCAACTTGAACCCCCTCCCGTATCCTTCAGAGATGCACACCGCCCGCCGGACCCCTTTGCCGACCCCGAGTCCCGGGCCTCGGAGTCTCCCGGGGAGTCGGACGAGCAGGAAGATCCGCCGGAAGGCTCATGAATCCTTCCGGCCGATACTCCTTTTGCTGTGTGGCCGTCGCCCGGCACCTGTTGTTGCGGCGTCGAAGTCCGTCAACTCTTCAGTAACCGCAGCACGTCTTCTCGGTTCAACAGGGCGTCTTCCTCCGATCGCTCAAGAGGTGCCGGCCGCTGGTACACGCTGTGACATCTCCCACAGCGAGTCGAGATTCAAGTCCTCTACCTGTCTCAACCCGGGTTGGCCATCTCGAAGTCGCGCCGCTCCAGCCGGGAGCCGAGGAGCTCGGAGAAGAGAATGACAAGCGGTACGGAGACGAGATAGCGGATCACGGTAAAGGGCAGGCCGAGAAAGGATATCTCGAATAGTGTCATCGGGATGCGGCTCACGCCTGAGAGTCCGATGTAGGAAAGCACCACCCCGAGGCGTGCTCCCTTGTGTCGGAGGGCCGCAGCGATCGGAAAGGCAACGTAGAGGCCGCCTACCGCGGTACCCGCGAGCATGAGCATCCAGAACCATTGGGCCAAGCGCGACCCGTCCTCACCGAGGTGTCGCTCCACTGCTTTCCGTGGTACCCAGACTTCAAAGAGCCCGATGAGGACAAAGGCCGAGGGAATCACAAAGACCATCTCCCGGGCGAAATCGGCGAAATTCCTCCCGATATCGATGCCGACGGGGATGTCGAACAGAAGGGCCAGTACCACCGAGGCGCCGTATAGGGAGAGAAAAACCACTACTGCCGGCGAGACCCGTTTTCCGCTCATAGAAGCTCTTGGAAGTAGAGACCCGTCGCGGTGGCAACCAGCAATGCGACCAGGAAGCTCAAGGAGTTTCGAATGATGGTGACCCGGGTTCCGAGAAAGCGCCGTTCCACGGGATAGGTGAGAACTCCCACGATCATCAGGGAGGTCGTAAAGGCCGAAAGCGTCATGTAGGCCACGCCTTGCTCCAGGAGAATGCCCGCCAGGGGAAAGGCGATGAAGCCGGGCATGAAGGTCACCGCTCCGACCAGCGTCCCGGCGAGGGTGGCGAGGAACCGGTTTTCACTACCCAGATAACGAACGACCATCTCCTGGGGAACAAGGGCGAGCACGATGGAGACTGCCGCAAGCATCGTCAGAAAGGCGGGCAGCAGGCTGAGAAGACGCTTGCCCGCGACGATTAGTGCGCGGCCGCTCTTTTTCCGGTCGGCGATGAGGGAGGCGAGGAGTGCTATGCCGGCAACGGCTGGGATGATCAATGAGTCCAAGCTACGCTCCCTTACTCCCGTTCTTTGCCGGCTGTGTACGCCGAGATCATGTCAGCCATATTACGGGTCTTCCGGTTTCCGTGCCGCCGCAAGCACAACAAACGCACCCTCTCCGTAACCGGGTCGAGGGCGTTGCTGTTCAGTGATGTCGCCGAGATCGCCAAAGACGGTCTGCCGCGCATAGATAACCGACAGTCGGTGATGAGCGAGGAGGGCGAGTACTTCTCCGGTGGAATAGAAGGTTGCCTCTCGGTAGAAGGGGTCCTGAGACTTGTGCTCCTCGTAGTTCTTGCCAAGGGGCGAGTCTCGATCGACAAAGCCGAGGATGATCCTTCCGTCTTTCTTGATCACCCGGAGCATTTCCTCGATGGCCCTGTTCGGGTCATCCAGGAAGCAGATGGTCGTAACCATGAGGGCGTAATCATACGTATGGTCCGGAAGGGGTAGGTTCTCGGCTACACCTTCGTAGACCGTTACGCCTCGCGCGCGGGCTCGACGTGCCATCTCCTCGCTCGGCTCGATCCCCTCAGTGATGCCCAGGGGCGCGGCAAAGCGCCCGCTTCCCACGCCTATCTCGACGCCCCGGGCATGCGAGGGCACTACCGCTCTCAGGGCAGATAGTTCGGACTCATACACGGGGGCAAAGCGAACAAACCAGTCATCGTACGCTTCGCTTAGCTCATCAAACGGTTCCGTTCGTGCCATACGTGAAACTCATCCCTGACAGGCGGCAATGACTGCCTCCGCCGCCTGGTCGATCTCCTTGTCTGTGGTGAGCTTTCCCGTGGAGAAGCGAATTGTTCCGCGTCCCCATTCGACGGGAGTGCCGATCGCCTCTACATCCCTGGAATTCACCATGCCGTGTTGATCGACGGGGACGCGGGTAACGGCAAAGCCCTCTCGCTCGAGATAGTCGCACGTGTTGGCCACCGCAGGGTGCTCAACGCTAGAGGTGATGATGTGCTTGCCCCGATCCTTGCGGGCGAGGACGGTGCCGATGATCGCGAAGTTGTTCGACTCAGTCCCGCCGCTGGTGAAGAGGATCCGCTCCGGCGGCGCGTTCATGAGCGCAGCCACCTCCGCCCGGGCCCGGGCAACGGCGCGACCCGGCGCCTCTCCGTAGGCGTGGGTGCTCGAGGGGTTCCCGAACTCGGTTTCGAGAAAGGGGAGCATTGCCTCTACCACCTCGGGGTCGTGGGGAGTCGTGGCGTTATAGTCAAGATAGATCGGACGCTCGCTCACCATTTCCGTCCTTTAGAACGTGATGACCTTGTCCGCCCAGACGGTCCAGTCGGTGAGCTCTTCCATGGAACTACGATGGGATCCGGCGGCGAGCTCTTCGTCGGCCATGCCACGGGCGTCCATGCAGCTGCCGCAGACGCCGATCTCCCCGCCCCGGGAAGTGACGAGCTTCATCATGCGCTCGATGTTGTAGTAGCCGTTCGGCGTTGTCTGTCCCTTCTTGGCGCAGGAGGCTGCGTCGCCGATGAAGAACATCTTCACCTCTTCGTCGTCGCGCTTGACGAGAGTGCCTGCGAGCCGGAGGCCGTTGTAGCTCCGCTCGGTGCCGTAGGGCGGGTCGTTGAGAATAAACAGTGTTTTCATCTTAGCTACTCCTTTCGAGGACGACACCCGCCGCCCTCCATTCAGCTATACCTTCCGGGAGTCGCCTGACGCTGTACCCCCGTTTCTTCAGGAACTCACTCGCCTCCTGGGAAAGAACGCAGTAGCGGTCCCGGCAGTAGGCGAAGACCGGGGTACTCTTAGGTAGCTCACCGACTCGCTTCTCGAGCTCCTCGAGGGAGATCGAGAGTGCCCCTGGCAGGTGTCCGGCGGCGTACTCTTCTTTGGGGCGAACATCAAGGAGGATCGCATCGCCGGCGGCAATCCGGTCTTCCAGCTCCTCATAGCCGAGACCCTCTGTCTCAACGCTCTCCCCGCCGAACAGCTCGTCCACCGCGCATTTGACCACCGCCAGCTCCTTTGAGGCGAGCTCGGAGAAGCTGTTCCAGAGGGAGAGCGCCATTTCCGTTGCCGAGTAGTAAACGTAGCGTCCCACTTTGCGAGCCTGTACGAGCCGCGCCTGCTTGAGGAGCTGCAGGTGGTGAGATGTGGTGGTGATCCCGGCGTTCAGCATGGAAGCGAGAGTCTCGACGTTACGCTCGCACTGGGCGACGAGCTCGAGGATTTCCAGCCGCCGAGGGTCCGCGCAGGCGGCCAGGGTCTTCGAGATTTCCTGATACACTACCTGTTTGAAGTCATCCTTGGTTACTGCCATATTCCAATGATCATTGGAATATAATAGTCAAAGACTGTCAACCCGTGGATTCCGGAAGTGGACTCCGGGCGTCGGAACAGCCGATTCGGCAATCCGGGACGACTGGGACACGGAGCGGGACTGAGTCACGTCGCGATCGTGGTTCTCTCTCTGAGCAGTCGCTTACTCTGGGCCATCCTTTGCCGTCGTTCTCCTTGTACACCCGACACCGGGCACTCAGAGCGAACGAGGTCTGGCCCGGTCTTGATGGCAGTCTGATCCGGGTGGGGTACTTCTATCGACCACAGCAGCGCTTGTATTTCTTGCCGGAACCGCAGGGACACGGGTCGTTACGTCCGGGTTTTCTTTTGTCTCGATAGATCGTTCCCTCCACGGATCGACTGTACTCTTCCCCCGTGAGCGAGGTCCCGGTGTGCTCAGCGGAATAGTCGCGTTGGTGATGAGCCGCGGAGTTGGACCCCGGCTCAGTGTCAAACTGCAGTAACGCTACCCGCAGCTCTTCCAGGGGCTCCTCGATGAACCCATAAAAGCCGGTCGAGCGGATTCGCTCGAGATGCTCGTCTCGTCCAAACGTGGCCAGCGTCTCTCGGACACTATCGAGATAGAGGGTTTGAGAGTGTTCCAGCAATCCCGAGCGCGCCAACCGTTGGACAATCCGAATAACGTCTTCGGGATAGATCGCCATGCAGGAAGAAACGGTCATCTCCGCGATCCATTCGTTCTCTTCAGCGATCGCCTGTTCCGCCAACCTATCCAAGAGATCGACCAACAGATCTCGGGAAAGGGATTCCTCCAAATAGAGGGCGACAAGTGCATTGATCGCGCTCCCCCGGATGAAGTCGTCTATGTCATCCTGCAGAGCGAACACAATCAGGGGTTCCGGGGCTTCACGGCT
>CAZZIE010000067.1:16680-22660 GCA_964654185.1 uncultured Spirochaetaceae bacterium | reverse complement strand
CCGTGTCGCGGTGGCGGGCGGTCCAGAGGGTGAAGCGGTTCAACGACATGGGCCACCTGGGAGATCTACTCATCGACATTGGTCGGGACCACGACGTACCATGTGTCGGGAGCATTGGAAGCTCCCTCCGGGAGGCGGTCAGGGAGTTCGACGTTGCCGCGGTGGACTACGCCCTGCGGCGGTTCGAGGTGGTAGCCGAGACTCTGGGTGTAGTAGACGTGGTTGCATTACAAAACGAGGAGAGTGCGGAACATGAGCAAGCGGCAGATCCTGATCGTAGATGACAATCCCGACAACATCCAGCTCGCGGCCAGTGAGCTCCGGGAAGACGGGTACAATATTGCCTTTGCCGAGAGTGGCACCGAGGCGCTGGAACAGGCGGAAGAGAACACCTTCGATCTGATTCTCCTGGACGTCATGATGCCGCACATGGACGGTTTCGAGACGTGCACGTCCCTCAAGGCCCTGCCTCAGTACAAGGACGTCCCGGTAATCTTCCTAACTGCCAGGGAGGAGAAGGACGCCATCCTGCAGGGCTTCGACATCGGCGGAGCCGACTACGTCACCAAGCCGTTCTACGGTCCGGAGCTTCGCTCCCGGGTGCGCGCGCACCTCCGACTCCGTCAGACCCAGGAGCGCCTCGAGACCATGAACGCCGAGCTCAATAGGGAGCTTCTGAAGGATGTCTATCGGGAAGAAGAGCTGCGGGAGAATGAGAATACCCTGCGCCGCATCACCCGGGATCTGCTGACCCAGGCAACCACCGACAAGCTCACGGGGCTACGCAACCGGCGCAGCCTGCTGGCCATTGCCGACTACGAGCTGACTCGCTCGCAGCGCAACGGCCGCCACTTCGCCTTCGTTCTCGGAGACATTGATCACTTCAAGAGCATTAACGACAACTACGGTCATGCCGTCGGCGACGAGGTGCTCCAGGAGATCGCCCGACGTCTCGAGACGACGGTCCGAGCCCAGGATCAGGTTGCCCGGTGGGGCGGCGAGGAGTTCGTGGTCTTTGTGCCGGAAACCGACGCGGAAGGGGCCCGCGTACTGGCGGAGAAGCTCCGCAGCGCCGTCAAAGACACCCCCGTCACGACCTCCAGCGGAGAGATCTCAACGACCATAACCCTGGGCATTGCCGGAGGCGACAAGGGCACCGATCTTACCCAGGTCCTCAATGCCGCCGACGACGCCCTCTACGCCGGCAAACGCAACGGCCGCAACCAGACCGTCTACTGCCAACCGGGGGGCTGCCCGGATGTGGCGAATGCCCCTTGAGTCTCACCGGCCTTAACCTGCCCGCAACCCTGTTGATAGGATTCCGGCAAGTCACGGTGCAGACGAAGTTAGCGCGGTTCTGGCGTCCATAAGGGGTTTTCGCAGGCCTGACGCCGGCAATCTACGGCTCGGTAACGGATTACGGGAAATGCCATCAACACGGTTCTGAGTAGGTTACACCGGCCTGGTCTCGTTGAACCTGATGACATGAGGCGAGCTCGAAACTAAGGGAAACACGCGTACCCTCGCCGCGGCGGCCCCTTCCAGGGTCGCCTGTTCCGGGGTCGTTCCGGGCCGGCCCGACCTCCATGACCGCGTCCATCTGATCCGCGAGCATGCGCATGAGTGCGACTCCGAGGGTGTCCGGAGACATCTCCGTCGACGCAGGCAACACGCCGATACCGTCATCCACGATGAGGAGTCGACACTGTGGCTCCTCCAGCCGTTCAAGCTGGAGGTGCAGCTCACCTTGCCGGGGAACGGGAAAGGCGTGCTCGAGACTGTTGGACACTGCCTCATTGACAAACAGTCCAAGCAGGACTGCCGTGTTGAGATCGACGCGTACGTCGGGAACGCTGAACCGCGGGGTCACCCGCCGCGTCATCTCGTATTCCTGCAGGAGCTGCATGGTGATATCCCACAGATACTCCGGGACGAGAACGGTGCCAATCTCTCCACTATCGTAGAGTTGGCCGTGGACCATCGCGAGCGCCCGAATGCGGTTCTCCGTCCCGCGGAAGGCATGCATTGCGTCGTGCGTCGACTTCAACCTGGAGGAACGAAGATTGATCAGACTGATGATGATATTGAGATTGTTCCGAACTCGGTGGTGAACCTCCTGAAGGAGTACCTCCTTCTCGCGAAGGCTTGCGTGGAGAGCGTGCTCGGTGCGTCGGCGCTCGGTGACATCGAAAAACACACAGTGGCTCTGCAGATACCCACCGTTTCGCTCTCTGGAAACCTTGGCCTCGAAGGAGACGACTCTAGTTGATCCGTCCCTGCGACGAAGACGGTACTCTCGCTCCCTGATCACTCCGGTCTCTTTGAGCTCCCTGAAACACGCCGCAAAGGAGTCGCGATCCTCCGGCACAACAAAGCGACTGAAATCTGTGCCGACCACCGAGTCCCGGTCGTAGCCTGTCGCATCCAACCAGGCGTTGTTGACCGTGGCGACGCGGCCCTCTGCATCCAGGCACTGATACGCGATCGGCGCATCCTCGTAGAGCAGGCGAAAGCGCTGTTCGCTCGAACGTAGCGCCTGCTCCGCGGCACGGCGCAGCTCCCTATGCTCCATGGAAGAGAGCGCAAAGGCGAGATCATTGCACACCTCCTCAAAAAGGTCGTGTTGGAGCTGATCACGGAGGCGGTGCTTCGGTACGGAAGCGCAGAGCATTCCATGGGCGCGAGGACCGTACTCCAGAGCGTGCGCCAGCGCACCACGACCTTCGTAGTTGGCCGCAACCGGACAGGATGGACACTGACGAAGCGGATCGGAGATCGTAACGATCCCCCTTTGGTGCGTGACCTGTCGGGCGCAGTACAGGGCACCCCTCCGTGCATAGACTCGCCGGAGCTGTTCGATATCGTCCCCCAGTCCGGATGCGTAGAAGGACGTGGCGCCCTCGGGGTCGGTGTAGGCGACCCAGACGTTGTAGTATCCCTGAGATTCGACAAGGCTGCGGCAGGCTCCCTGCAGCACCGCCTCGGCGGAGGTCTCCCGCGCAATCAGCTGGTTCACCTCCAGAATGCCGCGGATGACCGTCGCGTAGTACTCTGCGGTGATACGCTCGCGCTCACGTTGACGCATAAGTCCTGCCGCCCACATGCCGGCGCCAAGGGCCAGAGCAAGCTGAATGAGCCGCCCGACGTTTGGATGGACCGGCGGAACGGCGCTGTCAAGCTCATGAAGCCGCTCGGACAGCACTTGCAGTTGATGGAGAAGAATATCCGAACCGACAATGGCACCTGCCGCAAGCGCGGCGATTGCAATGACCACGGTGGTTGCCCGTTCCCCGCTCCGCTCCCGCAACTGGAAAAGCCTGCGTGCGAGAGAGGTGCGCATGAATCCGTGAGCAATGAGGAGAAGCAGATACCCCTCCAGTGCCCGAGCAACCGCAAGGGGCCAAAGTACGTGCAAGGTGTGGAGGGACCCGGCGCCGGGAACCTGTACCTCAGCCATTTCAGTTCCCAGACCCGGCTCGTTCAGCCACACAAGGGCGAACAGGGCGAGTGTGGCGACAAGACGGAACGGCAGCTCCGCAAGGTAGATTGAGTACACTCTTCGGCGCGGATTGGCCCTGCGGCGGTTGCTCATCACGCCGTGCCAGAGAACCCACCCCACGGTCGCAACCAGCACATAGACCGTCACGGACGGCGCGTCGCCCCAACTGAAGCTCCACGCAACTCCGAGGGCGGACACCGCCGAGAGCGCCGCCCAGCGCCATCCCCAGGCCATGGCGACTATCAGCGGCATGAGCATGCCAAAGTACAGGGCGCCGGCGTTGCCCGGCAGAGCGAACACCGGAACCGGTATGAGGTTCACAAGGAGACCGAGCGCGCCGGCCCCGGCCGCAATGAGGGCCCTGTACCTGCGGATGTCCATGTTGGTCCGTCCTTTGCCTGCGCGTGTAGCGCAAAGGCTCATGTCGGGCGATTCGTTTTGCTCGAAGACGCGCATCACACCCCGACGGCATGTGCGCAAAGAGAATAGCGGAGTCCCGGCGGGGCTGCGCCGAGCTCCACCCCCAGAGTCACAAATGCTTTTGTAATATTTCGATTATATCGGTAAGACCGGCGAAACGCCACAGCATCACCGCGCCCGCCCGCCCGGCTGGTCTGCGCGCCGGGGCGGGACGGCGCGAAGGGCCGGAGGGGGATATGGCGGTCCGAGGCCTACGCGGGGTTGCGCAAGTGGCCGTGTTGAAACCGCAAGGGGATCGGAGTTAGGGCGTGTAGGGGAAACGGACCGTGAACCGTGTGTGCGGACGCTTCTCCAGGACCACCGACCCGTCGAGCTGCTCCGCCAGCGCCTCGATCAGGCGGAGTCCCGTCGTCTTTGTGTTGCCCATCTCGATCTCTTCGGGAAACGGGTTTCCGGAGTTGGCCATGCCCAGACGGATATCTCCGGTAGACGAATCGTAGTCGAGGGAGACTGTGAACCGCTCTTCCCCGGCACGGGAGAAGGCGTGCTTGATCGCGTTGGTCGCAACCTCGTTCACAATCAATCCCACCAAGATGGCCGTGTTCGCACAGACCGTCACGGGATCCATATCATCTTCCAGGATGACCGATGCCCTGGTGAAAGTGGAGAACACCTGCTGGAGGATGTCCCGTATGTAGTCAGCCAGCTCAACCACCTTGTTCTCGCCGGTCCTGGAAAGCTTCTCGTGGACAATGCGGATTGCGACAATGCTCTGCTGAATCTCCGCAAGATCCCGGGGATTCGCCGAGTTGAAGCGCTTCACCTCAACCAGCGCAGCAAGCATGGCAAGATTGTTCACCACCCGGTGGCCAAGCTCCTTCAACAGGGACTTCTGCTCTTCCAGTTCCTTGCGGAGACGCCTTTCCTCTGCCGAGGGCCCTTCGGGGGCAGAACGCCCATGCTCGTCGGGGGACGCCTCCCACAAGGTCACCATGACGGAGGCGTCGCGGGAATCCCCGGCGGATAAGGCCGTCGCACCAAGGAGCAACTTGATCTCATGACCGTCCGGACAGACGGAGGTACCAACCGCCACTCCTCCTCTTCCGGCGACTGCACCTGCGACAAGCCTGTCGATGCGCTCACCCTCGTGCCAGAGGTGGTGGAACCGGTGCCCCGTCACACCTCGAGATCCTTCACGCCGCCGCAAGCGCCGCGCCGCGCGATTCTCAAATGTTATGTGTCCCTGGGCGTCCAGCAAGTAGACGCCGTCCCCGGCCTGCTCCAGCGCGTGTTGCCTCACCACTGATGCGCTTTTCACGGACCCTCCTCGACTATTGGCCGCGCTTGCAGCTTGCAGGCGCCTCTTTGTATTTCGTGTGCGACATACCAGTCACCTTTTATCGCGTATGCGACTTTCTGGATACTATGGTGAATTCCCCGACAACGTCAAGTTAGAATCGCGCGAATGCGCTGATGAGCAGCCTTCGTTGTTTACAGCCGGGCGAACCCTCCAGCGTTCCCGTACAATTACAGGCGTCTTCACTGTGTTGCCTGCGCGAAACCCTTGCACGCGAAGTGGACAAATGACGGATCACAAAAACCTATTCCTGGTCAGACTGCAGGAAACACTCGATCGGAAAGGCGTACGTCGGCCCTGGCTCGCCCGGGAGGCGGGAATCCCCCTGAGCACGATCAATACGTGGTTCTCGTACGGCCGGTATCCACGCCTCCATGAAGCGGCGCAGATCGCGGAAGTTCTGGAGGTCAACCTGGATTGGCTGGTTACGGGCAGAGGCACCCACGCGGGGTTCCCCGACGAAATACGACGGCGGATCGTCTCTCATCTCCACGAGATGTCGTCGAAGCAAGCGGCTCTGACACTCCTGTACTGCGAGTTTCTCAGAGAACGCGGCGAGGATGCGCTACCGGGCGGGGAAGATTAGGAGCGAAGCGGACAACTGGGAACTGGAGCCGGCGCTTGAAACGGTGCTACCTGAAGTGGGTACGCCGACCACGGTACCGGCTGACGCCGGATACGTGCGCAAGAAGCTGATCATGCAA
>CAZZIE010000067.1:0-16580 GCA_964654185.1 uncultured Spirochaetaceae bacterium | reverse complement strand
GTACGTTCTGACTGAGCAGCGCCGCACGGGCTGCATGGAGAATCGCATAATAACTGCGCGACAAGCTGTCCCGGTATAACCCATTCTCCCACAAGAGCGAGGCAGCCTGTAACTACTGCCGTGCCCTGCTCATCTCTGCCTGGATTTCGCTCGAGTGGCTCACCGGTCAGACCCGAATACCTTCCTCAAGCACACTGGTGGCAAACTGGAAGTGCCGGTCTCGAGCGTGCTCGAATCGCCTCTCAGAGATGACCTGAATTGACAGCCGATTGTCGATGCTTTCATCCATCTCGTACCCTACTTGCCGAATCGCATCGTGCAAGCGCCAATTGTCGCTGAGCGTGATCACAAGAATATCGACTTCTGAATCGATATGGTGGTCGCCACGCGCTTTCGACCCAAACAGCAGGACATCACGCACTTCCTCCGGAAATCGTTTCCGCAGGCGAGTGGCAAATGTGAGTACAACTCGCTCTTCCTTTGATGATAATCCACCGACCATGGGATACACCACGTCCATTACCAGTATAGTACGAGGTCACGGCAGGTGACCTCCCCCTTCGGAGCGCTCCGGCAGTTCCGACTCTGAGCTGTTTTTTTGTTCCCCCTATCTGCAGATGAACCTCGTTTCTGCAATCCTACGTGCGCCCGGAGAGGCCGCGTACCGCCTCGAATATCGACTCGTAGCCGGTGCAGCGGCAGAGATGGCCGCTCAGGGCCTCCCGGATCTGCCCGTCGTCGGGCCGGGCTTCCCGGTCGAGGAGCGCCTTCACCGCAAGAATGAAACCGGGGGTGCAGAAACCGCACTGCACCGCGTCGTGGTCGACGAAGGCCGTGCGAATCGGCTCGATTTCGCCGCTCTCGGCGAGTCCCTCTATCGTGGTCACCTCGCAGCCGTCGACTTCCGGCGCCAGGACGATGCAGCTGCGTACCGGGGTGCGGTCCACAAGAACGGTGCAGGCACCGCATTCACCGTTTCCGCAACCCTCCTTCGTTCCCGTCAGCAGCAGCTCTTCCCGGAGGAACTCCAGCAGGCTCATCTGGGAAGTAATCGTCCTCTCCCTGTCCTTCCCGTTGACTCGTATGCGTAGCGTGTGACTTCCCATTACTCTTCCCCGTACAGCCCGAAATCGTGAAGAATGCGTTCGGTGAGGATGGCGGCCATGGCCTTCTTGTACTCCGGCCCCGCCCGCAGGCTGGTGGCCCGCGGATGAATCGCCCCGGACATCTCCCTCGTGACCTTCTCCATCAGTTCTTTGTCGATCTTTTTTCCGCTCAGGGCGCGCTCGGCGGCCTCCATGCGCACCGGCGTCCGCTCGACCGCCCCGAGGGCAATGCGCAGCGTACGTCTTTCCTCGTCTCCGGGGTCGAGGACGAGGATGGTAATACCCATGGCGGCGAGATCCATCCCCTTCGTCCTGCTGATCCGCTCGTACCGGGAGCGTGCTGTTTCGGGCAGCGGAGGCAGAACGAAACCCGAGAGCATCTCTCCCCTCTGCAGGGAGGTCTTTCCCACGTCCTGCCAGAACTCGGCGATCGGTACGGTGCGCCTGCCATTCGGGCCGGCGATCTCGGCCTCAGCCTCGTAGACGAAGAGGGGAGTCCCGTACTCAGCCCCCGGGGAGGCGTGAGCAACGTTTCCCCCGATGGTCGCCCGGTAGCGTATCTCCAGACAGCCGAAGACGTCCGCTGCATCGGTGAGGGCCGGGTAGCGGCTGCGCAGCAGTTCACTCTCCTGGAGGTCGCGAATCGTGCTGAGGGCGCCTATCCAGATGCCCCCGTCGCCCCGCTCCTCCACGCCGCGGAGGGTCCCTTCGCAGCGCTTGATGTCCACCAGGAGGGTACCTTTCGGCACTTCCTCCCGCAGCTCCAGCAGGAGGTCGGTGCCTCCGGCGAGTACCTGCGCTCCCGCGTTCCCGGCAAGAGCCGAGAAGACCTCGGCCGTTCGCTCAGGGGCGACGTAGTCGAGCTTTCTATACATCGCTTCCCTCCTTCCGCATGAGCTCTGCATGTATCCGCTCGGCGGAGAGCGGCAGCGTCGTCGGCTCAATGCCCAGCGCCTCGCTCACCGCGTTACCCACGGCGGAGGTTATGCCCACCGTCCCGTGTTCCGCTATACCCCGGGCTCCGAATGGCCCGATGGGTTCGGGGGTCTCGAGAAAGATCACTTCCATCTTTGTCTGCTCAACGTCCTCCGGCGCCGGAATCTTGTAGTCGGTGAAGTTCTTGTTTCTCATGACTCCGTCTGCGTTGTAGATGAGCCGCTCCTGCAGTACCGCTCCGAGCTCCTGCACCATGGCACCGACGACCTGGTTCCGGGCGAGCGTCGGGTTTATGACCCTCCCGGCATCGAGAGCCGTTGCGAGCAAGAGCACATCGGTGTTCCCCGTTCGGGGATCAGATGCCACAACCGCTCCCTGGGCCCCGAAGGTCCACTCTCCGGCGCAGTTGCCCTGGCCCGTCTCGGGGTCCGGATGCTCGAGCCCCTGGGGCATGTAGGAGCCGTAGGCTTGCACGTGTTCCCCGGTCACCCGTCCGCGCTCGTCCATATGGCCGAAGGTCAGTTCCGAGACGGGAATCGACATCTGCGAATCGTCACCCCGGCTGACCTTTTCTCCATCGTACTCGAGCTCCTCCGCCGAGCACCCCCAGTATTCGGCCGCATTCTGCTTGATGCGCCTGACCGCCTTCTCGGCGGCGTCCACCACCGCCATACCGGCTTTCCACGTCGTGGTGCTGCCGATTGTCTGCCAGCCGTAGGGGGATATCTCCGTGTCGATCTCCGAGCGGAAGCGTATGAGCTCCAGAGGCCGCTTCAGCGCCTCTGCGGCTATCTGCCGGAGCACGGTCTTCGTTCCCTGCCCCATCTCGACTCCGCTCGCCGCCACATCCATGCTCCCGTCCTCGTTGAACCGAATGAGGGCGGATGCGCCGGCGTTCGTTGCCATTACCGGCGACTTCATGATTGCAACCGTCGATCGGCCGATCCGCATGCGGGGATTTTTCTTCCGGTACTCGTCAACCGGGAAGTCCGCCACCGTGGAGGCTACCGCCTCCAGGCAGCCGGCAAGGTCACCGTTCTCCTTCTCTATCGTCTGGCCGAGGTTGTTGACCACCCCCGGCCGGAGGATGTTTCTCCGGCGTAGCTCCACCGGGTCGATCCTCAGCCTGCGGGCAATGATGTCGCGCTGCCGCTCCACCGCCCAGTGGGTCTCCGGGTGGGAGTAGCCGCGGAATGCCCCGACGGGAGGCTGGTTCGTGTAGACCCCGTAGGAATCGCTCTGCACGTGTGGCACATCGTAGGGTCCGTTACAGTTGTGCCCTCCCGCAGTGGCGATGTGCAGAGCGTAGCTGCCGTAGGCGCCGGAGGCGAAGTACATCTCCAGCTTCTCCGCAAGGATCCGGCCCTGCCTATCGAAGGCGGAGCGGATGCGCACCCTCGCCCCCCTGCCCACGACCGTGGCGTTGAAGGCCTCCTCGCGGCTGAGGGTCAACTTGATCCAGTGACCCGGAACCGACCTGGCGATATAGGCCAGCAGCGGTTCGATCGTCACGTCGGACTTTCCCCCGAAACCGCCGCCGAGGTACTCCGTCTTGACCTTCACCGACGTCCAGGGGATGCCGAGCATGTTGGCCAGGGTGTTCCGCACCACAAAGGGGGCCTGCGTGCTCGCATACATCTCCATCTCCCCGTCGCTCCACCTCGCCAGCGCCGCATGGGGCTCAATCTGGGTGTGGCTGCGATGGGGCATGTAGAAGGTGTTGTCCTCCGTGAACTCCGCCTCGTCGAAGACCGGGCCGGGATCGCCCTTCCTCAGGCGGTAGTGATGGTAGACGTTGGTCCCCTCTTCGAAGTTCACCCCCTCCCCGCGGGCATACTCGCCCTGCCTCTCGTGCACGAGTGGGGCACCCTCTCCCACCGCCGTGTCGATGTCCAGCACCGGCGGGAGAACCTCGTAGTCGACGTTCACCAGGTCGGCGGCCTCTGCAGCCGCCCACTTGTCGTCGGCCACGACCGCGGCAACCGCCTCTCCCTCATGGCGCACTTTATCCACCGCCATGGGATGCTGGTCCGCGATCCCCAGGTCGACGAAGAGACTTCGGCATCCCTCGCCCGTGATGACCGCCTCCACCCCGGGCACCTTTTCCGCGGCCGCGGTGTCTATACCCCGTATGCGGGCGTGCGCATGGGGCGAGCGCACCACGCGGCAGACCTTCGTGCCGGGAAATGAGATGTCCGCCGTGAAGCGGGCGTTTCCCCCCGCCTTCGTCTTCGCATCAATGCGTTCTTCGCTCTGTCCGACATAGTTCATCTTCGATCTCCTCGCCGTGTCGGTGGGGCCTTACAGATGCATACGGCATGCTGTCAGGTCTGATGGATGGGTATCCCTTACCGGACTCCCATCCTACGCGGCTGACTGCTTCGTTGCCAACTCATCCTTCTTAGCAAGCCTCGTCCGTGCCTGTCGGAATGCGATCGTCCGGGATACCCGGGCTCCGGGGTATACGGTACTCCTTCTAATGAGGTCACTCCGGTATTGGGAATCGTATCGTGAACATGGGCTGGGGTTTGCGTTGCAGCTCAAGCGTTCCCCGTAGCTGTGCCACGAGAGCGGAGACCAGCTGCAGGCCAAGCCCCTGTGGATTCTCCATGTCCACCTCCTCAGGCAGTGGGCGCCCGGTATTCGTAATTGTGAGGACGTAGTTGTTCCCGGCCGAATCCGCTTTCATGGCGACCGCAAAGCGGGCCTCGTCTTCTCCGGTAAACGCGTGTTTCACAGCATTCGTGGCTGTCTCATTTATGATGAGCCCCAAAGGAACTGCAGCTTTCGTTGGCACCGAAACATCGGGAATCTCATTCTCTATGGTAACGTGTTGGCCCCTGGAGGGGTGGAAGACGGCCGAGAGAATGCCCGTCATGAGGTTCTTCAAGTCTATGTGGGTAATGTCATCACTTTCCTGGAGTGATTCATGGACTATCGCGATAGCATTAACCTGATTGCGGAGGTCCGACAAATCCACCTCACCATCGAGTGAAGACTCCTTTAGACCAATGAGAGATGAAACCAGGCTGAGATTGTTCTTGACCCGGTGATTCAGTTCCTGCATGAGGAGTTGCTTTTCCTTCAACGTGGCTTGGAGTTGCTCTCGTTCTTGTTTGCGTTCAGTGATATCGTGGCTGATTACGATCATTCCCTTGAACTCACCGGTCTCATCGGCAAAAGGAACCTTGGTAGCGAGCACCCATCTTGTAGCTCCCGATTTGTCAATCAGTTGCCATTCTTCGGTGACAGGCGATTTCCCGGTGGCAAAAACCTCCTCGTCATCGGCGTAGAGTCTTTGAGCAAGATCTTTCGGAAAGAAGTCGAAGACCGTCTTGCCAACGACCTCATCCACTGTATCAACACCCATAAAGGTGAGAGCGTCGGTATTCGCGGTCATATATCGATGCTCTCTGTCCAGCACAAACAGCTGTCCAGGTACGTTGTCCACGATGCTCTGAAGAAGCGCTCGTTGCTCCTGCAGTTCCGCCTCGGCCATCTTCCGCTCTGAGATATCCCGGGCGCTGAAAAGCAACTCCTTCGTATTCCCTTCCTCGTCTTTGATAACCGTCCCGTCTGCTTCCATCCAGATATGGCTCCCGTCTGCACACCGCAACCGGTATTCCACCCTGCGGCCTTCTTGCTGATAGGCAATGAACTCCTTGAACGCAGACTGAACGCATTCGAGGTCATCAGGATGGATGAAATCAAAGACGTTCTTTCCGACCAGGGCGCCTTTTCCGTAGCCTGTCACCGGTGGGAAGTCGGTGTGATAGGTGAACGTTCCGGATAGGTCCGTTATTCCGACGACGTCTCCAATGTTGTCTGTAATGCGTTGGAGTAGCGCCGCCTTCTCGTGCAGCTCTTGCTCGGCTTGTTTTCGCTCAGTGATGTCCTCGTGAGTTCCTACAACTCGGTGAGGGATGCCTTCCTGGTCCATCCGATATGAGTTCCCGCTCCCTTTAATCCACTTCCAATCTCCCGACTTGGTCTGCAACCGAAACTCAAGCTCAAATGGCTCGGCCCTCTTCACCCTCTCTCTCACAGTTTCTACTGCAGATTCTCTGTCCTCAGGATGGAGAAGCTCTTCCCACGTCTGGTAGCGAGGTGGGAACTCATCGGGGTGATAGCCGAGCATTTCACAGTATCTCGGGCTGAAGTACACCTCATTGGTATCCAGGTTCCAGTCCCAATATCCGTGGTCTTCGGCATCCATGGCTAAGGCCAATTGCTCTTGTTTAGCTTTCAATTCTTCATGTGAATGAAAGAGCTGGAGTGCCATGGTGATGGATTCGATGAGGACAAACTCACCAGAGCTTTTCAGCACATAGCCGTAACTCGTAATCCGTTTTACTCTCTCTACGTATTCTCTCTCTGAGTGGCTCGTGAGAAACACTATCGGAAGTGAACGCTTCTTGAGTATCTGCTCTGCCGCCTCCGTACCGTCGATTCCGCTTCCCAGATCAATGTCCATGAGCACCAGAGAAATGCCGGTGTCCTGCGTGGCTGTCTCCACCGCCTTTTCCCCGGAACAGGCGGTTATGACCTCATATCCGTGTTTCTCAAGGGTCTTTATCTCCGACAGCGCAATGAGGGCCTCATCCTCAACAAGAAGGATCCGGCCGCGGTGGGGCTCACGCTCAATCATTCTGGATTACTCCGGGTATCTGATATGCGATAAGAAATTCGGGGTTTGCAGGCCGGAAAGGGAAGAGAGACACAGTGCCCATAGGTTAGACCGCCGAGGCAACTATTAGCAACATTACCTCTGCGACCATGACGAAGAGAGAACGTCTCCGGTCGGCACGGGTGGTTCGAAAGGCGTTCGATCTATCCAGGTTGACAGACACCGCCCCTCACCCGATTGACAATTCATATAAGACAACTATACTCAGCGGACCCTTTCCCACTTTCCTGCAATAAGAAGTCAATCTGGTCTTCACACACAGAATCAAAACCAGAAGGAGTCAACTTGCTATGAGTGGTATCGTGAAGAATTCAAGAAACACAGATAAGGCGCCCAAGAGTGCCACATCTACCCAGAGTGTTGCCTTTTCTCACTACAACAATATCTCTGCTCAGCTTCCCGTAGACGCGAAGAGCGGCAGTATTGTTGCCGGAGGAGTCAAAGAGCAGACAGCTCAGTGTCTGGAGAACATCAAGGCCATTGTCGAGAGCATTGACCATCTTATGACCGATGTTGTCAGAATCAATGTCTACCTGAAGGACATCACCGACCTCGATGCTGTTGACGAGGTCTACGCCTCTTTCTTCCAGAGCTACTACCC
The DNA here is from genome assembly GCA_964654185.1 of uncultured Spirochaetaceae bacterium. Classification (GTDB taxonomy): domain Bacteria; phylum Spirochaetota; class Spirochaetia; order DSM-27196; family PWMO01; genus CAYFQV01. Next base: position 9,250 of record CAZZIE010000067.1, on the reverse strand, counting down.
TACCCGTACCGCCCTGGCTGTTGCTGCCCTTCCCATGGAGGGAGCCCTGGTTCAGATGGATGCGGCAATTACGAACGGCGAGGGTTCAGGAACTCAGGCCCCCGCCGACCTGGTCAAGCTGGTCAGGGACGGAGCGAACGCGCCCGGAAGCGCAATCTCCAGCCAGAGTGTGGCCTTCTCTCATTACAACCACGTTTCCGCACAGCTTCCTGTCGATCCTGCCAGCGGTAACATCGCCGTAGGCGGCATTAAAGAGCAGACCCGTCAGTGTCTGAAAAACATCAAGGCCATCCTGGAGAGCATGGATGTTCCCTTTGACAACATTGTCAAGACAAACATCCATCTGAGAAACATGTCCGACCTCGAGGCTGTCGACGAAGTATACTCCTGCTTCTTCCCTGACTCAGCCATTGCCAGAACTGTCGGTTACGTTCCTGCCCGTGCGGTTGTTGCCGCTGAAGGTCTTCCTCTGGACGCTCTGATTCAGATTGATGCCACCATTGCCCACGGTGACGGGACTCCTCCGCAGCTGGTTGAGGACAGACACGGAATCGTGATTCGTCCCAACAACACGGACAAGGCTCCCAGGAGCACTCTCTCTACCCAGACCGTTGCCTTCTCACACTACAACAACATCACTGCTCAGCTTCCTGTAGATGCCAACAGCGGTAAGGTTGTTTCCGGCGGCGCGAAAGAGCAGGCTGCCCAGTGTCTGAACAACATCAGGGCCATTGTTGAGAGTGTTGGCCACGTCATGGACGACATTGTCAAGATCAACGTGCAGCTCAAAGATATGAAGGACCTTGATGCCGTGAACCAGGCGTACAAGGAGTTCTTCACGGGCGATCTTCCTGCCAGAACCGTCATTGGTGTTTCAGCCATGCCCATGGACGCTGTCGTTCAGATGGATGCGATTGTCTCCAACGGCGAGGGAACTCCTCCCCAGAGATAAGCCCCCAGAGATAAGCGAACAATATGCGGTTGTAGAGCCAGTTTGTAGAGGCTTCTCTCCCGTCTCGTATTCGCACTGTACCGAGGCAGTTTGTTTTCCCCCGAAATCACTGCCCGGAATCACCGGAGTACACACACCACGAGAAAGGGGCTGCCGAAAACTCGGCAGCCCCATATTGCGTTCTGATTCGTTATCTGTGATCGAGTGTGTCCCTAGCTCTAATTCGAATAGAGGTTGAGATCCACAGCCATACCGGTTTGAGTGGTGTCCTCTCTAACAAGTTCCACCATGTAAAACCCTGGTTCAAGATCGCTGGCCATCATCTGGTAATCATCCGATTCTTCGACTTTGCCGCTGCCTTGAGTATCGCCGTATACCCACTGATTGCCGTCTCTAACTTCATACTCAATCGCAGAACCAGCGTCCCCATCATAGGCAATATAGAGCGCAGAACTCGTAACCGGTACGAGATAGTAATCCGTCTGGTTACCGACTGTTACTGACTTCTCCGTATTTGAAGCGTTCACGTCCCACACCCATGGGTTAGTGGTACCACCGTCGGCATTAGATGGTTCCACGTATACCTTCGCTTCAGCCGTAAAACCGCTGTCGGATGTGGCCGTAATAGTCGCGATACCGCCTCCCACTGCAGTCAGGGTGTCGCCGCTTACGGATACTACCCCAGAGTCATTGCTTGCAAAGGTTACATCTTCGCTCGGAGCACCTATCGGTGTAGTTCTGGTGTTGAGTGTAAACGTATCATCGATCTCGGCAACAGCATACGGCTCCATGTACAAGCCCTCTGCACTGACAACGCTTACATCAAAATCAACCTTTGCGCTTTCACCGACCTTGCCTTCGGCAGTTGTTGCACGGGCAAATACTTCATATTTGCCTTCTTCTTCTACGCTCATTCTTACCGAAAGGCTTGTAAGCATGATCTCTTCGGTTGCAATCTCTTCTTCAAGCAGAACGGTCTCCGACCCGTCCTTATCCGCTATGACTTCGAGCGTTCCTGCTGCTCCCGGCATCTCTCCTTCTACAGTGAAGGACAGGGAATCGCCCGAATCAACATCGTGGGTAGTACCATAGCTGTAGTCCGAATGCTGAAACTTCGTAATAGTCGGCCCTGGTGAGAACATACCTTGACAGCCTGCCAACACCACAGCAGAGATCAACACTACAGCCAATGCGGTAACATAATTTCTAATAACCATAAAAACTCCTTTAAAGGTTTCTCCAACAATACCTCTGCAACCCTTAAATCCAGTTTAAATGTCCACATCTTTTTCGGATCAGTAGACCACACCGGCGCGAGGTGGAGTTTGCCGCCGAGCATGGCCCTTGCCAGAGCCGAAACCTGTGCACACAAGCAGTGGCCGTTTCTGGTGCGCTACCCCGAAATCCACGCAGCCCTCGACAGGTTTGGGCTGAACAAATGAAAAAGGCCCGACGGCGCATCAGCTGCACCGTCGGGCCTGCATTGGGCGGTACTGGATTTGAACCAGTGACATCCTGCTTGTAAGGCAGGCGCTCTCCCACTGAGCTAACCGCCCGGGACACGGAAAGCTACCACTATCCGCGCGGCCGAGTCAACGTTGAGCGCCCCCCGCCACGCTCGCGCACCGCCCCGCCGGACCCGCGCGCCGGCCCCGGACCCACCGCGCCCCGACCTGCCGCGCGGTGGCACGACTGTTGCCGTGGCGGCCAATTGTGCTACCATCGCCTCCAAGATGGAGCTTTCGAAACGACGCAACATTGGCATCATGGCGCATATTGATGCCGGCAAGACAACTACGACCGAACGCATTCTCTACTACACGGGAAAGAGCCACCGCATTGGGGAGGTGGATAACGGTGAGGCGATCATGGACTGGATGACCCAGGAGCAGGATCGCGGCATCACTATCACCTCCGCGGCTACCACGTGCTTCTGGCATGATCATCAGATCAACATCATCGATACTCCCGGCCACGTCGACTTCACCGCCGAAGTCGAGCGCTCTCTCCGGGTCCTGGACGGGGCCATTGCCATCTTCGACGCCGTCGGCGGCGTGGAGCCCCAGTCCGAAACGGTGTGGCACCAGGCGGACTCCTACGAGGTGCCCCGCATTGCGTATGTGAACAAGATGGACCGCGTCGGCGCGGACTTCTTCGCCGTCGTGGAGGAGGTGAAGGAGAAGCTCGGCGCCACGCCCGTTGTCATCAGCATTCCTATCGGCGCCGAGCAGAAGTTCGAAGGCGCCATTGACCTCATCTCCATGGAGGAGCTGCACTTCAGCAAGGAGGAGTACGGCTCGCGGATGGAGCGTCACCCCATTCGGGAGGACCTTACCGAGCTTGCCCACACCTGGCGCGAGAAACTGCTGGATCAGCTGAGCGCCTTCTCTGATGAGCTCACGGAGCTTTATCTGGAGGGCGATGATATTCCGGTCGACCTCATGAATCGCGTGCTGCGCAAGGAAACCATTGCGCTCAACGCGGTTCCCATGATGTGCGGGGCGTCCCTGCGGAACATTGGAGTGCAGCCGCTCCTCAATGCGGTGATCAACTACCTCCCCGCCCCGGAAGAGCTTCCCCCGGCGATAGGGACCCACGCCAGGAAGGAGTCCCAGGTTGAAGTCGAGCGCTCCCTCGACGGACCACCCCTCGGACTGGTCTTCAAGATCCAGTCGGAGCGGGAAGCCGGGGACCTCTGCTTTGTCCGCATGTATTCAGGATCCATCAAAGCGGGCACGCAGGTCATGAACATCGACAAAAAGAAGCGGGAGCGTGTGCACCGCCTCCTGCGCATGCACTCAAACCGAACTGAGCAACTCGACACCGTCAAGGCGGGAGACATTGCGGTCTTCATTGGATTCAAGCACGCTCAGACCGGAGATACCGTCGGGAGCGAAGGCTTTCCGGTGATCCTGGAGCGCATGCACTTTCCTGAACCGGTGATCTCCGTGGCAATCGAGCCGGAAACGCTGTCGCAGCGGGACAAGCTCAAGGATGTGCTGGCGGTCCTGGCAAAGGAGGACCCGACCTTCTTCGTCCGGGAAGATGAGGACACCGGGGAGATCATCATCTCCGGCATGGGTGAGCTCCACCTCGAGGTCCTGGTCACCCGGATCACCGACGACTACAAGGTTGGCGCCCGGGTCGGCAACCCGCAGGTCACGTACCGGGAGAGTGTCGGAACACAGTACACCCACGTCGAGCGCTTCCAGCGCATGATCGCCGGGAAGGAGAACACCGCGGAGATCACTCTCTCCGTCTCGCCCAGCGAACGCGGGACCGGGAACTCCTACCGCTCCGATGTTTCCAAGGCGAGCCTGCCGGAGCACCTCCAGGAGGCGGTTCGCCGCGGCGTCGAAGCTTCCTTCTCCTCGGGCCTCCAGTACGGGTATCCGGTAATCGACGTTGCGGTTGTGCTCACCGACGCCGTCTACAACGAGCAGACCTCCACGGAGTTCGCCTTCGAGGCTGCGGCCAATCTTGGCTTCGACAACGCCTGCCGGCAGGCGCAGCCCTTCCTCCTGGAGCCCATCATGAAGGTCGATGTCATGTGCCCGAAGGACTTCATGGGCGATGTCATCAACGGCCTCACCATGCGGGGCGGCCTGGTTCACGGCGTCGAGTCGCGACCCGCCATGGAGCACATCACCGCGGAGACACCCCTGCGCAACATGTTCGGCTACTCCACGGCGCTGCGTTCCATGACCCAGGGCCGGGGCAACTACGCCATGGAGTTCTCCCACTTCGCCCGGAAGAGCGACGAGTAGAGCTGACCTAACCCATATTCCACGCGGTAAATCCCCCAAAGGTGCAGTTTTCTCTGACCGGGAAGGAGTGATACCGTATAGGTTATTACTACAGATACGTGTCCGGCGTCGTGCAACGTATGGACGGCGTACGAGACGGGCCAAAGGAGCCACGAATGAAGCGAAGATACATGCTGCTTATGTTGATCATAGCAAGCGCCCTGATCCTTGCAGGATGCCAGGGCGAAGAGGAAGAAGAGGGAGAACAGGAGACCGCCGATGCGGCCACCCGTCCCACGGAAATGACCGCAACGGCCGGCAACGTCCAGGAAGCCCTGGGCCCCGACGGCGCCTGGATCATCCTCTTTGAGGACGACGTGACGGTTGGGCAGGAGCTCGTCGTCGACGGCGAGGTGTACGCCGAAGAGGGAGCCGAGGAGCCGCGACGCAAGCTCGCTCTCTACGCCCAGGACGCGGATCGAAACGTCACGGATCGCTACACTCTCACGACGCCACGCCTGGTTGTCCGGCATCTGAACACGCGCATCCAGGGCGGGAGAGTGTCCGGCAACGTCTACGTCGAGGCCGAAGGATTTGAGCTGGTCGGCGGCGCGACGATCAACGGCAACCTCTACTTTGCGAATGAGGCCGTACGCGACAGCGCAACGATCGACGAGGACTCCCGGGTAATCGGATCCACCGAGATCATGGAAGTTGCCGACGCAACGAGTCGTCCGACGGAACTTACCGCGACGGACGCCTCCAACCTGCAGGATGCGGTTGGACCTGAGGGCGCGTGGATCATTCTCTTCGAGGACGACGTAACCGCGGATGAGCGCGTTACCGTCTTCGGCGCGGTCTACGAAAGCGAGGAAGCCGAGGCACCTCGGCGGAAACTCGCCCTCTACGCCCAGGACGCCGACCGCAACGTGACTGATCGGTACACCCTCACCACCCCCGAGTTGGTCGTCTACCACATGAATACTCGAATCCAGAGCGGCACAATTGCCGGTGACGTGTACGTTGATGCCATGGGCTTCGAGCTCGTAAACGGCGGAACAATCGACGGCAACCTCTATTTCGCAAGCGAAGAAGTCCAGGAGAGCGCCACCATTGACGATTCCTCCTCGGTCACCGGGGACACGGAGATCGGAACAGTTGACGACTGACAACACCACGTCGGTCTGATTCCACACCCACCACGGGCCGCGCACACGCGCGGCCCGTTCCATTTCCGCGACCTGACACGCTCCGCGGCTTCCTTGACACCCCTCTGGGCGGCGCCTATAGTGGTGAGGTTAAAATCTGATTACGCCATCCCGCACATCAGAAGACACGCTAAGGAGATAGGTTCATGAGCACGACTACCGACGCTATCCGTAATGTAGCTGTCGCCGGTCACGGCACCACCGGCAAGACAACTCTGGTTGAGCACTTGCTGTTTGCCGGTGGTGCCATCCCGAAGGCGGAGACCATTGAGTCCGGTCGCACCACGAGCGACTACTTTCCCGACGAGGTGGAGAACGGCTTCTCCATTCACACCACGCTGACGCATCTCACCTGGGATGGTCACAAGGTGAACCTCCTGGATACCCCGGGTGCCTCGGACTTCGTCGGCGAGGTCGTTGCCGCGTTCCGCGCTGCGGAATCGGCGGTGCTGACCGTCGGGGCAAAGGCCGGCGTTCAGATCGAGACTATCAAGCTCTGGCGACGGCTGGATGATCGCAACATGCCGCGCCTGGTGTTCGTCACCAAGATGGACGAGGATCGTGCCGACTTCGATCAGGCCATGACCGATCTTGGTGAGAAGTTCGATAAGACCTTTGTTCCCGTCGTCATTCCCATGGGAAGCGGCGCAGACTTCAAGGGAGTTATCGATCTTCTGCACATGAAAGCGTACCTGACGCCTGCGGAGGGCAAGACCGAAGAGGCCGTGGACATTCCCGCGGAGTTTCAGGAAGCCGCCGCGACGGCGCGCTCCGCCCTCATGGAAGCCGCTGCGGAGGGCGACGACGACCTCCTGACCAAGTATCTCGAGGAAGAGTCCCTGACCGATGATGAGATCTTTACCGGCATCACTGAAGGACTCCGGGCCAACAAGATCGTGCCCGTAGCAGCCGGCGCGCCCCTTCGCCACTCCGGCCTCGCCGCATTCCTGAGCCTCCTGGCAACGGCAGCTCCCTCCCCCGCGCAGATCACCGAGCGCGTCCTGAAGGGTGAGGATGAGAACGGCCAGGCGGAGGAAGAGGAGATCGAGATCTCCGGCGACGGCGCCTTCGGCGCACTCTGCTTCAAGACCGCAATCGACCAGTTCTCCGGCAAGCTCTCCTTCATCAAGATCGTGAGCGGCGCTCTGAACAGCGATACCGACGTCTTCAACGCCCGGGAGAAGAAGAAGGAGAAGGTCAGCAAGATCTACACGACCCAGGGCAAGAAACTCGAAGAGGTATCCGAGCTCGTGGCCGGTGACATAGGCATTCTGAGCAAGCTCGGATCGGTGAACACCAACGATTCCCTGTGCACCCCGGACAATCAGATTACCTTTGCGCCGCTTCGCCTTCCGCAGCCGGTCCACGCCGTGGCCATCCACGGGGCTGAGCGCAAGGATGAGGACAAGCTCGGCGACATGCTCCACCGCATCGTCGAGGAGGACCTCACCTTCACCGTCAACTTCAACGAAGAGACCAAGGAAACCGTCATTGCAGGAATGGGTGAGCTGCATCTCAACATGGTTCTCGACAAGCTCAAGGCCAACAAGGTGAACGTCGAAACCAAGGTGCCCAAGGTCGCCTACCGGGAGACCATAACCAAGGGCGCGGATGCGCAGTATCGCCACAAGAAGCAGTCCGGCGGTCACGGCCAGTTCGGCGAAGTGGTCATTCAGATCAACCCCCTCGAGCGCGGGGAGTACTACAAGTTCGAGAACATGATCCGCGGCATGGCGGTGTCGAAGGGCTACGTGCCGGGCATTGAGAAGGGGCTCCATGAAGCCATGGAAGAAGGCGTTGTTGCCGGATATCCCATGGTGGACATTGGCACCCAGCTTCTCGACGGGAAGGAGCACCCCGTCGATTCTTCGGAAATGGCCTTCAAGCTTGCCGCGAAAGGCGCCATGAAGGAGGCCATGCAGAAGGCCGGTCCTACCCTGCTCGAACCGGTCATGAACCTGTCGGTCTTCATTGAAGAGCAGTACCTGGGCGATGTCCTGTCGGATCTGACCTCGCGGCGCGGCCGGGTACAGGGTCAGGAGAACATCGGCGGCGGCTTCATGGAGATTCGCGCCCAGGTTCCCCAGGCGGAGCTCATGCGCTACGCAATCGACCTGCGGTCGCTGACCTCGGGGACCGGCGGCTTCGAGATGGAGTTCAGCCACTACGAGCCGATCTCCGGCCGCGTCGCCGACGAGGTGATCAAAGCCGCCGAGGCGGAGAAGGCCGAAGCGACCTGACCGAGGCGAGGCGCCGCAGCGGTTGCCGCCGCAACGCCGAAACCTCAACAGCCATCACGCAGAATCACCGGGCCCGCCTTCAAGGCGGGCCCTTTGTTTGTCGGGGGTTTCCGGGGGCCCGGCCTGACCGTGCAAGGCCTCGCCTGACCGGGCGTGGTCACGCCGGGCCCGGCCGTACCGGCCCGGTAGGTGGCAACAGACAGGGGACCCTCCGCGCGGGCGGGCCCTGGGGGCATCGGCCCCTGAATCCTATCTATTGAATCCTATCTATCCGTCATGCCCTGATAGGAGCGCTTGCCGATGACGTTCTTGTACGCCGGCCGGATGATCTTGCCGCCGCTGACGATCTCTTCGATCCGGTGGGCGCACCACCCGACAATGCGGGCGACGGCGAAAATGGGCGTGTACAGCTCCGGCGGAATGTTGAGCATGCTGTAGACGAAGCCGGAGTAGAAGTCGACGTTTGCGGAGACAGGGCCGCCGTTTCCCTTCACCCGGGCGAGAACCTGCGGCGCAATGCGCTCAATGTTGCGGTACAGCGCCATCTCACGCTCCTGGTCCTTCTCCTTTGCCAGGTACTCCGCGCGCTCCTTCAGAAGGACCGCCCGGGGATCCGAGAGGGTGTACACCGCGTGGCCCATGCCGTAGATGAGGCCGCTGCCGTCCCCGGCCTCTTTCCGGAGCATCTTCTCAAGATAGCCGGCAATCTCCTCGTCGTCGGTCCAGTCCGAAACGGCACTCTTGATGTCCTCGATCATGTGGCGCACCCGCGTCGCCGCGCCGCCGTGCTTGGCACCCTTCAGGGAGCCGACACCGGCCGCAACGGCGGAGTACGTGTCCGTTGCGGCGGAGGAGACCACGTGGATCGAGAAGGCGGAGTTGTTTCCGCCGCCGTGCTCAGCGTGGAGCACCAGAGCCAGGTCCAGGACGTCCGCCTCCAGGGGTGTGTACTCCTGGCTGGGCCGAATGAGCTGCAGGAGATTCTCCGCCGTTCCGAGATCCTCCTGGGGTGAGTGGATGTGCAGACTCTCGCCGCTGAAGTAGTGGCTCTTTGCCTGGTAGCCGTATGCGACGAGCGTCGGAAAACGCGCAACCAGCTCAATG
>CAZZIE010000066.1:0-22777 GCA_964654185.1 uncultured Spirochaetaceae bacterium | reverse complement strand
GAGACGGGCAAGACCATCATCCTGATCACGCACTCCGTGGAGGAGGCGTGCTACCTCTCCAACGAGATCCAGGTCCTCTCATCCGTGCCGGCGCGGATTGTCGCGGTGGAGTCGATCGACCGATATCGCCAGGAGCAGAGCCTCCAGGCCGCCGAGGGCTGCGACGATCCGTCGGAGGTGCAGAGCCTGAACCCGGAACTGCGCCCTTCCGACGAGCTCCGTCCCTCCGAGGGGCGTGACGGCGGGGATGGATCTGCAACCACTCCCGCTCAGCGGGGAGATGAGATCTTCGTCCTATCCGAGGCGGAGTATCGGGCCAACCGGGAACTGCGTAACGCTGCGCGCTCCCTCTGGCGGCGGCCCGCGACGGAGGCGGCGGCCCCCGGGGCAAGCCGAACCGCCATCCAGCGGCCGGGCTTCCAGTCCGACTCGGTGTGGAAGAACATCGGCATCTTTGTCTCGGAGCTGGCAGTTGCCTTCATTCTCCTGGCGGTCCTAAAGGGGACGCTGCCGATTCCTGATCTCCTCTTTCCCCATCCCTGGGGCATCCTCACGCGGTTCTTCGCCACCTTCGGCAATCCCCAGGTCATCCGCGACCTCGGTGTCACGGTGACCGAGTCACTTTCCGGCTTCGCCATTGCCTTCGGTCTGACCATGATGTTGGGATACGGCATTGCCAAGAGCCGCCGGGCGTCGCAGCTCCTCATGCCGGGGCTCATTGTGGCGAACACGATTCCCTCGGTCGCCCTGGCGCCCTTCCTGGTGCTCTGGTTCGGCTTTGGACTGGCCCCCAAGGTCGTGACGTCAGTCATCGTCATATTCTTTCCCATGCTCATAAACAACATTGCGGCCATTCGCACGGCGGATGAGCGGCTCTCCAATCTCAAGCGCTTCTACGATCCGGGGTGGGTGAAGGCCTTCACCCTCTTCGAGCTGCCGGCGGCGCTGCCCATGGTCTTCAGCGGCGTGAAGGTGTCGATCACGCTGTCGGTCATCGGCGCGGTTGTCGGGGAGTTCGTCTCGGGAAGTGAAGGGCTTGGTGCACTGGTGAGTCGTGCAAAGGCCAACTTCGACACGGAGCTCATGTTCGCCGGGCTCATCTGGCTGGCCCTGCTGGGCCTGACCTACTACGGCACGGCGAGCCTGGTGTACTGGCTTGTCACCCGCCACCGGCCGCAGAGACAAACATAGCAATACGCACAAGGAGTTCTGTTGTGAACACGCATGCAGTTTCCAACGGCGCCGCCGGGACCACCCCGGGCCGCGCCGCCACCGGCGCCCCGCGCAAGATCGTTGCCGTCCTCGTTCTGGCGGCGCTGCTCCTGTCCGGAGCGGCGGCAACCGCCGTCGCCCAGGACACCGTCACCATGGCGATCGGCTTCATCCCGAACATCCAGTTCGCCCCGCTCTACGTCGGCATGGAGAAGGGCTTCTTCGCCGACGAGGACATTGAGCTCGAAGTCGAGTACGGCTTCGGTGTCGACGTCTTCAGTCTGTTGTCCCTCGGCCGCATCGACGTGGGGCTCTCCGACTCGGATCAGCTCATCGTCAGCGGCACCAAAGACCTGGGCCTCAAAGCGATCTTCCAGTACTACCAGGCCTACCCGGTCTCCGTTGTGGCCCTGGCCGACGACATTGACGAGCCCGCCGACCTGGCCGGCGCGTCCATCGGGGTACCGGAGACCTACGGCACGAGCTACATCGGCATGCAGGCGTTTCTTGAAGAGTATGGCCTGACGGCCGATGTGAACGTAGAGCGCATCGGCTATACCCAGGTACCGGCGCTCCTCAACGAGCGGGTGGCTGCCGTGGTTACCTTCAGCAACAACGAGCCGATCCAGCTCCGCCTGCGCGGCCATGAGATCGTCGAGTGGGAGGTCCGCGACTTCTCCGACCTCGTCGGCGCCTCCATCATCTCCTCGGACCGCATTCTCCAGCGCCGGGGCGACGTGCTGCGCCGTTTCGTCCGGGCCATGCGCCGCTCCGTCGCCTACACCGTGAACAACCAGGAGGAAGCCGTCGAGCTCTCCCTGCCGTACCTCGGCGACGTGCCGGAGTCGCAGATGGAGTTCCAGCGGCGCTCCCTGGCGGCAACCGCGGAGCTCTTCGTACCCGACGAAGAGGGTGCACAGTACGGCAGCTTCGACCGGGAGCGGTATCGCGCCTCCATTGCAGCCCTCGTAAACATCGGCCTGATTGAAGAGGAGTACGACCCCTCGGAGATCCTGCAGCCGATTGAGTGAGACGTAACCTACCCACAACCCTGTTGATGGCACTGCCCCTAAACTGATGCGCAGCCATGGCTTGGCGTCGGCACGGACGCGATAACCTCCTTGCCGGCGCCAGAGCCGCACAATCCTCGTCTGTACCGTGACTTGCCGGAATTCCATCAACAGGCTTGCGGGTAGGTTACTGGGGCTGCGCCGCTTTTCCCATACCCAAGGAACCTGCTAAGTTATCCGCGTGGATTTCGATGCAATCGTCGTCGGCGCCGGGCATGCGGGGATCGAGGCGAGCCTCGCCCTGGCGCGACTCAACTTCAATACGCTTCTCATTACGCAGCACCTTGATGCGATCGGCCGGTTGAGCTGCAATCCCGCGGTGGGCGGTCTGGCCAAGGGGACCATGGTCCGGGAGATCGATGCCCTCGGCGGCGAGATGGGGCGCCTCATCGACGAGACGATGATTCAGTTCCGGGTGCTCAACCGCAGCCGCGGGCCTGCGGTGCAGGCGCCCCGCGCCCAGGCGGACAAGGCGGCGTACCACCTCAAAGCCAAGCACACTCTGGAGCAGCAGGAGAACCTGCACATCTTCCAGGACACCGTCGTGGACCTGATCCTGGATACGCCGGGGCGAGCGGTCACCGGTGTCGTGACGGAGCGGGGTAAGAGCTTCTCCGCCCGCGCCGTCGTGGTGACGACCGGTACCTTTCTGAACGGGCGGATCTTCATTGGGGAGTACCGCGCTTCCGCCGGCAGACTCGGTGAGCCGGCGGCCCACGGCCTGGAGCGGGTCCTGCAGACTGTCGGCTTTCGGATTGGCCGGCTGAAGACGGGGACCCCTGCGCGGGTGCACCGTCGGAGCATCGACTTCGGCAGGATGGAGCCGCAGTTCGGCGACGAGGACATCGTCCCCTTTTCCTTCTCCCGGCAAACGGTGGACCGGCCCATGCTGCCGTGCTACATCACCTTTACCACCGGGGAGACGCACCGGATCATTACTGAGAACATGCACCGGTCGCCCCTCTACTCCGGGGAGATCGTCGGATCCGGTCCACGGTACTGCCCCTCCATTGAGGACAAGGTGGTGAAGTTCCCGGACCGTTCACGGCACCAGATCTTCGTCGAGCCCGAGGGCGCCGAGACCGAGGAGATGTACCTCAACGGGATCTCATCTTCCCTCCCGGAGGAGGTTCAGGAGGAGTTCATTCACACGGTGCCGGGCCTGGAGCACGCGGAGATCATGCGGCCGGGCTACGCCGTGGAGTACGACTACATTGATCCCTCCCAGCTCTATCCGACCCTCGAAGCGAAGATGGTCTCGGGCCTCTTCATTGCCGGGCAGACCAACGGTTCTTCCGGTTACGAGGAGGCCGCCGGCCAGGGTCTGGTGGCAGGGATCAACGCCGCCCGGAAGCTCCAGGGAGTCGAGCCCTTCATCCTCACCCGGGCGGAGTCCTACATTGGGGTCATGGTGGACGACCTGGTGACCCTGGGCACCAAAGAGCCCTACCGGATGTTCACCTCCCGGGCGGAGCACCGCATCTCCCTCCGCCACGACTCGAGCGACATGCGCCTCTTCGAGCGCGGCTACGAGGTGGGCCTGCACCCGGCGGAGCGGCTCGAACGCTTCGAGCGGAAGCGGCAGGCCATCGACGAGATCAAGGAGCTCCTGCGGCAGCGGCACCTGCGCGGCGACGAGGGGATCGAGGCAGCCGGCGCCGATTCGCGGCCAGGCGGCGCGGCTGCCGGCGCGGCCCGCGGCGATTCGCGACCCGACGCGGCCGCCGGCGACGGCGCGTCACCATACGGCGACGGGCGTAGGGGCGGTGCGGCTTCCGCCGCCGGCAAGAGCTTCTACCACCTCCTCAAGAAGCCGGAGATCACCCTGGCGGATCTGGCGCGCCTTGAGCCGCAGCTGGCGGACGCCTACCCCGCGGAGTGGCTCTACCAGGTGGAGCTCGACGTGAAGTACGAGGGGTACGTGGCGCGGCAGGAGCGGCAGATTGCGCGCTTCGAGAAGCTCGAGAAGCTGCGGATTCCGGGGGACTTCGACTACGACGCCCTGCGCGGCATCTCCAACGAGGCCAGACAGAAGCTCAAGGAGATCCGGCCCATGTCGGTGGGGCAGGCGGCGCGGATTCCCGGCGTGCGCAACTCCGACGTCGCCCTGCTGACGGTCATGCTTGATCGGGGCCGTCGACCTGTGCAGTCCGCATGAGATCGTCGATCCGGGCATTCACCGCATCCTGATTGCGCCGCACCTCCGAAAGGCTCTCCACGATCGTCTTGGTCTTCGCATTGTACTCGTGCAGCGTCGCCACGGTGCTGCCGATGCTCCGGCTCGCTTCCAGGACTCTGGTGAAGGTCTGATCGTAGTTCTGGAGGCGGCTGCCCTGACCGTCGGCATCCTCGCCGATCTGTCGCGTGATCGAGACCAGGTTCTCCGTGTCCGCGACCATGGCATCTATCCCGGTCTTGTACTGCTCAATGCCCGCCCGGAGGTTGCGCACCATGGGCGCCGCGGCTTCCACCCCCTCGGTAATCGAGATGAGCGCCTGGCCGGTCTCATCGCCGACGCGGGCCGCCTCACTGATCGCCCCGTTCATCTCCTTGATGATGCCGCCGACCTCCTTGGTACGGGTGTTCGCCTCGTCGGAGAGGTTGCGAATCTCGTTGGCGACGACGGCGAAGCCGCGGCCCGCGTCGCCGGCGTGGGCGGCCTCAATGGACGCATTCATGGCAAGAAGGTTCGTCTGCGCGGCAATGCGCGCCATGACCTGGTTGATCTCCTGCAGCTGCGTCTGGAACCCCTCGACCGCCTGGATGGCCTTCAGAATGCGATCGATTCCTTCGCGCCCACGGGTCGACGTCTCCTCCAGATCGTTGTTCCGCTGCTCAGTTGTGTTGACATCGTTCCTGAGTGACTCGAGGGAAGATGCCATGTCGCGCTGGCGCTCGGCATTGCGATCCACGACGCTGCCCTGCTCGCCGATGCTGGAGATCATCCGCCCGAGCGCCGACTTCAGCTCGACGAGACGCTCCTGACTCTCCGAGACCTCGGTGCCCAGCTGCTCCGACTGCGCTGCCGCCGCCTCGACGTGCTCGGCGTAGGTCGAGACGATCTCATCGATTTCCTGCAGGCTCGTCGCCATGAATTCGCTGCCCGCGGCAGCCTTTGCCCTGAGCTCCTCCATCTGATGCACCAGCTGGTGGAGCTGATCCAGCGACGCTCGCTGCTCCTGCGCCGCGTGAACCGACCGCGTCATGAGGTCGTTCTGGATGCGGCTGAAGAAGAAAATCACCGCTCCCGCAAAGAGGAAGATCACCGCAAAGAGCGGCGCCCGCCCGACAAGATCCGGGTGACCTGCAACATATATTGTGCCGATGATGCCGGCCCCGACCGCAACGGTGGCCACGGCGGTGTAGACGGGCGAGATCAGGACCCCCGTGGGGATCAGCAGAATCAGGAGAAGCGCCACGACGCTGATCATGACCGTCGGCAACGTCTCAGGATTGCTGAGTCCGGCCACCGCCACGCCGATCGGGATGAGCAGACACACCGCAAAGAAGATGGCGTTCCCCACCTGCCGCTGGCCGCGGTAGACCAGCAAGAGGCTCACCGCAGCCACAACGGCTGCGCCGCTGGCCCCGAAACCTGCGGCGCTGTTGCCGATGACCAGAAAGAAGATGGGGATAAGGGCGAGGACAACCAGGCCCATGATGGCAATGAAGGAGAGACTGATGCGGCGGGTCCGGAGCTGCAGGACATCGTGCTCCCCTGCGCTGCCGGCGCGCGCGTGGCCGGAAGAGACAACTGCCATGGCGAGCTGCTCCTTTTTCGGTATGAGTGGCCGCAGTGTACCACGGGGCTAGCTGCGCGTTAAGCGCCGTTTCGGTGCTCGCGCCCGGCGCGAAGCGTGTCTGCCGCGGGGCCCGGAACGGCCCCGTCCGCAGCGAGCATAATCCTGCGCCGCCGTCGTTTGACACGATACCAGCACCCGGAATAATGGGAGGAATGTGGGACGCAAACTCCAGAGCCCTCGTTCAGAACATCCACGACCACGTCGGCGCCGGTGGTGCCGAACTCATCATGGTGCGGCACTCCCGGCGGGAGGAGCCGGAGGAAGTGCACGAGATCCTTCACGCCCCTCTGACCGATGAGGGACGGGAGGGCGCCCGGCGCTTTGCGCAATCGCTTCCCGCGGGGAAGCGATACCGCCTCTACCACAGTCCCGTCGATCGCTGTGCCGAAACCGCGCGCATTGTGTCGGAGGCGTTACCCGCGGGGAGCGCCGAAGGGGTGGAGGAGGCGAAGTTCCTCTTTCGGGTCCAGGCGCGGAAGGAGAGCTTTGCGCAGTTCATGCGCCGCGACGGCGACGACATCATCAACCACTGGATCGCCGGCCACTACTCACCGGAGGAGATTCAGGAACCCCTCGAGTTCGCCCACTCCGTTCGTCAGGCGTGGCAGTCCCTTCGGGACCTCCACGATCCCGGGGTTACATCGCTCTTCGTCAGTCACGATCTGCACACCTCCGTATGCCTCTGCCTATGGACCGGTATCTTCCGGGGCAGCGAAAACATGATCGAGCCCATGGACGGCTTCTTCCTGGAGGACCGCGGTGACGAGATGACCGCCGTTACGAAGGACGGCGCCAAGACCTTTGCGCCGCCCCACTGGTGGCACCGCGTCGGCACCGGGGAGGTCGGACCGTGACGCAGCCGCTCCGCATCTTCTTCGCCCAGCGCCTCAACAGTCTCTGGCGGACCAAGCTGGAGGCGCTGCGCGGCGAGTTCCCGGAGGTCGAGTTTGTGGAGGCTCCCGGGAAGGTCTCAGGGGAGGCACCCGGGAAGACTTCACGAGAGGCGCCGGGCAGGGCGCCGGGGGCCGACCCGGCGGATCTCACGACGGCGGACATTGTCGTCGGCGGGTCGGTCTCCGCGGAGGCGATCGAGACGGCGGAGCGACTGAAGCTCGTGGTTGTCCCCTTCACCGGGGTGAACAGCCTGCCCCTGGAGGCGCTGAGACGCCGGGGCATCCGGGTTGCCAACAGCCACGGGAACGCCCGCTCCGTGGCGGAGCGCGCCGTCGCCCTGCTCCTCACCTTCTTCGGCAGGGTGTGCGCCTTCGACGCCGACCTCCGCGCCGGGCGATGGCACGGTTTTGCCGCGGGTGAGTCCGTGAAGGAGAGCTGGGAATCCCTGGACGGCAAGCGCGCAGCGATCCTGGGGACCGGCGCAATCGGCACCGAAACCGCCGGACTGCTCCGCGCCTTCGGCGTCACCGCGACCGGCTTCCGGCGCTCGGGCGGGGACGCGGGCGGGCACGCGGGCGGGGACGGAGCCGGCATCTTTGATCGCGTCGTGACCTCCGTGCCAGCCGCCGTGGAGGGCGCCGACATCGTCGTCGTTGCGCTCCCGGCAACCGCCGCAACCGAGGGGCTGCTGGACGCAGAGGCCCTCGCGGCCATGCAGGGTGCCGTCCTGGTCAACGTCGGCCGCGGCGCCATTGTCGACGAGGAGGCACTCTACCGCGCACTGAAGGAGGGAACCCTCCGGGGAGCGTGCATCGACACCTGGTACCGCTACCCCGGCGACGACCCCGGGCGCGACGCCACGCCGCCCTCGCGCTTCCCCTTCCATGAGCTCGACAACGTGGTCATGTCGCCCCACGTCGGCGGCTACACCCGCCGCGCCGTCGAGCGCAGCGTCGACGAGGCCGTGGAGAACCTCCGGCGCTTCCTGGCCTCGGGAGAGCTCCTCAACGAGGTCGACCTAACGGCGGGCTACTGACCTCGACGGCCGATCGCGATCCCACGCCCTCTCTTGCCCAGATTCCGGACTGCCGGCGCGCACACTTCTGCTTGACACCCTTCAATCTCCGGTTTAGTCTGATGTCAGACAATTTACTGGTGGTGTTCGTGCAGTCGATTCAGAAGATCTCCGTTACCGAACAAGTCGTGAACTCGATGAAGAAAGAGATCCTCAGCGGTGCCTATGCCGTCGGTGACAAGCTTCCGCCGGAGAAGGAACTAAGCGGGACCCTTGGCGTGGGCAGGTCCACCGTTCGCGAAGCGCTGCGTGTCCTGCAGGCAATGAACTTGGTGGAAATCCTCCAGGGGCGAGGGGCGTTCGTGAAGCGAACTCGCGAGGAGTCCTCGGAAGGCTTGCGTGCATGGTTCGCTGCCAACCGCGTTGAGTTGCTCGACTTCATGGACGTGCGGCTGTCGATTGAGCTCCTGGCAGTAAGACTCGCCGTGGAGCGTGCTGAAGCATCGGAGATAGACCGAATTGAGGAGGTGCTGGAACTCTTCAAGGAGGCCCTGTCGAAGCAGGACGTATTCGAACTTGCGGCCGCGGACGAGGCCTTTCATTCGGCCATCGCTGCAGCGAGCCACAATGATCTTCTTGTGATGATCAGCGAAGAACTTGCTAACGCTTTCAAGACCTACAGGCTCAAGTCGTTCGCGGTCAAAGAAAACGCAAAGAACGCGCTGGGTCCCCACACGGAAATACTCGAAGCGCTCCGAGCCAGAGAAGCTGAAGACGCAGTTGCGGCCATGGAGCGGCACATCCACATATCAATTCGCGACATTCAGGAAGTAGTACGAAACGGGAGCCAGCAAGGCGGTCGGGAATGACACACACGGATTCTGCAATTTCGGCGGGATTGCCTGATGTCTGGCAATATGGTCACTGAGTCAGCGGATTTGGGTGCGTTGCACTCAAAAGCAATAGCCTGATCGGGATAGGGACAAGGTTTCCCTGTCCCAAGGAGGTAGGGAGATGAACTCGTTATCCACGAGAATTGCGGCATTTGTGCTGTCGCTACTGCTGGCAGTTGGGTTGTCTGCATTCGCAGCGGGCGAATCAGAGCAGACAGGCGGGGCAGCCGAAGAACCGGTAACGCTGACAGTTTGGACCATGCGGACGGTCAGTAGCCAGGTGGAGAACCTCCGAAAGGACTTGGATGAGTTCGAGGCGGCAAACCCGGGGGTCACTGTCGAACTTGAATCGGTCTCATACGACACCGTGTATCAGCGGCTCCTGACCGGCGGGCGAAGCGGCGAGGTGCCTGACGTCTTCAACGCGATCGAAGCGCAGGTCGCATTCATGCAGGCGCGAGATCAGTTGGCACCCGTAGATAGCGTTCTGGAAGAGCTCGGTAAAGACAACTTCGTGCAGAGCTACCTGACTTGGGTAGAGAGAGACGGGCACTACTGGGCACTTCCCGACTGGGCCCTTCATGAGGGATTGTACTATCGGAAGAGCCTTCTGCAGGATGCCGGATTGGATGTCCCCGAGACGTGGGATGAACTCCTTGAAGCCGCCAGAGCGCTGAATATCGACAGTGACGGTGACGGGACAATCGATTCACACGGGATGGGCATACCGCTTCACAAGAGAATGGTCGCGCAGCAGACACTCGGGGCCATCATGTACTCCAATGACGTGCACATCTTCGACCCGGAGACCGGCGAATACCAGTTTGGAGACAAGCGCGAAGGGTTCATCGAGTCGATGAACTTCCTGGTAACCCTCTACGAGGAAGCCTCCCCGGAGGCAAGCCTGAACTGGTCCTGGGGCGACTACCGGAACGCCTTCGTGCAGGGTGTCACGAACATGACTGTCGGCTGGGGAGCACCGGTTCTGATCGCAATGGAAGATAATCCGGACATGCTGGACGACATTGCGGTCGCACCGTTCCCGAGTGGACCGGCGGTCAGCACCTATCCCCCACCGTCCCAGTTTGGCGGTGCCTACTTCTTCACGCTCGCAGACAATGGACCGCAGCGGTTTGAGGCGGCGAAGAAGCTCTTGACGCACCTCTTCGAAGAGGAACGCGTTGCCGCACGTGCCAACACCCGGCCCATATTCGCTCTCCCGGCGTACAAGCCGTCGCTTGAGAGGTACTACAACTACGACATTCCCAGTCAGTTCGAGGACGTTATCCAGACCATCGAACAGGACATCATGCCCTATGAGCACCGGCACGGGTTGGAGGGCGGACTCAATCCGGTCGCCGGCGAGATTGAGGCATCGGACATCTTCGGCGAAGCCATCCACAACGTCATCGTCAATGACTGGAGTGCGGATCGGGCCTTCAATTGGCTCGACGAGCAGCTTCAGGAGATTATCGCGCAGGTAGAGGAGTAGACGCGCATCATTGCTCAACCCGCCCTATGAGGCGGGTTGAGCATCCCTTGGTGAACAGCGATGAGGAAAACCAGAACGATTGCACGTACGGAAATGTCCATGGGTATCGGCTTGATTGGGCCTGTGCTCATCTTCTTTCTGGCCCTGGTACTGCTCCCAGTGCTCTACGCGACATTCCTGTCGTTCCACACGCAGAACGTCTTTCGCGGAACGCTCAAGTTCGTGGTCCTCAAGAACTATGTGGAGGCATTCCGATCACCGGACTTCTGGCAGGCATTCGTTGTTGATATTATATGGACCGTTGCGAGCGTTGGACTCCAACTCCTCGTAGGACTCGCACTTGCACTTCTCATCAACTCGGACCGGTTCGGAATCAAGGCGTTCCGGAGCTTCCTTCTCATTCCATATGTTGTCCCGGTAATAGCGATCGCGCTCAGCTGGAGGTGGCTGCTTAACGAGTCTTACGGGATTCTCAGCGTGGCACTTGAAAACCTCGGACTCCTTGAATCGGGGAATACTGTGCTTGCCAAGCCGAAGGGCGCACTCGCGACCGTCATCATCATGAGCGTCTGGCGAGCGGCGCCCTTTGTGATGATCTTCTACTGGGCCGCTCTGAAGTCGATCCCTGCACAGTTGTATGAAGTGGCGGACATCGACGGCGCAAGCCCGACTCAGAAGTTCCGGTATGTTACGCTTCCGCAGCTCAGAACCGTCACGGTTACGCTTACGATTCTCCGCACGATCTGGACCTTCAACTACTTCGACCTGATCTACTTGACCACCGGAGGGGGGCCGGCGAACGCGACTCAGCATCTTCCGATCCTCATCTATCGCGAGAGCATTGGCCGGCTCCGATTCGGCTACGCGAGTTCCCTTTCAGTTCTGATGGTGATCTTTCTCATGGTCTCCGTCGTCGCGTACCTGCGCGTAGCCGGCGAACAGATTTCTGCCGGGGGTGGTAAGAAGTGACGGTCATTCGCGGACGGGCAGCACAAGGGGTCATCAACTACTCTCTTCTCGCGGTGGCGGTCGTCCTCTTCATGTTTCCCATGTACTGGATCATTGTGTCGTCTCTGAAGACGTCTCCGGAGTTGTTTGCGGTTCCGCCAAGCCTGTTTCCGCGGACCTTCACGTTGCGCTGGTACGTCGAGGTGTTCACGCAATCGCGCATACCGGGCTACTTCCTCAACAGCTTCATTATCGCGGGGGTCACGACGATCGCGTCTCTGGCGCTCGCCTCCCTTGCTGCGTACAGCGTGACCCGATTTCGGTATCCAGGCCAGCCGGTGGTGCTTCTCGCGCTACTGCTAACGTACGTGTTTCCGCCTATCCTGCTGTTCATACCCCTCTACCTGATCCTGTCGCAGTTCGGGATCATCGACACATATCTCGCGGGGATCGTGACCCACACAACGATCACCTTGCCGTTCTCCGTCTGGCTTCTTCGGGCCTTCTTTCAGAGCGTACCCAAGGAGATCGAAGAATCTGCGCGAATTGACGGCTGCTCCCGATTGGGGGTGCTCTTTCGCGTGGTCTTGCCATTGGTGATTCCCGGACTCTTCTCCACGGGTATCTTCTCGTTCATTCTCTCGTGGAACGAGTACCTGTATGC
Organism: uncultured Spirochaetaceae bacterium; assembly: GCA_964654185.1. Lineage (GTDB taxonomy): Bacteria > Spirochaetota > Spirochaetia > DSM-27196 > PWMO01 > CAYFQV01. The sequence continues at coordinate 10,786 of CAZZIE010000066.1, read as the reverse complement.
GTCGGTCGTACTGCCGAGCGAGGCTGTGCGGACGATCCCGGTTGGGATCGCTGAACTCGTTTCGCAGTACGACATCCGGTGGGGCGCCATGATGAGCGCGGCCACTCTGACAACAATTCCTGTCGTAATCATGTTTCTGCTTATACAGAAGCATTTCGTTGAAGGCCTGACGGCGGGTGCCGTCAAGGAGTAGAGAGAGTGTCAACAAGCCTGGCATCCGCGACTCCTTGTAAGGCCGGCTTATACCATCACCCGATGAGTACGGAGGAACCAACATGAACGTGATGAAAGATCTCGGTAGGATCGCCGTGCCGCTGGTTACGCCGTTCAAAGAGAACCAGGACGTAGACTATGAAAGCGCCAAGGAAGTAGCCCGCCGGGTGATGAAAACCGGCAAGGGGGATTCCCTGATCGTGTCCGGTACCACCGGGGAGTTCTTCACCATGGTCGAAAGCGAACGAGTCGAGCTGTTCAAACACATTCGAGAAGCCGTTGAACAGGGCACCACGCTCGTTGCAGGGATCGGCGCCGCCTCGACTCTGGAAACAATCCGGCTCGCACGCGCCGCGGCGGATTCGGGCTATCAGTACGTGATGGTGGTCTCTCCCTACTACACCAAGCCCACACAGCGTGAACTGCTGGCCCATTTCCGGGCAGTAGCGGACGAGAGCCGATTACCGGTCATCCTCTACAATATCCCGATCTTCACCGGGGTTAACCTTGACCCTGATACGGTCTCGCAGCTCGCAGGGCACGAGAACATCGTCGGGATCAAGGAGGAGGCGGAACTCAATGCAAAACAGATCACCGAGTATGTAAACGCCACGGGGCCCAACTTCGCGATCTACTGTGGCGACGACACCATGGTGCTGGAAGCGTTCATACAGGGCGGCAGCAACAGAGTCGGTGGTGTTGTCAGCGGCGGCGCGCATCTTGTGGGCAACACCATTCGGTCCATGATCGAGGCGGCCCTCCGGGGCAAGGTCGACGAGGCCGCGCAAACCCAACAGCGGCTCTTCCGACTGTACCGGGTTATGGGACAAAACGGACGAACGAACCCGGTAAGCCTTCTGAAATCGGCCATGAGAATGGTGGGGTATACTTCGGGCATCCCTCGCTCACCGTTGCTTCCCGCCACTCGTGATGAAGAGAAGGCTCTCTCACGTCTGATCGACGAGCTGAAGATCGACGACAAGAGTTAATCAAGACAACGAACGGGAACTGGAGGTTGAGCCGTGAGCAAACAAGCGATCCGGGGAATGATCTCGCCGGTTGTGACACCTTTCGTTGATGATGAAATCGAGCTCGAGCTATTCAAGAGGGAAGTTGAGTACCAACAGCGAAGCGGCGTGGACGCTATCGGGGTTGCCGGCAGTACCGGAGAAGGCGTCAGTCTGTCAGACGACGAAGTCGGGCTCTTGGTCCGGGCAGCCAGGGACGTACTGGGCGGCGACATCCCAGTAGTCGCGGGGGTCATCCGCGATTCCACGCGTGCTGCCCTCTCCTGTGCGAAGGTCGCTGCAGATGCTGGAGCAGATTACCTGCTGGTCACCCCTATCCACTACGCCGGGGGAACGGTGCAGGAAAATGCCCGCTACTATAGCGCGCTGAGCCGCGCTGTGGAGACACCGCTCATCATATACAACGTCGTGCCGGCGAATCTGGTCACGCCCCCGCAACTCGCTGAACTCTGCGAGATTGAGGGCATCGTTGCCATCAAGCAGATAGATCCCGGGGACCTGGCCGATATGGTGGCACGCTTGGGTGATCGTGTTTCGGTGTTGAGCGCCTATGATATTGCGCTTTACAGCACGTACTGCGCGGGCGCAGTCGGGGCGGTGTCAGCGCTTCTTTCGGTTGTTCCTGACGTGTGCGTGCGGCAGTGGCACGCGTTCCACGGTGGCGACCACGCCGAGGCTCGCCGCATTCAAGAGAGGATGGTACCGGTTGTTCGGTCGTACGCCGAACGACCGTTTCCGGGAAAGGTGAAGTCGCTAATCGCGGCGCTGGGCCGGGAAGTGGGCGTACCACGCGAGCCACTCAGTCCGGCGACCGGGGAGGACCTGCGACGGATCAAGGACGCGATAGCGAGTGCCGGGCTCGCGTCGGAAAAGTAGGCACCGAACAAGTCAAAGGTGTGCTCACGGGGGCCGGAGCTCGAACGAGCGTCCGCTCCCGACGGACAGGGGGGGGCATGAAGGTTCAGATACAGCAGCAGTCAAGCGAGGTCACCGAGCCGGGGCGAACAACTCCGATTGTTGACCGGTTGGATGTGTTGGTTGCGGGCGGAGGTACTGCCGGTATCATCGCTGCGCTCGCGGCTGCAAGGAACGGCGCGAAGACGCTTGTCGTCGAACGATCAGGATTCCTTGGCGGGTACATCGGACGCCAGATGCTGGAGCACAGCGAGGGCTGGGACGACCCGCTGGGGACGCGGATCGTCGGCGGAATCCCGGAGGAGGTGATCCAGAGACTGAAGGCTATCGGCGCTTCACCGGGGCACATCCGCGACGACACCGGATACACGCCGTCCCGCGTACCGATCAACCACGAAGAATACAAGTCGCTCGTCCCGATCCTCCTCGATGAGGAGGGTGTCGAGTTCCTCATAGATTCACCCATCGTTGCCTCCCTCGAGGATGCGGATGGCGTTGCCGGCGTCATTACTGAGAACAAGTCCGGACGGCAAGCATACCGGGCGTCAGTCGTAGTGGACTGTACTGGTGACGCGGACGTTGCCGCTTATGCAGGGGCCTCTTTTCACCCGGTTGAACCGAACGAGGGCGACCTGCAGCCTGTGAGCCTCCTGTTCAAACTCGGTGGCGTGGATTTCGACGAGCTCATAGATTATGTCGAGGCGCACCCAGACGACTTCAAACTGGGAGTGGAGCCAACTGATCTGCGGGGTCAGGACCATGTGAACCTGTGGGGCTTCGGCTCGCTCATGCGCAAAGGCAAACAAGCCGGGATACTCTCGCTCGGCAGAGAAGAGCTTCACTTCTCCGGTTGGACACGTACGGGTGAGGCAGTTATCAACGTCACTCGCGTTCCCGTGGACGCCCTTAGTGCGAAGGAGCTCAGCCGCGCAGAAGTGGCGCTCCGCCGCCAGGTTCTTGAGTTTGTCCAGTTCTTCCGGGGTTACGTTCCGGGCTTCGCGACCTGCTACCTGGCGGCAACCGCCGCTGCGCTCGGTGTGCGGGAGACCCGACGCCTGAAAGGTGTGTACAAACTGACCGACGCAGACGTGATCGACGGAAGACGGTTTCCGGATGCGGTTGCCCAGGGCGGTTTTCCTATAGACATCCATGACGCACGCGGGTCCAGCATGGCCGCGGCGGAGCGGTTGAAGGCAGGTTACGACATCCCGTATCGGTGCTTCATACCAAGTGAGATTGATCAACTCCTGGTCGGCGGCCGCTGTTTGTCTGCCAGCCGTAAGGGACTGGCAACTGCTCGCCAGACCGGGACCTGCATGGCAATGGGCCAGGCGGTTGGGACCGCCGCAGCAATGAGCGCCGGTGAAGGGGTGAGGCCGCGTGATCTTGATATCGAGTCACTCCGGGGCCGGCTTCGTGAACAAGGGGCGTTGCTCTACTCGGGTCCAGCATAGGCCAGGGCATGAAGATTACAGACCTGAAGATACAACTGCTGGAGTTTGAATCGCGAATCGCTGAACTGACGGAAGTATCTGACTCGAAGAAAGGCTCCCGCTTCATCCATCGGATCGGTGATGACCCCATGCCGTGGCGTATCCCGTTGATTCGGCTCACCACCGACGGCGGAATCGAGGGACACTCCAGTGCAACATGGTGGGTGGGCGAAGAGGCGCACCTGAAGGCACTTATTGCCGTCTACAAACCGCTTCTCATCGGCGAAAACCCGATGAACCGGGAACGCATCTGGCGCAAGCTGTGGAAGGCGAACCGGCTATTCAATGTCCCGAAGACCTATCTCGGTCCCATTGACGTGGCATTGTGGGATATCGTCGGCAAGGCCACCGGGCAACCGGTGTACAAGCTGCTGGGGGGATATCGGACGAGGGTTCGAGCGTACGCCAACTCAGGTCACTGCAGCTCCGCCGAGGAATACGTGTCAGCTCTCATGGACGCGATGGACCGCGGCTACACCGCGTACAAGTTGACATGTCCCTTTCCCCCGGAGGACGCAATTCCGATTTGTGAGGCGATTCGCGCTGCGGCCGGAGGCGATATGGACCTCATGTACGATGCCGTCGAGAGTCTCGACTATCTTGAGGCGCTCCGCCTGGGTCGCGAGTTGGAGAGACTCGGATACCGGTGGTACGAGGAGCCCGTTCAAGATTTTGAGATCCGGAATCTCGTCCGGCTTCGTGAAGCTCTCGGAATCCCAATCTGCGCGAACGAGAATCTGGAAGGAAGCCACTACCTCTCAGCGGAGTACATCCTTCGGGGTGCCGCGGACATCATCCGGAGTGATGTGCGACTGAAAGGCGGGATCACTGGTGTCGCGAAGACGGCCCATGTCTGCGAGAGCTTTGGGCTCAACTGTGAGGTGCACACCACGCACAATCCCATTCTTGACATCGCGAACCTTCATGCGATCTGCGGTATTCACAATTGCGACTACTACGAGGTATGGAGCGGAGATTGGCAATCGATTGGCGTAAGCAATCCCCCTCAATTGGGCGCCGACGGTTACGTTGATGTTCCCCGGGGTTCTGGGCTCGGGCTCGACTTGAACCAGGCTCAAATCGACGACATCACAGTCGGGGAACTGTGATGACGACGGAACCCGGTAATCAGTCAGACGGTTTTCCCCTTCTGATCCTTCCCTCTGCCCCCCACTGCGGTATTGCCGGAAACGCCCACGACCTGAAGAAGAGGATCCTCGAGAGGACTGGTCGGGCAGACGTCGCGGTGGTAGATGCCGTTGATGAGTCCACCCGGGCCGCGGTCCGCGAGGCAACCCACATTGTGGGCCATGACCTGAGTGAGGAACTACTCGAGGAGGCCGCCCACCTCCGATGGTTCCAGGCTACTGGTTCCGGGGTAGATCATCTGAACCTCAAGGCTATGGCAGCACGAGGAATCGCTGTGACTAGCGCTCGCGGGGCGAACTCGGAAGGGGTCGCCGAGCACAACATCGCCGCCATGCTCTATTTCGAACGGTCCTTGGGCAAGGCGCATCGGCAAATGAGGCGCCATGAGTGGCGGCAGTTTCCTGCGGGGGTCCTCAGTAGCAAGACCCTTGTCGTGATAGGACTCGGAGCGATCGGTCGCCGCGTGGCGGAACTTGGAAAGGCGCTCTCTATGAACGTTGTGGGTCTCGTCCGGGATCCGAAACGATACGCTGGCGCTGCCGACGAGGTATATGGAATGGCACACTTGCGCGCCGTACTCTCTCGCGGCGACTACATCGTGGTGGCAGTCCCCGCCAGGTCGTCGACCCACCACATGATCAGCAGCGGAGAACTCGACTGCATGAAGACGAGCGCGATTGTCCTGAACATGACCCGGGGAGAGACGCTTGACACTGAAGCTCTCGTGCTGGCCCTCCAAAGGGGCGAGATCGGTGGCGCCGCGCTGGACGTCGTGGAAGGTGAACCGCTGGACCCGGCGAGCCCGCTGTGGGACTTCGAGAACGTGCTCATCACTCCACACGTTGCCGGCTCTACCCCCGAGTATTTCTCGCGCCTCGCGGACATCATCGTCGACAATATCGGGCGGATCATCAGCGGCGGATACACCAATCTGCGGAACGAGGTTACGTAAGTGAAGCTCAGGAGCCGCGAGTGGTTCGAAGGTATCAGTGCCGATGCTTTCGTACATCGCTCGTGGATGACGGCGATGGGCTTCCCTCCGGACGTGCTTGGTGGGCGACCGGTGGTGGGCATCTGCAATTCTTGGAGCGAGCTTGTGAACTGCAATGCTCACCTTCGCCAGGTAGCGGAGGCGGTCAAGCGCGGTGTGTGGGAAGCGGGTGGGCTGCCTCTCGAGTTCCCGACGATTTCCCTCGGCGAACCGTTCATGAAGCCGACCACGATGCTTTACCGCAATTTAATGGCGATGGACGTCGAAGAGATGATACGGGCGAATCCGATCGACGGAGTGGTCCTCCTCTGCGGTTGCGATAAGACTACCGCGGCCCAGTTGCTTGGAGCGGCAAGCGCGAACCTGCCGGCGATTATCGTTCCGGGCGGGCCGATGTTGAAGGGACACTGGCGGGGGAGGGAGATCGGATCTGGCACCGATATCTGGCGGTTCTGGGACATGTGCCGTGTGGGACGCCTAACTGAGGAGGAGTTCGTTGAGATCGAGACCTGCATGAGCCGGAGCGCGGGTCACTGTATGGTGATGGGGACGGCCAGCACAATGGCGAGTATTGTGGAGGCGATGGGGCTCGCGCTACCCGGGAGCTCGAGCATCCCCGCCGCTGATTCAAGGCACCAGGCGATGGCCCAGGAGAGCGGCCGACGTATTGTGCACATGATCGAAGAGGACCTGCGTCCCGACAAGGTCTTGAGCGCGCCTGCGCTCGATAACGGTATCCGGGTGGACATGGCTCTCGGTGGATCAACGAACGCCGTGGTGCATCTCCTTGCCCTCGCGGGACGTCTGGGAATCAAGCTTACGCTTGAGGACTTCGATCGGATCTCCTGCGAGACCCCGATGGTCGCGAACGTTGCACCGTCGGGAGAGTTTCTGATGGAGGACTTCTTCTATGCTGGCGGCGTGCCGGCCGTAATGGAAGAAATCGCAGACCTTCTCCATGGCGACGCACTGACGATAACGGGCCTTCCCCTCGGCAGGAATACAGCCGGCGCGGCAGTTCAGAACCGACAGGTGATACGACCGCGTTCCGAGCCCGTCTATCCCGAGGGCGGTACCATCGCGGTAAAGGGGAACCTCGCACCGCGAGGCGCAGTGATCAAGCGCTCGGCGGCTACTCCGGAACTTCTTCAGCACAAGGGCAAAGCGGTGGTGTTCGAGAACCGCGATGATCTTCTTCAGCGCATTGACGACCCATCGTTGGAGGTGTCAGAACACTCCGTCCTGGTGTTGCGCAACGCCGGTCCAATCGGCGGGCCCGGCATGCCGGAATGGGGTCACATACCGATTCCACGGAAGCTCCTTGAGGGCGGAGTAGGTGATATGCTCCGCGTCACCGATGCTCGCATGAGCGGAACTGCCTACGGGACAGTTGTTCTTCACGTAGCACCCGAGGCGGCCGCCGGAGGCCCGCTGGCGATTGTGAAGAATGGGGATCTGATCGAGTTGGACGCTGGAGCTCGCGCCTTGATTGTCCACCTCTCTGAGAAGGAGATGCACGAGCGACTGTCGGCTTGGCGACCGCCTCCAAAACACTATGACCGCGGGTACGGTCGTATGTTTCTCGACCATATTCTTCAGGCGGATGAGGGGTGCGACTTCGACTTCCTGTGCAGTACGCACACAGAGTAGAGGCATTTCTCTCCGGAAGGTTCTTCCATGCGCGGCTAACGTCACGCACCTCGGGCAAGTTTTCCCGCGGGCTTCGTCGATGGACGCGTGGCACAACGTGACGGCCCTTGAGAACGAATCGCGCGTTGGCGCGCAGGATCGAGCGATTGAGCGAGATGTGACCGACCCGACTTTGACGGGGCACCACTGCACACCTCTTGCCCACGCGCAGCGTGCATGCCTGCGCCTCCCGCCGCACTCGATATCGCGCCGCCATGACACCCTGATTCGTCTGGACCTGGGACCTGCTGAAACTAAACCGCGTTACTTGCGCGGAATCGAATCCCGTACTACCATAATCTCGTATGCGCGGCGACGTGATCATTGTAGAAGAGCACCATCGCAGGGCGGCCGACGAGATCATCGGCTACCTCATGCCGTACATCCGGGAGAGTACGCGACCCTACGCGATCACCGTGGCGGGAGAGTCCGGGAGCGGGAAGTCCGAGACGGCGAAGGCCCTCTGCGAGCGCCTCTCCGATGACGATGTGGCATCAGTCATCCTGCAGCAGGACGACTACTTTCATCTTCCTCCCAAGTCCAACGACAGGCGGCGCCGTGAAGGGATCGACTGGGTGGGCATGCAGGAGGTGAAGCTCGACCTGCTCGACGAGCACGTGAAGGCAATCCAGGAGGGGACGCCGGAGATCACCAAGCCCCTGGTGATCTACGACGAGGACCGCGTGGTCGATGAGCGACTGCCCGTCGGAGACGCCCGGGTAGTCATTGCCGAAGGAACCTACACCACAACCCTCGTGAACGCCGACGCGCGCGTATTCATCGACAGAAACAGACTCGAGACCCTGGAGTCCCGGAAGAAGCGCGGCCGCGAGGAGATTGAGCCATTCCTCGAACAGGTCCTGGAGATCGAGCATGAGATCATCTCCGGTCAGAAGGAGCGCGCCGACATCATTATTACCCGGGACTACCAGGTCATTCTGCCCGAGCGGTCATGACGCGCCTGCCCCGAACCTACGCAGAGTTCCGCGACTACTGGCACCGCGGGCGCTCAACCGTGGAAGCCGACTTCACCGCGGGACGCACTTCCTGGCTGGTCGGGCTGTTGCCGCCGGATGCACTTGAGCTCTCGGTTCCCGAGAGCATCGGCATTCTCAGCGAGCGCTACGGTCCGGCAATAGAGCTCGCCCTTGCGGAGGAGCACACCGATCCCGCCGTGCCCGTCTCCGAGTTGCCCGTGGGGTTGCGGGGACCTCTGGCAGCCGCGGCGGCCACAACGGAAGCGGCGCCCGCCGACCCCACCGCCTGGATCCGCCACGCGAACGTCGTCGGAATCAACGTCCGCACCGTCGGCGGCTTCTTCGGTGTAGTCCGGTACCTCCTCACGGTCCCGGCCCTCTACGACGCGGTCCATCTCCTGCCGGTCTGGGAGCCCGGCGTCGTCGGCAGTCTCTACGGCATGTCGAGCTGGGAGATCAACGGCGAGTTCTTCGACCCCGCCTTCGCCGCGGAGTACCCGCACCTATCCACCGCGGCGCGGCAACTCCGGGCGGTCTGCAACCTCATCCACGCCGCCGGCCGCACCATCGCCATGGACGTCATTCCCCACACCGACCGCTTCTCCGAAATCGCCCTGGCGCAGCCCTGGCTCTTCGAATGGCTTCGCCGGGAGGACACGGACATCGTGGATCACTCCGCCGACCTGCATGAGGAGGTTCAGGAGCGCATCTTAGATTATGTCGATGCCAACGGGCCCGCCGTCGACGCTCTGTCGCTCCCGGACCGTACGGCCTTCTTCACGGAGCGGGTCACCGAGGAGGCGCGCCGCCGCATTCTCTTCGGGGAGCCTGAGGATCCGGAAGGGCGCGCGGCCCGGCGCGGTGAGCTCGTCCACTTTGTCCACGCCTACGGCTACGAGCCCGCCCCGGCGACCATGGCACCCCCCTACCGGGGGCTCGAGGTCGACCTGGAGAACCGCAGCGTCGACGCAACCGGGGATGTCTGGCGGGACTACCGCATCTCGGAGCCGGAGAGCATGTCCCGCGTCTTCGGACCGCTTGCCCGGTACAAGCTCTACGAGCGCCTCGAGGACAACCGCGACTGGGGCGTGGACTTCTCGCGCCCCCGCGCCGCCGTATGGGACTATGTGTGCGACCACTACGCGCAGGTGCAGCAACGCTTCGGCTTCGACTTCATGCGCGGCGACATGTCCCACGTGCAGATGCGGCGGGAGGGGGTGCCCGTAGACATCGACCCCCATTATGACATCCATGCCGCCGTGAAGCGCCGCATCCGGGAGAGCGGTGTGCCGTGGTTCGCCTACTTTGCCGAAACCTTCATGGCGCCGCGGGGCATCATGGCCTACGGGGATGAGATCGACCACCTGGACGCCTCCGACGCGGAGGTGACCCTGGGAGATCTGCAGTCGGTGCCGATCAACACCGAGGAGTTCCTGCAGCGGTTCCGGCGCTATCTGGACGTGGCATCAACACGCTTCGTGACACCGAGCTTCACCGTCATGACCGGTGACAAGGACGACCCGCGCTTCGACGAGTTCTACCTGGCGGGGAACGAGGCGCGCGCCTTCTGCGCGCTCTTCCTGACGGACCTGCCGAGCTACACCGCCCTGGGCTTCGAGCTTCGCGACATCCACACCGAGGCGGCGCCGAACGAGTACTACAGCAAGCTCTACGTCTTCCAGGAGCGCGAGGGCCCCAAGGCCACCACCGGACCCTACCGCTTCGGCCGTAACGGCCACATCTTCCACAACCTCACGCGGATCCGCCTCTTCGCCGAAGAGCTCCTCCCGCAGATCCGGGGATGCCCCGTCCGGTGGCTCCGCGCCCCGGACCCCACCGGAAGCGACCGCTTCCTGGCGTGGAGGGTTGAGCCAGGCGGCGGCGCGGGTAACGGCGCGGCCCGCGTCGGCGCGAACGGGTCAGGGGCGAGTGCGGCCGAGACTGAGGGCCCGCTGCTCTTTGTCGCCAACACCGACACGCAGGAGGCCGTCGAGAACTTCAACGTGCCCTGGCCGGGCGTTCCCGGTGAGGCGCCGGAGCAGTCGCGGACCGTTACGGGCGCATCCCGCGCGGCGTCGGAGCCACGGCCCGGGGCCGGGAACGGCCCGGAGGCTGTGCTCATTTTCTCGACCCACGCAGCCGATGCGGCGGGCTCTCCCTATGGGTCACGTTCCCCCGGCGCGTCGGGGGATGAGCGGACGGCGGTCCTCCCGACCAAAGGGGGTGTCAAGGTCCTGCGCCTCGAGGCGGGGGAATGCCGGGTGTATCGGGTCGAATGAACTGGTGCCAGAATTGTTGATTGCGTTGAAGCGTTGAAGCAATAGGGACACT
>CAZZIE010000065.1:12151-22911 GCA_964654185.1 uncultured Spirochaetaceae bacterium | reverse complement strand
CCACCCACCGCCACCTGTGGACCCATTCACGCAGCGGTCACGAGTGGATCCGGCGGATCTGGCATCACGAGTACTTGAATCCGCCGGTGATCGGGCTGCGCAAAGGGCATCTGCACGTGGACACTGTCGCCCTGCCACCCGGGGCCGTGGCGTTCCATCTGGTGGCCTGAGAGACGTTACCCGGAGGCTGACGGGGCTTTAGACCGGCCGCGGAAGGCATCAACAATTCTGGCACCAGTTCGCATATAATGGGGCATGCTCGCCTTGCTCGCTCAGGGGTTCACCCTCGGTCTCTCCGCCGGCATGTCTCCGGGACCCTTTCAGGCCTTCCTTGCCAACCGCGCCGGTGCGCGCGGTCTGGCTGCAACCCTGCCGCTTGCCACGGCACCCCTCATCAGCGACATACCCATTGTCGCCGCGGTCCTGACGGCACTCTCCTTCGTTTCGCCGACCTTCCTGACCGTGCTGCGCATCGCCGGCGGCGCCTTCATGATCTACCTGGGGGCTCGCTCGCTTCTCACGATGCTTCGGCGGCGCCGCGGTGCAGGGGCCCAGGAACCTGCCGACACGGCGGACCAGGAAGCCCGCGACGCGGGGACCGGTGTAAAGGGCGCTGCGCAGACCGCCGCCTCCGCCGGGCGGGACGGAGCCGGCGCGACATCCGCCCCGTCGCACCGGGGCGAAGTGGTCGGCGCGCCGGGTCGCCGCGGCTTCGGACGAGCCGTTCTCATGAACGCCCTGAGCCCGGGCCCGTACCTCTTCTGGAGCGTGCTGGCAGGCCCCATTGTGGTGGATGCCTGGAAATCTGTGCCGATGTCTGCCGTCGCCTTCATTGCGGCCTTCTATCTTGCGCTGATCGGGAGTTTCCTGGTCGTCGTAGTTCTCTTCGGTCTCCTGGCGCGGGGCGGAGAGCGCGTGCAGCGGATCGTCGTTTCGCTCACCGGTGCCGCCCTCGTCGGCTTCGGTGTCTACCAGGCCGTGCGGGGCGGCGCCGCGCTTCTGTGATGGCCCGCTCCGGCTGCGGAGCCGTGACGCGCGTCCCGGGGTGTGAGCTCGATTGGCGCTAATCCGAGTGATTCGTTAAGCTCTGTTCATGAGTAGCTGTTCCCGCCGGGCCGTCCCGCGTGTCACGCTTCTGGTCCTCATGGTCGTCGTTATGGGCGTGGGTGTTGGGCCCGGCGCTGTCGCGGACGATCCCGCCGGGCCGGCCGCCCCCCGATTCGGCGATCCCGGGCCGGTGACCACCAGGTGGATTCGGATAACCACCGAGCATAACGAAGTGGCCGCAGCCGGGCGCATGGCACTGGACCGGGCGGCGGCCTCGATTCGCCGCAGGATCACGCTGTTGCCGGACACGTCCGTTATGACCGGTTCCCCGGCCGAGGGCGCCGAGGAAGGGCCGCACACCCTCGTATCCCGGGCCGATGCAAGCCATGTCGAATATCTTCTCATCCACCCGAACGGAGCGGAGCGGACTGTTCTTCGCGTCGCGATTTCCGCGGTGGAAGCTTCACCGTCGGAGACAATACGTGGAGTCCTCGATGGGGTACAGGACGAGGCGCGGCGCTTCGGCACCATTGCCGTTGAGCCCGATCCGGCGGTCGACGATCTCGTCGTCGTTCTCGACGGGACCGTCTTTCCTGCCGGTCGGCACGAGATACTGGATCTCCCTGTCGGCACATATGCGGTGGACGTCCTTGAGCCTCGATTCGACAAGCTGCAGAGTATCCACACCGAGGTTGTGACGGTCGGGGACAACTCGGTGAGCGCCCTCACCGTTGCCATTCCGCGGTTTCTCCCGGTCGAGCAGGCGCGCTTCAGCCGACTCTTCACCTTCGTGCGCAACGGCATATCCGGCGGTGTCGATTACACCCTCGGAGAGACCGCCGCGGGAATGCTCCTGGCGTATGCCGAACAGAGCTACAACATTCCGGGACTGGATGCGTGGCGAAGTGAGGTCCGCGCCCTGGCGACGCAGTTCCGGGTTCTCGGCGCCGTCCGGGCGGTCACCGACCGCTACGACGATCCCCAACCGGAGGCGCTCTTCTCCGCCGAGTCGTTGCGCAGTCGCCTGGCGCGCCTCCCGGACCCGGCGGTAGCACGGGCGGGACTCCCTGCCGCGTACGAAGCTTACGCCTACCTCAACACGCTCCACGCCGCCCGCGCCGTTTCCGCCGCCGACTTCGACACTGCTCTCGTACGCTACGAGACGGCCCTCGCAGTCGAAGCGGAGGTAAGTCCGGAGTTTGCGGCTCGACTGCACCGGGAGTACCGCGACCTGCGTCGTGCCGGGGCCGCCTACGAGGAGGCGCGGGAGCTGTCGACCGTCACTCCCTGGCACGGCGCCGGCCTTGCCGTCGCCGCCGGTGGAGCCGCCGCCGCAGTTTTCGCCGGTGCCGTCGATCGTGACGGTGCGCTCCTGCTTTCGACCGGCGTATCTCTGACTGCGGTGGTCACGACCCTGGCCTCGGTCGTTCGGCGTGCAACGGCGCCCGAGCGGATCATCGAAGCAACACTGGCAACCATCCTGCCGGGCCGCGCAGAGGCTGCGGATCGCGTGCTGGGCTCATCCCGGGCGCCGTCCACGAGAACCATGAACACCCTGATTGCGGACTACCGCGAGGGCCGTTGACGGTTTCGGGGTGGAGTGGTAGGCAGAGTGCGTCAACTTCCGTTGCATTGACCGCCATGGCACAGTTCTTCAACGAGTTATTCTGGCACATCCTGATTGAAGTCGCCCCCTTCCTCCTGGCGGGGCTGCTACTCGCCGGGATTCTCAAGGTGCTCATTCCGGACGGCTTTGTCCGGCGCGTTGCATCCGCGGAACGGCGGGCCGGACCGGTTCTTGTCTCCCTGGCGGGCGTACCATTGCCGCTGTGTTCCTGCAGCGTGCTTCCCTTCGCGGTCTCCCTGAAGCGCGAGGGTGCAAGCAGAGGCAGCGTGCTCTCGTTTCTCGCGGCGACCCCCCAAACCGGCGTGGACTCCATTGCGGTCTCGTACGCCTTCTTCGGTCTTCCCTTCGCGCTCTTCAAGGTGGTAAGCGCCTTCGTGTCGGGGTCGCTCCTCGGGCTCGCACTTGACCGGTTCGGCAGGCGCGGCGGGCAGCCGGGCGACGCGCGGGCACCGGAGCGTGCCGCCGCCGGTGCTCGCCAAAGTGACGGGCACGAGGTGTTGCACGCACACGGGGAGCACGAGTGCTCCGGAGAGGGGTGCAGCTGTAGCCATGGCGATAGGGCCGTTGACATCGATCCAGATCAGAAGGCGGGAGTCCTGACGCGGCTTGCGCGGAACGGACGGAAGGCGCTCGGCTACGCCTTCGGCGAGTTGCTTGGTGACTTCGCCGGGGCTTTGGGGGTGGGGCTGCTGCTCAGTGCCGCAGTGACGGTCTTGCTCCCGGCGGGAGCGCTGGCGGGCCTGGAGGATCAGTGGCTCTACTACCCCGCGGTGTTGCTGGTCTCCATGCCGCTCTACGTGTGCGCGACCTCATCCGTGCCGCTGGCCTTTGCGTTGGTTAGTCAGGGATTGCCACCGGGAGCGGCGCTGGTGTTGCTGATTGCGGGGCCTGCGACTAACTTCGCGACGCTCGGCGTGGCCTTGAAGACCCTGGGGCGCGGCGCCACGGCGCTCTACGTCGCGGGCATTGCGGTTCTGGCAATCGGTTCCGGCCTGGTGTTCGACGAGTTGCTCTCCCTGCAGGGCACCGCCATGCCCGGTGCGACTGCTCTGGTGCCGCTGAACCTCGCCGTGCTGTCGGCCATCCTTCTTCCCGGGCTGGTTGTCTTCCACCTGGTACGGCAGTGGCTGCGCAGGTTAGACGGCTGGATCGCCGCCCGGCGCTCGAGGGGCGGCCACCCGGCGACGGGGGAGCACGGCGCGGCCGCCACCGCGAGCGCCCACCCCGCGCCGACGAGCGCCCGCCCCGCGCCGGCGACTGAACACGCCGCCCGCCCCGCCGCGCCGCAGGCTACGCCGTGTCGCGGTTCCGGCGGGTCGACTCGTCGGCGCGGCGAAGCTTTGCCGCCCGCCGCGCCACGGCCCGAGCGCCCATGGTGACCAGGTAGACGCCCCCGGCAATGACGACAATGGTGGAGCCGCTCGGCAGGTCGGCGACGTAGCTGGTCCCCATGCCGGCAAAGATGAAGAGCGCCGTGAGCGCCGTGGCGCCGATCATCATCTGCCAGAGTGACTTACTGAAGAGGCCCGCGATCCCCGCCGGCAGGGTAAGCAGTGCAATCACCAGTATCACCCCGACGATCGAGGTGAGAAGCACGATCGTCACCGCCGCCAGGATCAGCAGCGTCAGATAGTGAATGCGGGTGCGGACGCCCCGAACCCGGGCGAACTCCTCGTCGAAGGCGACCGCCTGAAGCTTCGGGTAGAGCAGAAGGCCCACCACGACGACGAGCGCGTCGAGCGCGGCAATCACGATCAGGTCGCTCCGGGAGACGATCAGCACGTTCCCGAAGAGATAGGTCATGGGGTTCACGTACCCCGGCGTCCGCGCCAGAAAGAGAATCCCCACCGCCATGCCCACCGACCAGATCGCGGCAATGACCGTATCCTCCCGCTGCCGGGCATACATATTCACCAGGCCGATGATTACGGCCGCCACCACCGCCGCGACCACCGCTCCCATGAGGGGGTGCAGCCACTCCACGCCGCGGGTCTCGCTGAGAAAGAGGCTGATCCCGACACCGGCGAGGACGGAGTGCGCAATGGCGCCGGCCATCCCTCCGATCCGCTTCACCGTCACGTAGCTCCCGACCACCCCGAAGGCCGCGCTCGAGAGCATGCCCGCCAGAAGGGCGTATCGCAGGAAGGCGACACTCGGGTCACCCAGGGCGCGAAAGAACTCACCCATGGTGCCCGCCTCCGTGGCCTGAGCCACCGCTGGGGTCCGTCACCCCACTTCCGGCCCCGGGCACCCCGTCGTGTCCGTGGCCGCCCGGGACCTCGTGGTCGTGATCCACCATTCGCACGTTGCTGCCGAAGAGCTCTTCAATGAGCCCCGGGGTAACCTCGTGGGTCGGGTGGATCCGCACCTTCACGTTGACGCAGAGCACCTTGTCAACGAGCTCGGAGACGAAGCCGAGATCGTGGGTGATCAGGAGCACCGTCATGGTGCCCTTGAGTCGCTCCAGGATGTCCCGGAGGCGCTGCCCCGCCGCGGAGTCGATGTTGGCGGTGGGCTCGTCCAGGATCAGGAGCTCCGGGTTGGAGACCAGGGCGCGGGCAATGAGCACCCGCTGGCGCTGTCCCCCGGAGAGGTCGGCGAAGGGGCGACCCTCGAAGCCGGGCAGGCCGACCTGCGCCAGGGTGCGAGCGGCGTCCCGGCGGTCGCTGCGGCTGTAGAAGCCGAGGCCCCGGGGAACCCGGCCCATGAGAACGACCTCCCCGGCGGTAATGGGGAACTCCGGGTCGAAGTTGCCGTGCTGCGGTACGTACCCGACCCGGGTGCACTGCTGGTTCGTCGCACCGCCGCAGAGGTTCACCCGACCCCGCGTCGGCTGCAGGAGGCCGAGCATGATTTTGGCCAGAGTGGTCTTTCCGGCGCCGTTCGGCCCGATCATGGAGACAAAGTCTCCCGGGTCGATTGTGAAAGTCGCATCCTCGATTACCGGCGCCGCGCCGAAGGAGAAGGTCACGTGGTCGAATGCCACGATCGGTTCCGCTGCCACCTGTGACGCCGCATTCTTCCCGCTGTCGGTTTGTGCTCTGTCTGCATCGCTGTGTATGCTCATGGCTATCCTTGCTGCGGGCGCCTCGGCGCCGGCGCCGCGCTCTCCAGTCCGACCGCGTCAGCCGCCGTTGCTGCTCGACGCGTCCTCGACGCCCTGCCGGATCCGCTCGGCGATGCGCCGCATGTTCGCCAGCCAGTCCGGCGCCAGGGGATTCACCTCGATCATCTCGGCATCCAGCGCCTCGGCAACGCGCCGCGCCGCGGTCTGGGAGAACTCCGGCTGGACGAAGACGACGCTTACGTCTTCTTCCTGGCCGCGGCGAATCAGCTCCCGCATCTGCTGCGGCGTCGGCTCACCCCCGCCGGTCTCAATGGCCACCTGCTCGATGCCGTAGCCGTCCAGAAGATACCCGAAAGAGGGGTGGTACACAAAGAAGCTCTCGCCGCGCAGGGGCGCCAGCGTCGTCTCGAGCTCCGCCTGGAGGTCGGTGACGTCCGCCATGAAGGCCTCATATCCCTGTCGGTACGCATCTGAGTTATCAGGGTCGATGCTTACGAGAGTATCCCGAATGGTGGCGGCCTGTCGCTGCACCTCCTCCGGTCCAAGCCAGATGTGCGGGTCGATCGCCCCGGACTCTTCGTGGTCCCCATCGTGGTGCTCGTCGTCTCCGTGGTGCTCCTCGTCTCCGTGATTCTCCTCTTCCTCGTGTTCTCCCTCGTCGTGGGAGTGGTCTTCGAGGGAGCGGAGGTCAATGCCCTGGCGCGTATCCACAATGCGCAGGTTCGGGAGGTTGTCCCGGATCTCCGGGAGGAAGCTGTTCTCGAAGGGCACGCCGATGCGGAACCACACGTCGGCCTTCCCAATGGCGTTCACCTGACGAGGGGTGGGATCGTAGGTTGCCGGCGGCGATCCCGGGGGAACCAGCACGGTCACCGCGGCGCGGTCCCCGGCAATGCGCTCGACGAAGTACTGCTGGGGCAGCACGCTGACGAAGACGGAGAGCTGCTCCGCGCCGTCCGCCGCCCCGGCGCCCGCGGTGCCTTCGGCACCGGCGGGTTTGTCCGTTGCGGGTTCCTGCGCGCCGCCGGCCGGGACGGGTGCGGCAAGTACCGCGAGAAGGGCCACGCCCGCCCACAGGGCGAAGAGGCGCCGAGGGGTGGGGCGGTGAGACGGAAGGTGGCGAGGGGCCGTGAGCATCGATCCAATAGTCTTGAGCACGTCAGTTCTCCAATTCGCAGGTGATGTAGCTCGCGCCGCAGGAGTCGCAGTCGACCACGTGATGGTGCTTCGTGAACTCCTTCCAGTGCTCCATGGCCTCCGGGGAGAGGATGCCGGTGCCCTGGCAGATCGGGCACTCGTGGTCGAGGGCCTGCAGAACCGCCTTGCGGATGAATTGCGACTTGTTCGGGATGCGGCGGAGCATGTCCGCGAGTTCGGCATCGACCTTGAAGCTGACGAGCTCTTCCTTGCGGTGGTGTATGTGAGCAGCCACGATTGTGTCCTCCTTTGTGCGGTTACGCGGTCTCGACCCGGCCGGAGTGGCCCGGAAGGTCGCGGTAATACGAGGTATTACCATGGCAGAGAGCATACGCATCGACACGACGCCGGTCAAGTCGCCCTTCAGCCCGCCCCCGCAGAATGACGTGTGTCTCCTAGTGAAATTCCTCAGAACTATCTTGTTGTCTGAAGCGAGTCTTTTGGGAATAATGGTGGAACGAAAGAAAGTAGACGCAACGTATGGCACGCACTATCGGGTACTGGCTTTCAGACACCACTGTCATTCCTGTGACGGATGACCACGCGGACGCCGTCGTCGCGGAACCTGAGCGTTTCGGCCTCACCCGGGATGCCGTCATGGAGGTGTACCGCCGTCATGACGAGTCGCCCGGGCAGGAGGGGCACGCCCGGGACGAGGTGGTTCGCCTTGCCGCGGAACAGGGGTGGATCCGCGTGCGCATTCTCAAGATCAACGGCGGACGCGTCGTGGTACAGGGGTACAACCCCGGCGAGAAGATCGAGCGTATCTCTTCCTTCCTTTGCGATCTCATGCATCGCGACCTCATTGCCTCCGACGAAACGGTGGTCCTCTCCAACTTCGCCGACGCCTCGACAAAGACCCTCGACTGGTCCGACGGCGGCGTCTCGACCGTCATCAACAACGGATGCATGGACCTGTAAGCGCCCCCTTCATTGTGTGCTGACGCGTTTGGCTCTATCATGGGCCGCGTGACGTCGGCACGCAGAGTTCTCATGGTGACAAGTGAATTCGCCCCCGTGGCTAAGGCCGGAGGCCTTGCGGATGCCGTGGCTGCACTTACCGGTGCGCTGCACGACCTCGGGGAGGATGTCCGGGTCGTTATGCCGCGGTACGGCTTCATTGATCCCGCCTCATTGGAGCGAGTTCCCGGGCCGCTGGGCGTACCAATAGGCTTTCGTGAGGAATGGGTCGGCGTCTACCGCCTGCCCGGAGATCTTCCGGTCTACCTCCTGGACCACGACGGCGCCTTCGGCCGGCAGGGGATTTACAACCAGGGTAACGTGGACTATTCGGATAACCCGCGGCGCTTCGCCCTCCTGTCCTACGGCGCCTTTCAGCTCTGCCGCTTCCTGCAGTGGACGCCTGAGGTCATCCACGCCCACGACTGGCCCACAGGTCTGGTGCCCGGGTACCTGAAGAGCCGGGAGGCCGAAGGGGAGTTCGCGAACACCCGCAGCGTCTTCACCATTCACAACATCGGCTATCAAGGGGTCTTTGCATCCGAGGAGTTCGCCCACGCCGGAATCCCACTTGATCGCTACGTCGACCTGGGCTACAGCCACGACGGTCTCTACAATATGCTCCACGGCGCGCTGACCAGCGCGGACCTCCTTACCACGGTCTCGCCGAGCTACGCGGAGGAGCTGCTGGAGCCCGGCGGCGCCTTCGGCATGGAAGAGCTCCTCTCCCGACGGCGGGACGAGCTCCACGGCGTGCTGAACGGAATCGATCCGGACGTGTGGGACCCGGAACGCGATCCGGTGCTGCCGAAGTCCTTCAGCGCCGCGGACCTTACCGGCAAGGACGAGGCGAAGGCGGCCCTCCAGCGCCGGTACCATCTGCCGGAACGCCCGGAGGTGCCGGTTATCGGGATGATCGGTCGCCTTGCCGAGCAGAAGGGCATCCGCCACCTCTTCGGGGACGGCGGGGCCGCTCCAGACACGCTGGACGCCGCGGCTGGCGGCGCGGTTGAACGTCTCTGCCGGGAGGAGGACCTCCAGGTCGTGCTCCTGGGCAGCGGCGATCCCCGCTACGAGGAGCGGATCCGCCGCCTGTCGGCGGAGCTTCCCAACTTCTCCGCGGTCCTCGGCTACGATGATGGGCTCGCCCACCTGATCGAGGCGGGAGCAAACTTCTTCCTCATGCCCTCGGAGTACGAGCCCTGCGGGTTGAACCAGATGTACTCCATGCGGTACGGGACCCTGCCGATCGTGTCGACGACAGGTGGTCTCAAGGACACAGTGGTCGACGAGGCGGAAGGATTGCGCGCCACGGGCTTCCAATTGGGTGTACCATCCGAGGAGAGCATCCTTCGGGCGGTACGGCGCGCTCTGGCGATCTATCGGGAGCAGCCGCAGCGGATTGCGCAGATGCGGATGGTCGCCATGCGGCGCGACTTCGGCTGGGACCGCAGTGCCCGGCGCTACCTGGAGCTGTACGAGAGGCTGCGCCGGAGCGGCGGCGCGCACGAGGAGTAAGCATGGACACGGACGTACTGTCGATCATCATGGGCGGCGGGAAGGGCACCCGTCTCTATCCACTCACCAAGGAGCGGGCGAAGCCGGCGGTCCCCTTCGGGACGAAGTACCGCCTGGTGGACATTCCCATCTCCAACAGCATCAACAGCGGCTTCAAGAAGATGTACGTCCTGACGCAGTTCAACTCCGCATCCCTGCACCTGCACCTGGCGAATACCTACATCTTCGATACCTTCAGCCACGGTTTTGTCGAGATCCTGGCGGCGGAGCAGACCTTCGAGCACGAGGGGTGGTATGAGGGCACCGCAGATGCGGTCCGGAAGAACCTGGTGCACTTCCGCACCCAGGAGCCGGCGTACTACCTCATCCTCTCGGGGGACCAGCTCTACCGGATGGACCTGGCCAACTTCCACCGTTACCATGTCGAGTCCGACGCGGATGTCACTATTGCCTGCACGCCGGTGACCCGGGAGGCAGCCGTGGGGTTCGGCATTCTCACCGCGGATGCCGACGGCTGGATCACGGAGTTCACCGAGAAGCCGGCGCTGGACGTACACATCGATCATATGAAGATTCCTGAGACCCTCTATCCAAACGAGGCGGCCAAAGCCGCGGGCCGGGACTACCTGGGGTCCATGGGGATCTACTTCTTCAAGGCGAGCGCCCTGGAGAAGGCGCTGGATAACGACTACACGGACTTCGGCCACGAGGTGATCCCGAGCCTGATCGGAAATGCGAAGGTACAGTCCTACGTCTTCGGCGGCTTCTGGGAGGACATAGGGACCATCCGCTCTTTCTACGAGACCAACCTGAACCTCGCCGGGCCGGTGCCGGACTTCAACTTCTACGACGAGAAGATGCCCATCTACACGCACCGGCGCGACCTGCCGCCGTCCAAGTTCACCCACGCCGTGGTTGAGCATACCCTCACGGCAGACGGCTGCGTCATTGTCGACTCCACTGTGAAGAACAGCGTGATCGGCGTGCGGACCATTGTGGAGTCCGGGTGCGACCTCGACGGCGTTGTCTGCATGGGTGCCGACTACTACGAGTCGGTCGGGCGCATGCAGGAGCGCCAGAGCCGCGGCGCGCCGACGGTCGGAATCGGCCGCAACACGAAGGTGCGCGGCGCCATCATCGACAAGAACGCCCGGATCGGCGAGGGCTGCTCCATCGGCTGGGACGACGCCGACCGGACCGACGGCGACTATCCCACCCACTTCGTCAGGGACGGCATCATCATCATTCCCAAGAACGGCGTCATTCCCGCCGGCACGGTCATCTGAGCACGCCACAGGATCAAGAGCATGGGGACGATGCTCACGGCCTTCGCCGCGCGGAGGA
>CAZZIE010000065.1:0-12141 GCA_964654185.1 uncultured Spirochaetaceae bacterium | reverse complement strand
ATGGCGGCGGGGGGCCGTCGGCGTTCAGGGCGGCGCTTTTCCCGGGCGGGGCGCGGGGTCGAGGCTCCGGGTGTCCACAAGCTTGTAGATACCGCGACCTTTCCAGTACCCTGACATATTGAGGAGGAACCATGGCAGACTTTCCGATCGATGTAACCAGCTACCGACCACTCTCATTCACCTTTGAGGAGAAAGAGCTCAGTGAAGCGAAGAAGAAGCACCTCGAAGAGAACATTGCCCTCTTCCGGGACCTGATTGTCTTCTACACCGCCATTGCCGCGGGGAAGGGGCTTTCCGGCCACAGCGGTGGACCCTACAACATTGTGCCGGAGGTGCTCATTGCCGAGGGCTTCATGCGCGGCACCGGCAAGGTGGTTCCCGTCGCCTTCGACGAGGCGGGACACCGCGTCGCCATTCAGTACGCCCTTGCCGCCATGAACGGTGAGATGCCCATGGAGAAGCTCTACCACTATCGCGCCGCCGGGGAGGGACTCTACGGCCATCCTGAGCTGGACCGAAGCCTGGGGATCAAGTTCAGCTCCGGCCGACTTGGGCACATGTTTCCCTTCGTGAACGGCGTTGCCCGGGCAAACCCCGACAAGCACGTCGTCCTCTTCGGCAGTGACGGGTCGCAGCAGGAAGGAAACGATGCCGAAGCGGCGCGCCACGCCGTGGCCCACAACCTGAAGGTCTCCGTCTTCATTGACGACAACAACGTCACCATTGCGGGCCATCCGAAGGAGTACCTCCCGGGCTTCGATCTGGGGAAGACTCTGGGCGGTCACGGCATGAAGGTCGATTCCGGGGACGGCGAAGACTGGGTGAGCCTCTACAAGCGCATCCACACCGCCCTGACCCACGACGGCCCCATGGCGCTGGTCAACACGCGCGTCATGGCTCCGGGCATCCCGGAGATCGAAGGCTCCCATAAGGGCCACGACGTCGTGCCGGTCGATGCGGCAATCGCCTACCTGGAGAAGCGGGGCCGGCAGAAGGCCGCGGACTACCTCAAGGGTGTCGAGAAGCCGAAGTCGGACCTCACCTACGTCGGTGTCTCCGAGGACAAGGGAAGCAACCGCAAGACCTTCGGCGCCGTCGTCAACGAGATCCTCGACGGGATGTCCGAGAAGGAGCGCGTCGAGAAGGTCATGGTCATCGACAGCGATCTGGAGGGTTCAACCGGCCTCAACGTCATCGGCAAGGAGCACCCGGAGGTGTACACCAAGGGCGGTGTCATGGAGCGGGGCAACTTCTCCGTTGCCGCGGGCTTCGGCTTCGAGGAGGGCAAGCAGGGGATCTTCTCCACCTTCAGCGCCTTCCTGGAGATGGTCATCTCCGAGCTCACCATGGCGCGCCTGAACGAGAGCAACGTGCTCTGCCACTTCTCCCACGCCGGGGTCGACTACATGGCGGACAACACCTGCCACTACGGCACCAACATCTTCTTCGCCGACAACGGGCCCCTGGAGCTCAGCGAAGACACGCGGATGTACTTCCCTGCGGATCCCAATCAGTTGACGGCGCTGGTGAAGCGCATTTTCAACGATCCCGGCATCCGCTTCGTCTTCTCCGTGCGCTCCACGGTGCCTTATGTCCTGAAGGAGGACGGCGCCAAGGTCTACGACGAGAGCTACACCTTCGAGCCCGGGAAGGACGAGATCATCCGGGAGGGTTCGGCAGGTTACGTGGTCACCTACGGTGAGCTTCTCTACCGCGCCGTCGACGCCGTCGACCGGTTGCGGAAGGAGGGGATTGACGTGGGCCTGGTGAACAAGCCGACCCTCAACGTCGTCGATGAAGCGACCATGAAGAAGATCGGGAGCACGGGGTTCGTCCTGCTGGTGGAGAGCCAGTACTTCCAGACGGGGCTGGGATCGAAGTTCGGAACCTGGCTTCTGGAGCGCGGCCTCACCCCGACGTACCGCCACCTGGGTATCACCAGGCGCGGTGCCGGTGGTCTGGAAGAACACGTCTTCCATCACGGTATTGACTCTGGATCGATCCAGAAAGCCGTGCGAGAATTGTCATAGTCTGATTAGCGAGTCGTTCCGTACAGGAACAACGGACGGTCGGGACGTGCCGCATGTGCCGTCCCGGATCGGCGGGAGTCCGGCCGCCGATCCCGTCCGCTCGCGGCGCCGGCCTTCGAGGCCGGCGCCGTGTTCTTCCGGCTACCGCCATTTCACGCAAATTCGACCAGGAAATTCGCCCCATCTCGTACCTTCGTACGATGTGAGAGCGTCCTCACCGTCCTATGGTTCTCGGTAAATCGACAATCCAGAACCAGGGTCAATGGACTCCGCGCGTACCTGGAAGGACCTTGGGGGGAGGTCCCGGTGAGGACGCGTGGTATTATCCGAGGTTTCATCTGCGCCATGGCAGTGGGTGCCCTGTTCGGCTGCGCAAACGGCACGGACAGCGTTTCCGGGCCACCATCGGAGGTGCAGAACGTGGA
Source organism: uncultured Spirochaetaceae bacterium (assembly GCA_964654185.1). Lineage (GTDB taxonomy): Bacteria > Spirochaetota > Spirochaetia > DSM-27196 > PWMO01 > CAYFQV01. The sequence goes on along the minus strand of CAZZIE010000065.1, from coordinate 9,686 downwards.
TGTGCTTCCCGGCGACGGATCACTTCAGATCGCCTGGGAAGACCCGCCGGAGCCCGACCTGGACCGGATCGAGATCGATTCGGTGCCGACCGGGGACAGCCGCATTGTCGTGCTCGCCGGTGTGGGCATTGCCGTGATCGGCAATCTGCAGAACGACACCTCCTACGAGTTCCTGATCCGAGCTGTCGATGCCGACGGCAATAGCTCCGAGGGCGTGTCCGTCAGTGGAACGCCGGGGGTGCCCGACACCGAGGACACCACCCCGCCCGCCGAAGTCGCCAATCTTGTCGTAACCGCAGGGGATGGGCAGGCGACCTTCAGCTGGGTCTCGCCGACCGATCCCGACTGCGACGCCATTCTCATTACCCACGACGGCAGCGGCGGTGACGCCGAGGTACAGGTCCCGCGCTCCCGGACCTCCATTGTCTACGGGGGCCTTCAGAATGACAGCGCCTACGAGTTCACCTTCCGGACCGAAGACCTGGCGGGCAATCGCTCGGACGGAACGAGCATATCCGTCACGCCGGTCCCGGCGGCGGGCGGGAGCCCACCCGGTGCCGTCGCCGATCTCACCGCCTCCACCGGGGACAGCCAGGCCGTTCTGACCTGGAACGATCCTGCGGACACCGACCTCAACTACCTCGAGTTCACGGAGGCCGATCACGGCATCCACTTCACCGTATCCGCCGGAAAGGGGAGCATGACCGTCGGCGGCCTGACGAACGGCGAGAGCTACACCTTCACCGTCGTCGCCGTGGATACCGCCGGGCTCCGCTCCGGTTCCGTTGAAGTCACCTTTGAGCTTGCCCTCTATGGGGACGACACGCCGCCGCAGGCGGTGACGGACCTCCAGGCGACTCCCGGGGACACCGTGGCAACGCTGACCTGGAATGATCCCGACGACGATGATCTCTCGCACCTTCTGGTACGCAACACCGCCACGGACGAAGAGATCATGGTGCAACCCGGCAACGGTGCCCTGGTTATCGGCGCACTGTCCAACGGCACCGCCTATACCTACGAGGTGGTTGCCGTCGACGTGAGCGGCAATGCCTCCTCCCCCCGACAGGTAAGCTTTGCGCCCGAGAGCAGCGCCGACGTGACGGACCCCGACCCGGTCACATCCCTCACGGCTACCGCCGGAGTGCGCGAGGTGACTCTCGGCTGGAGCGAGCCATCCACCGACGTCTCGGTCATTCGCATTGAGAACCTCAATACCGGCGGGGTGATCTTCCTCCACGCCGGGCGCCTGGGGATCACCATTGGCGACCTCACTGCGGACACCGAATACACCTTTGAAGTAACGGTCCTCGACGCGGCGGGGAACTCCTCGACGCCGGAGACCGCCTCCGCAACGCCGGTCAGTCAGAGTGATCTGACCCCGCCGGATCCGGTGACCGATCTCGGAGGCACGCCCGGGGATGCCGAGGCGACCCTTTCATGGACCGATCCATCCGGCACCGGCAACGAGGATCTGGACCACATTGAGATCACCAGCCCGCAGTTCCCCGCGGGTGCCGTGACGGTCGTTGCGGCGGGTGAAGAGCAGGTAGTTCTTGCCGGCCTGACCAACGACACGACCTACACCTTCACGGTGGTTGCCGTAGACGAAGTCGGGAACGCCTCCTCGGAGGTGTCCGTCGATGTGACCCCCGTCGGGACTCTGGACACCACGCCTCCGGGACCGGTGAGCTCTCTCACCGCCGGGCCCGGGGACACCTTCGTAACGCTGAACTGGACGGATCCCGCGGATACCGACGGCGACCTCAGCTACGTGCGCATTACCAACGACCAGAACGACGACCTCATCTACGTTCCCGCCGGGATCGGAAGCGCGGTGATCGGCGGGCTCACAAACGGGATCACCTATACCTTCATCGCCCGGGCCGGTGACACCTCGAACAACCTCTCCACGGCGCGAAGTGACTCGGCCACGCCGATCAGCGGCGTCGACTCCACGGCGCCGGCGAACGTGACCTCCCTGAGCGCGGCACCCGGGGACAGGCAGGTTACCCTGAGCTGGACCGATCCGGGGGACACCGACCTCAACCACATTGAGGTCACTCACGACCAGACCGGCGGCGACGTAGCGGTAGTCGTGGCGGCGGGGCTCGAGAGTGTGACCATGTTCGGCCTCACCAACGGGACCCCCTACGAGTTCACCGTCGACGCCGTCGACGAGGCGGGCAACCACGCCGGCGGCGTCACCGCCTCGGCGACCCCCGCGGCAACAACCGGAGACATTGACATCACAATCTCGCCACCGACGGCGAGTGACGAGCCCATCAACTTCACCGGCGGCCTTGCGACAATCTACACCGGTGTCTCGCCGATAAGCATGACGGTAGCGGCGGATCTGACCGGCGCGACCGGCTGGGAGTGGTACCTGAACGGCTACTCCATCGACACCGGAAGCTCATCCGTCGACGTGTCGACCAGCTACGACTCTCCAAATCCGCCGTATCCACTGATACCGGGCGTCCACTCCCTTGTGGTGGTCGCAGAGAAGAACGGCCAACTCTACTCCGCGGAGGTCGAGTTCTCCGTGGCGAACAACAATTAGGGGGCGGCCATGTGGTTCATGTATGATTCAACAAATTCAGGGCGGAGCCGCCGCAGAACCGGCCGCGCCGGCGCAGCGGCCCGCAGCCTCATCACGGTCGCGGTCATCGCGGCGGCCATCCTCATTGCCTTCGGCGCCTGCAGCAATCCCTTCCGGATGCACTTCTATCCCCAGGAGGCTGCCCAGCGCAGTGAGTCCGACCAGGCTCCCGGAGCTGACGGAGTGCAGCAACCGGATGGAGACGCCGGCGGGTCCGAGGACCCCGAGGAAGCGCGTCTCGGGTCGGTACGCATCTCCATGGGCCAGGCACAGCCCATGACCATTCTTCCGGACTTCGTGGCCATTGCTAGCTACGACATCACCCTGACCCGGGGCGGCTACGAGCCGCGCATCTTCGCCGGCGAGACCGGCGATTCAAAGACGGTCACCAACCTGGCAATCGGCCAGTGGACCGTATCCGTCGACGCCAAGGATGCCGACGGTGTGGTCGTTGCGAACGGGCAGGCCCCCGTGACGGTGGTCGATACCGGCACGGCGTCGGTGACCGTCAACCTGTCGTACCTGGCCTTCGAGGGGCAGGGAGACCTGGAGATCGATGTTACCTTCCCCGACGTCGTCGGGGTAGACTCGGTCGAGTACACCAAGACCCCCATGGGCCAGGCCACCGAAGGTCCCTTTGGGCTGACCATTACGGACGACTCCGGTGCCGACTCCAGCGTCCACATTGCCGAAGCGGATCTCGACGCCGGCTCGTACACCGTCGTCCTGACCTTCAGCCGCGGCGGCGAGATGATCGCCACGGTGGTGGAGGCAGCCCACGTCTACGGCAATCACTCGACCTCTCCCGACGGCGCCGCGGAGATCGCCCTCGCAGAGGGCGACTTCAACTCCGCCCCGCCGGCGCCCACCACCTTCGACGTGGTTGACAATGCGGACAACAGTGCCGGGCTGACCTGGGACGCCGGCGCCGTGAAGACGGAGACGCACTTCGTCATCCAGCGCCACACCAGTCCCGCCTTCGACGCTCTGGACGAGGAGATCACCGTCGGCGCGAACCTGGAGAGCTACGACGACTCCGGCATCTCCGGAACCACCGAGTGGTACTTCCGGATCAAGTCGCGGAACAGCTTCGGCGACTCCGCCTGGGTGGAGCATCCCGATCCCGTCGTGGTGCAGAGTGTTCACGTTGGCAATGAGAATCTCAACAGTGTGAGCGACCTGACCAACTTCGCTGCCCAGGGCTACACCAAGGTGGACGGCTACCTCCACATCGGAGACTTCGACGACTGTACCGACCTTTCGCTTCTATCGAGTCTCCGGGAGGTCACGGGGACCCTCTACATCCACAACACCGCCAGCCTCACCAGCCTGACCGGCCTGGAGAACCTCACTGCCGTGGGCGGAGACGTGGAGATCTACAACGTCGACGCTCTCACCGACACTTCACCCCTCGCCGTTTCGGGTACCGTGGCGGGCATCAGGATCCACTACAACGACCTGCTGGAGAATCTGGAGGGCCTTTCCGGCATTACCGATGTGACGGGGGAGGTGAACATTTCCTACAGCCCCGCCCTCGAGGACCTATCCGGACTGTCGAACCTGGCCGCCATCGGCGGACGCTTGTACGTCTACGACAACGACGCGGCAGGACTCACCTCGTTGGCCGCACTGTCTTCCCTCCAGTCGGTCGGCGGCTACGTGGAAGTTGATGACAACGCCGCGCTCACGGAGTTGGGGCTTCCCGCATTGCAGACCGTCGACGGCTACATGGACATCGACGACAACGACGCCCTGGAGTATCTCGAGCTCCCGGCCCTGACGCGCATTGGTGACGCAGATGCCGACGACGACTTCCGAGTTCACCGGAACGACGCCCTCCTGGGCTTCGGGGACATGAACAACCTACAGACCATCCACGGCGACTTCGAGGTAGGCATCACCAGCGGCTATAACGACTGGAGCAACGGGCAGATCGTGAACTTCGATGGTCTTTCGGCACTCGCGACGGTGGGGGGTGCGGTGCGCGTGGGGTATGAACCGGCGTTGCGGAGCATGTCGGGAATGGCCGCTCTTGCATCCGTTGGGGGGCAGGTGTACGTGTACAGCTGCGCCGTGTTGAACGACATCTCCCTTCCGAACCTCGCCACTATCGGAGAGAACTTCTACGTATACGCGGGCGCATCCGCTCCCGACCTGGGAGCGATCTCCCTTCCCGCACTGACCTCCGTCGGGACCAACTTCAATATCTCCCAGAGCAGCAGCATCCAGAGCGTAACTATTGGTACTGAAGACACCACTGCGTGCCTCATCAATGGATATCTTTTGTTGCGGGAGTTGTACGACACCGAGACTCTTGCCCTGGACGGCGTCGAAACGGTCGGAGAGTACGTTGGGATTCGGGACAACGACGCTCTCACCACCCTGTCCATGAACGATCTGACGAGCGTCGGCGGCGACTGTAGCATCTGGTACAACGACCAACTGCCGGGCTTCACCGCGGTGGAGCTGGAGACCGTGGGCGGGAATCTGTACCTGACCAACGATTCGGTCACCGACTATCCCGGGCTCAACGCGTTAACGAGTGTCGCCGGCAAGTTCGAGATCGATTACCACGACGAGCTCCAGCAGATTACCGGGTTCACAAACCTCACCACCGTCGGTGGCGAATTCGGTATAGAGGAGAATTCGAAGCTGCAGTCGGTCTCCGGCTTTACCTCTCTCCAGGGCGTGGGCGGGCTCTTCGAGTACTACGACAACGGTCAATTCGCTGCCGGCACCGGGACGGTCGCCTTCCCGGCGCTCCGCACGGTGGGCACCGACCTGGAAGTCACGAGCAATTCCGGGGGTATGGAAGAGCTCACGATCGGCACCCCGGGACAGGAGATCACCATCGGCACGGTTACCGACGGCTCGGTGGAGATCACCGGAAACTCGGATCTCACCACGGTGACTCTCAACGGCTTTGTAAGTATACCGGTGGACCTATCTCTCAGTTGGAACTTCGAGCTGGTATCCGCCGACGCGCCGGAGCTGCAGCAGATCGGCGGCTCCCTCGCGCTGTGGTACAGCTCGGGCACGGACAGGGCGCTGAGCAGTCTCAGCATGCCCGCTCTCACGACCCTTGGCGGGAACCTGAATGCTTCCTACACCCTCCTTGCGGATCTCACCGGTCTGGATAATCTAGGTACCATCGGCGGGAATGTGACCATTCAGTATAACGACAACCTCGCCACGCTCTTCGGTGCCTCCGGACAACTCTCGAGTATCGGCGGATTCCTGAAGATCTACCAAGACGATGCTCTCACTGACCTGACAGGGCTTTCCAATCTGGAGAGTATCGGCGCCGAGCTGTGGATCGAGTACAACGACGTGCTCCCCAGCCTTGCCGCCCTGAGCACCCTGGACAGCATCGGTCGCGAGGATGGCGGAGACAAGGGCCTCTACATCAAGGACAACCCCGAGCTCGAGTCTCTGACCGGCCTCGAGGAGCTGGACACCATTGCCGGCGACCTGGAGATCAACGACAACGACGACCCCCTCTTCACGACCCTGGCACCCCTGGCGCAGATAGACGCCGACGGAATCGGCAACAACCTGATCATCTACAGCAACGACGCGCTGGAAGAGCTCACGGGTCTGGACAATCTCGCCGGCGCCTTTCCGGGCGGGATCGAAGTCTACGACAATCCCAGCCTCCGAAACAGTGGCGGCGCCGCGGGACTGGAGGCGCTCGACGCGATTACGTCGGTCGCCGGGGGGGTGCGTGTGGACGACAACGATGCCCTGGAGAATCTTGATTTCGACGCCCTCACGTCGGTGGACGGTAACATGCACATTGATGGGAACAACGTGCTGAGCAACCTCGACGATCTGGATGGCCTCACCACCATTGGCGGCACCCTGACAATCTCGAACAACACTGTCCTACCCGATCTGGGCGACGGCGCCACCACCGGCTTCTGCGACCTCGCCTCCATCGGCGGCGGGCTGAACATCAGCGACAACGGTAACCTGTCGAACATCGATGGGCTGGGCAATGCCTTGCTGACGATCATCGGCTCCGCGCAAACGCCCGACGGAAGCGGCGCCAATCTGACGATTGAGAACAACGATTCCCTGGCGTCCCTCGGGACGGTCGCGCCGGCCGGCCTCTCGACGATTACCGAGATCCGCGGCTCCCTGATCATTGACGGCAACGGCGACTCGGCCTTTACTGATCTCAGCGATCTGGCGGGACTGGTAACGATCAACGGCGGCGTGTGCATAACCGACAACGACAACCTGGAGAGCCTCTTCGGCGCCTCGAGCGCCCTGGAGACGATAGCCGGCACGTACTCGACGTCTGTCGATGGAACCCTTTACGACTACTCGATCGTGATTGACAACGTGGACGCGTTGACCAGCACCGACGGGTTGACCGGAGCCATGACGGACGCTCCCGCGGTGACCGCAAACACGGTTACGTCGGTTACCGGCCGGGTGATCGTCTATCAAAACGCCTCGCTCACCAACCTCGACGGCTTCGTGAACCTCCAGGAGGTCGGTGCCCCCCTCGAGATCGAGGAGAACCCGTTACTCACGGAGCTCGGCGGCACGAACGGGGGGCTCGATAACCTCGCCGTTGCGGACTCCGACATTCGAATCCGAGAGAACACCGCCCTGACGGCATTGCCGGCCATGCCGAATCTGAACGTCATCGGCGGTGAGCTGGAGATCAACAACAACGGTGCCACCGGTGTTCTCATCACCGATCTGGGCTTCGACGCTCTGACTACGATCGGTAACCTGCTGGAGATCGAGTACAACTTCTTTGACAACACCGTGTACAGCGGTTCCGCGGATGTGGAAACCCACTTCACCGACAACACCGGTTGGGTCGGCTGGGGCTCGCTGGATATCAGCGATAACACCTACGAGGCGCCCTAGAGCAGATACAGGAGGGCTGAGATGGCTGTTACCAATGGCCTCATGAACCGTGGACCCCGGCGCGGGACGGCCGCCAAGGCGCGTGCCCGGACCGGACTGGTTGCCGCGGCGGCTGCAGTGCTGGTGCTGTTCATGCTGCTCGGCGCCTGCAGCAACCCCTTCCGAATGCACTTCTATCCGTCGGCGGCGGACGTCGCCGATAGCGCCGCTCCAGGTGGTGGCTCCGGCGAGAGCGGCGCACCCGGCGACGGCGCGGATGCGCCGGATGCCGAGACCGGGTCCGTTACCATCTCCATGGCGACCATGAGTCCCATGACGATCATGCCGGACTTTCCGGCCATCACAACCTACGACCTTGAGCTGACCCGGGCGGGGTACACGCCCATTGTCGTTGTCGGAGAGACCGCCACGTCCAAGACCATCACGGACCTGGCAATCGGGCAGTGGACCGTGACCGTTCACGGGAACGACGGCTCCGGCACGCGCATTGCCTCCGGTTCCGCGCCGGTTGACGTGGTCGCCGGCGGGCCTACGCCGGTAACCGTCCAGCTCTCGTACTTCGCCTTCGAGGGGCAGGGAGATCTGGAGATCGATGTCACCTTCCCGGATGCGGTCGGCGTGGACGCGGCCGAGTACACCAGGACGCCCCTCGGCGGCAGCCCCGATGGACCGCACTCCCTGGTCATTGTCGACGACGACGGTGCCGACTCGAGCGTGCACATTGCCGACACCTCGATAGACGCCGGTCCCTATACCGTGGTCATGACCTTCGAACGCGCCGGTGAGATGGTTGCCACCGTCGTCGAGGCGGTCCTGGTCTACGGCAACCTTTCCACCTCACCGGATGGCAATCCGGAGATCACCCTCACGGAGAGCGACTTCAACGCCGCTCCGCCGGCGCCGACGGGACTCACCGTCGTCGACAACCAGGACAACAGCGCCGGCATCTCCTGGGACGCAAGTGCGGTCTACACCGAGACCGGCTTCACCATTGAGCGCCACGAGAGCAGCGATTTCAGCGACGGCTCTCCCGCAAGCTTCACGGTGGGCGCGAACGTCCAGAGCTACGACGACAGCACCGTCACTCCGCGCACCCACACCTACTACTACCGCGTCAAGGCGACCAACTCCTTCGGCGACTCCCCCTGGCTCGAGGGGGGAAGCGGGATTACGGTGACGCACGTTCATCCGGGCCCCTCCTTCGTCATAGATGGTGACGCCGAGCTTGCCGCCTTTCCCGGGTACACGCAGGTCCAGGGCAATCTCAGCATCATCAACATATCCGGCGGGGATCTCTCCGAGCTGACAACGCTGGAGCAGGTGGACGGCAATCTGTCCATTCATTCCAACTCCGGCCTGGCGGGTCTGGAAGGTCTTGACAACCTGGCAACCGTCGGCGGTGAGATCTACCTGTCAAACAATCCCGCCCTTACCGATCTCTCGGGCATTGGCGTTGCCGGGACGGTGGGCAGCCTGGATGCGCAGGATGATGGGGTCCAGGCGCTCTACGGACTGGAGAACGTCACGGATTTCACCGGGGATATCTACGTCCGGTGGAATACAACGCTGCCCGACCTCAGCGGTCTCGATGGGCTGGAAACAGTCGGCGGTGGGATATTCATTAGCGACAACTCCAACGTGAGCAGCCTCTCCGGCCTCGGTTCTCTCAGAACGGTAGGCACACAGATCAGCATTACGAACAACGCAGGACTTACGGATATCTCTCTTCCCGGGCTGGAGACCGTGACGGGCAATGTAACATTGTCCCGGAACGACCAGCTCGAGACTGTCTCCATGCCCGCCCTGACTACGGTGGACGGCTCCTTCAACCACAACCTGAACAGCCGTTCCGCCGCGGGTCAGGTTTCGGTGAGTCTTCCCGCTCTCGAGACGGTGGGTGATTCCATCACCATGGATGGGTACGACCATACCTACGGCTACGCCAAGGTGCATACCGTGACCCTGGGCACCGCAGGAACGCCCCTTGTGGTCGGTGCCACCGGCGCGGGTCAGGATGTTGATATTCTGCAGCAGCACTCTCTCGAGAGCATTCACGCAGACGCCCTGACGCAGGTCCATGGCGACCTCTCCCTGTGGGATATTCCGCTCCTGAGCGAACTGCACCTCGATGGACTGGATTCCGTAGGCGAGGGGTTCTCCCTGGACGGCGACACCGCGATTACCGCGCTCTCCCTTC
>CAZZIE010000064.1:0-23300 GCA_964654185.1 uncultured Spirochaetaceae bacterium | reverse complement strand
TCCGACCTTTAGATCCGCAATCTAACGCTCTATCCAGCTGAGCTATGGGCACACGTTGTGGAGGCGCCTCGCCTCCGTACAGCCGGCGCTCCGCCGACCGCTTCACCACTGGCCCGGATGAACCCCGACGCCGCGTGGCTGTTTGCTGCCTTCGGCAGCTGCTGTCTCGGAGAGGGAGGGATTCGAACCCTCGGTACCCCGTAAAGGGTACAACTCCTTAGCAGGGAGCCCGATTCAGCCGCTCTCGCACCTCTCCAGCTCAAAGAAGCTCTCGGAACCCGCGCCGTTCACCAGGTTCCGGTCACGGAGAGAGTGGGATTCGAACCCACGGAACCTTTCGGTTCAGCGGTTTTCAAGACCGCCTCCTTAAACCACTCGGACACCTCTCCATGTGAGTAGCACCATAATATATGGGCGAGCCGATCCTTTGTCAACGTGACCCCGGTAATCGATTCGGCCCGTTACGGATCGACGTAGCCGAAACGCTCGACGTACTGACGCACCGCCCGGAGATCACCCTCGTCGATCTCCGCCGCATAACGATCGAGCAGATCCCGGGAGTAGCGCAGCCCGGAGTAGAGCAGCCACTGCGCCTTGTTCACGTAGAGGCGTCCACGCTGAATCTGGTACTGGCTTCCGCTCTCCCGGCCGCGGCTGAGCGCCTCCTCTCCGATGCGGCGGTAGCGCCGGTAGGTGTCGACGTACGCCTCCAGGAGCGCTGCGAGCTCCGCATCGGTCAGGGTTCCGTCCGCCTTCAGACTGGGGTAGATGTCCACGGTCTCCCCGGGCAGGATCAGGTCGGGATTGGGAAAGCCGTCACGATTCAGCGTGTAGAGGTCGGGCCACAGGTGCTGGTCCTCCCAGATACGCCCGGCAAGGCCGAAGAAGGTGTCCCCCTCGGTTACGGTGTACCGCCGTCGCACCTCCCGTGCATCCGGTGGCGGCGACTGCGCTCGCTCCTGCGTCGCGACGGGCTCTTCCGCAGTCTGGGCAGCTTCCTCGCCCGGCCCCTCCTCCATGGCCGACTCATCGCCGTCGGTCTCCTGGGTCGTTGCGGCGTCTTCGACAGGCTCTTCCGGGGGCGCTTCGTCACGGGCCTCTTCCGCTACCTGCGGCGCCCGCCCGTCCTCCGGTCCATCTTCCCGTCCGCCCAGGGGGAAGTCGAATCCGACGGAGAGGACGACAATGATAAGCGCAACGTCTACAATCGCGAGGACGATGTCCGTGATGAGCAAGACCCGTCGCCGCTGGGGCGAACCTTCCTGTGCCATGACGCCTCCTGCCATCAGTATAGTGCCCGAGCGCCCGTTGCGACACCTCAACGCCGACACCACCCCGCCGGACTGCAGGCGCCGCCTCCCTCATTCGGCCACGGGAGATCCGCCGGAATGGGCATGATTCACGTAACACCCATCTCAGGGTCCCTGCTCACGGCCACCGCCCCGGAGGTGGCTCCGTCGCTCATCGGCGCGCTGCTTCTGCGCCTCACGCCCGAAGCGGGAGGAACCGCCGCGCTTGTCGGGCGCATCGTCGAGACCGAAGCGTATACCGAGGAGGATCCCGCCTCCCACTCCTACCGCGGGGCAACCGAGCGCTCGGCGGTCATGTTCGGACCCGCAGGCCTGGCCTACGTCTACCTGATCTACGGCATGTACTCCTGTCTGAACGTCGTGTGCGGGAAGGACGGGTCGGGCCACGCCGTTCTCATTCGCGCCGTGGAGCCCCTGGCCGGCCTTGAGGCCATGCGGGCCAACCGGACGGTTCACCGAGGCCTCGCCTCGAAGTCCGCTGAGGCGCGGGAGCGCCTTCTGCACCGTCTCCAGACGGCGCCGCAGGAGATCGCGAACGGGCCGGGCAAAGTCGGCGCCGCGTACGCGGTGACGGTGCAGCGAGACTACGGAAAGGAGCTCCTGAGCTCGGATCTTCTCCTGGCCCGAGAGGTCACCGTTGCCGAAGCCGGTGCCGAGGCCGGTGCCGAGAACGCCGGCGGCGGGCCCGACGCGAACATCCGCAGCGCGACGGCAACCTACACCGCCTACTGTAACCATGTGGTAACTTCTCCCCGGATCGGGATTCGCCGGAATGCGGACGTTCCCTGGCGCTTCTACGAGGAGGGAAATCCGGCTGTTTCGAAATGACGGTGAACGGCGGTGGGGACTCGGGACTGCCGGGCGGGACTACCGCTCCGCGGCCTCGGGACTGCTCACGGAGAGCCCGCGTGACGGGCGACGGCCGGTTGCAGTTTCCCCAAGCTTCGGGCCACCTGTCAGAGCTCGAAGTCCTTCTCGCCGCCGCGGATGATTTCCACAATGCGGTTGAGGTCCTCCGTGGAGAGGTACTCGATCTCGATCTTCCCGCGTTCGGCGGAGCCGCGAACGTTCACCCGGGTGCCGAGCCACTCCAGGAGGTTCTGCTCGACCGCCGCCAGGTCGGGGTCCCTGCTACCCGCGCCGCTGCCGCCGCCCGAGCCGGATCGGGATCCCGCGCCCTGGGCTCCGCCGGTGCCGCCTTCCCGGCCGGCAGAGCCGTCGACATCGGCTCCGCCAAGGAGTGCCTCCCGGAGCGCCTTCGCCGCCTCGGCCCCGGTATTCACCAGAGCGGCGGCCCGCTCGGCAACGCGGACGGAGACTTCCTGCGACAGCATGGCCTGCGCCAGGGCGCTGCGGCGCTCCTCACTCTCCACGGCCAGGACCGCCCGGGCGTGTCCCGGCGAGAGCCTGCCCTCCGCGACGGCCTCCTGAATGGCTACGGGGAGCCGCAGAAGCCGGAGCGAGTTCGCCACGGTGGAGCGGTTCTTCCCCAACCGCCTGGCAAGCTCGTCCTGAGTCGCATTTGCCGTTTCCATGAGGGACTGGTACGCGCGCGCCTCCTCGATCGGGTTGAGGTCCTCCCGCTGCAGATTCTCGATGAGAGCGATCTCCAGCTTCTCCGCCGGCGTGAAAGTCCGCGGAATGACGGGCACCCGCTCGATCCCCGCCTTGAGGGCGGCACGGTACCGTCGCTCCCCGGCAATGATCACGTAGCTTCCATCGTCGGCCGGCTCCACCAGGATGGGCTGCAGGACCCCCTTCTCCCGGATCGAGTCGGCGAGCTCGCCGAGGGCGGTCTCATCGAAGTGCTTTCGGGGCTGGTTCGGGTTCGGCTTCAGCGCCGATACCGCCACCTCGGTGATTCCCTCGACCTGCGGAGGAGCTTCCTGATCCTGGCTCTGAATGAGCGCATCGATTCCTTTCCCGAGACGTCGCTTAGACACGTTCCATCACCTCTTCGGCGAGCTTGTGGTAGCTCTTGGCACCGTTACTGTCGGGATCGTACTGGTTAATGGGAATCCCGTGGGAGGGTGCCTCGGAGAGTCGCACGTTTCGCGGAATGATCGTGCGGAAGACGCGCTTTCCGAAGTAACCCACCACCTCCTGCACGACATCCTGGGCCAGGCGCGTGCGGCTGTCGTACATGGTGAAGAGGATGCCCGTCACGTCGAGGCCGGGATTGTAGCTCTCCTGGACGCGCTTGATGCTCTGGAGCAGCTGGGTGAGCCCTTCCATGGCGAAGTACTCGCACTGCAGGGGAATGATCGTCGCATCCGCCGCGACCAGACCGTTCAGGGTGAGAAGTCCCAGGGAGGGCGGACTGTCAATGAAGACGTAGTCGTAGTCCTTCTTGATTTCCTCCAGAGCTTTCTTGAGGAAGTACTCCCGCCGCTCCACCTCCACGAGCTCGATGTTCGCGCCGGTCAGGTTGATACTCGAAGGGATGATCGAGAGCCCCTCCTGGGAGGTGCTCTCAACGGCGTCCCGCGCCGGGATGCGCTCGGTAATGACCTCGTAGATCCCGGTTCCCTGGGTGGACTTTCCGACGCTGCTCGAGAGGTTGCCCTGAGGATCGAAGTCGATGAGGAGCACTCGCTTCCCCGCCTCCGCCAGGTACGCACCGAGATTCACCGCGGAGGTCGTCTTGCCGACGCCGCCCTTCTGATTTGCGAAGACGATAGCTGTTCCCATGCCGGTCGCCGAGTATAGCGAAAAACCCGCTTGCTGTCATGAAGATTGTTGGTAAGCTCTTGGACCATGACATCGATCGACGTCGTGGCAGCGGTCATCACCGAGAGCACGCACCGCGCGGGCGCCCCGCCGGCCGCAAGCGAGAGCGCGCACCGCGGGGCCACGGGCACCGCGGGCGGGCCGGCCGGCCCCGGGGGCGCCGGCCGCGCGAGCGGCCCTGGCGCAGAGCGAGCGCCCGCGGGCCGCGCGGATCCCCGCGGCGCGGGGCGAGCGGACGCGCCTGGTGACGCGGAGGCCCCCGCCCGGCGCATCCTCATCTGCCGGCGGCGCCGTGAAAAGGCGCAGGGCGGGCTCTGGGAGTTTCCCGGCGGGAAGGTTGAGCCGGGAGAGTCTCACGCCCGGGCGCTCACGCGGGAGATACGAGAGGAGCTGTGCTGTGGCATCGTCCCTGGTGACTTCATTGGAATGGGGGCCCATACCTACCCGGAGCTACGAGTTCGCATTCACGCCTACCGTGCTACGCTGAGCGGCGAGGTCCAATGCTTCACCGATCACGATGAGGTCGCGTGGATCTACCCGCCGCAACTTCAGGAGTACGCCCTGGCTCCGGCGGACAGGTTTCTGATTCCGCTATTGTGCGAAACAGATGATGCTTTAGATTATGGCTTCTCACGTCGAAAACAATAGAAGAGGTCTGGGAGTCTCCGCTGACTGGGCGGAGTTGAAAATTCGCGCGAAACTGTTAGATTGGAGTCAGCGCTCAGGCTTCCGGCGCGATTCGTGAGTAAAAGGTCGGCGAATGAGCAAAAACGTGGCAGCCACTCCGACGAAAAGTTCCCTCCGGGAGCTTCTTACATCCATACCCAAGACTGAGATCCACCTCCATATTGAAGGTCTGGTTTCGGTCGAGTCGATCTGGGCGCTCATGAAGAAGCACAAGCTGGACCTGGGCATCCAGAGCAAGGCCGAGCTTCAGAAGCGCTTCCAGGTCAAGAGCCTCAACGAGTTCATCGACTTGTTCATAAACATCGTCCAGGCGGTGTTTGTAGAGGAAGGCGACCTCGAGTACCTGATCTCGGACGCGGAACACTACCTTTCCCGAAACAACATCCGGTATGCGGAGATCTTCTTCGCCCCGACGAAGCTGATCCGTAACGGCCTCCGCTTCGAAGCGCTCATGGAAACCCTCGACAAGGGCGCAGAGTACCTGCGCACCCAGGGCTATGAGATTCGCTACATCGTGGATGTGTCCCGCGGCTTCGGCCTGGACAACGCCATGCGGAACCTCGAGCTTACCGCAGCCAACCGGACCGACAATGTCATCGGCCTGGGTCTCGGCGGCGCCGAGCAGACCGGTCCGGCCCGGGAGTACGCCCCGGTTTTCGAGCGCGCCCGGAAGGAGGGCTTCCACATGGTCGCCCACGCCGGCGAGGACGTCGGCCCCCACTCGGTGTGGGATACCATCGACATCCTGAAGGCGGAGCGTATCGGGCACGGAACGAGCGCAATCCTCGATCAGCGGCTCATGCACGCCCTCCGGGATCGCCAGGTTCCCCTGGAGATCTGCCCGACGAGCAACCTCTTCACCCGGAAATACGCGCAATCCCTGGAACAGCATCCGATTCGCGCCTTCTACGACTTCGGCATGTACGTCACCGTCAACACCGACGACCCGACGCTCTTCGGCGTCGATCTGGTGGATGAGTACGCCAATCTCGTCGAGGCGGGAGTCTTCACGCTGGATGAGGTGATTGAGCTCATCAAGAACGGCATCTACGCCACCTTCATGCCCCAGGAGCAGCAGGACGCCCTCTGGGAGCAGGTCCAGGCGGAGGTCAACAAGAGCTCCCTGGTGAACAACCCGCGGTAGAGACCGTTTCCGGCCACCCTAACGTACTCACAAGCGTGTTGATGCGGGCCCGGACAAAATGCTCCAGCGTAGCGGTTTAGTACGTCCGGGCCGGCCGGCTTCTTGTCTTCGACCCACTGAGCGTGGAAGCTTCTATGAGATCATGAGTTAGCGGGATCCTATCAACAGGGTTGTGGGTAGGTTCCGGCCACCCTCGCCCATCTCAGTCATCTCCATCTCAGTGAGCGCCCGTCGCAGTGTTTCACGTGAAACACTGCCGTCGGTACGCGGCAGCCCGGCGGGCGTACCGCGGCCGTCCGGGTGGCATGATGCACCCCCAGGGCCGGCCGCGCTGTACGCCATTGGCGCTCCGCGCGGGCGCTGGAGACCCACCGGTGAGCGCGGAGCCTCCGACTCCGCAGTTCCTATCCCCAGTACGCCTCGCCGAGCTGCGGATCCGCAGCCCCGCGTGTCCGGTCCCGAAGTCCCGCGACAAGCTCATCCCGAACGTCTTCAGGAGCCATGAGATCGATGCTCACGGCCGTCCCGTACTCCTCCCGAAGCACCGCTCCCCCCAGCGACGTCACCAGATCCCGCACGGCCTCGTGCGCCGGATAGGCCACCGCCACGCGCGCCCGGAACATCCGGCGAAGGGGACTGAACCGGGCGGCGTCGATCACCAGCGCCGCGGCATCGCCGTAGGCTCGGACCAGACCGCCGGTGCCCAGTTTGGTGCCGCCGAAGTAGCGGATGACCGCCAGGAGCGCGTTCGTCACGCCCCTGCCCTCGACCACCGCCAGCACCGGCCGCCCTGCGGTACCCTTCGGCTCCCCGGCATCGGACTGACCGAACTGCCGGCTCTTCGGCGGCCCAAGTGAGAACGCGTAGACGATGTGGGTCGCCTCGGGATGCTCCGCGTGGAGCGCCGCCAGGGCGGTATCCACCTCGTTGCGAGTCCTTACGGGAATGAGATGCGCTATGAAGCGGGAGTTTTTGACGCGGAAGGAAACTTCAGTGCGGGTAACCGGGGTCCGCAGTTGCTGCTCGCCCCGGTCTTCGTCGCTGTGGGCCATGGCCTCTCAGGATGCCATGAGTGTTTCACGTGAAACAATGGGCGGGCACCGGAGTCACGGGCCGCCCCGCGGGGTCTCCCGGGGGCGGTGCTGCGCCTCGGGGCGTCCGTCCCGGGCGCGCGGCTTACGCCTGCTCTTCGTCGTCGTTGGCGGCGGCGCGGCCGACGCTCACCACGTAGTCGGGCCGCTCAATGTTCACGACCCGGACGCCCATGGCGGTGCGGGATTGCACCGTGACGCCGCCCACGTTCAGCTTCAGGGCGTTGCCCTGGGAAGTAATCACCACCACGTCGTCTTCCGGCTTGACCGGCTGGACCGCAACGACCTCGCCGGTGCGGTCGGCCAGGGCGTAGCCGATCTGGCCCTTGGTGCCGCGGCCGTGGACGTTGAAGTCGTCGAAGGTGGTGCGCTTTCCATAGCCGTTTTCGGTGATGAGGAACATCTCCGCAGCGTCGCCGGAAGAGACCACCCCGGCGAGCTCGTCCTGCTGGGAGAGGCGAATGCCCTGGACACCGCGGCTGGCGCGGCCCATCCGGCGTACCGAGGACTCGGCAATGCGGAGCGCATTGCCCCGGCGGGTCACCAGGATCACGTCGTCCTCCCCTCGGGTCAGAAGTGCGCGACGCAGCTTGTCACCGGGATCGAGCTTGATAGCGGCGATTCCCCGGGTCCGGGCGTTGGCGAAATCCGAGACGGCGACCTTCTTCACGACACCCCGCGCGGTGGCCATGAAGACGAAGCGATCGTCGGTGAACTCCTCGACCGAAACGACTGCCGTGATCTCCTCGTCCGGCGAGAGGTCCAGGAGGGCGCGGACGTGCTGCCCCCGGGCGGTCCGGGAGGCCTCACCGATCTGGTGCACCTTGAGCCAGTACGCCTTCCCCTCGCTCGTTACGAAGATGACGTAGTCGTGGGTGGAGCCGATGAAGAGGTGCTCCACAAAGTCATCATCCCGGAGATTGGAGGATGAGGCGCCCTTCCCGCCGCGGCCCTGGACGCGATAGGCGTTCAGGGGGACGCGCTTGATGTAGCCGCGGTGGGAGATGACCACGACCATGTCCTCCCGCTGGATGAGATCCTCAATGTCGATCTGCTCGACCTCGTCGGGAACGATCTCGGTGAGGCGATCGCCGCCGAACTTCTCGGCGAGCTCGTTGGTCTCGTTCTTGATGACGTCCTTGATTCGCTCTTCGCTGGCCAGGAGTGCCTTGAGTTCGCGGATCAGGGCGCGCACCTCTTCGAGCTCATCGACAATCTTCCGGGTCTCCAGGCTGGTCAGCTTCTGCAGCCGCATGTCCAGAATGGCCTGGGCTTGCCGCTCGGAGAGATCGAAGCGCGTCATGAGGCCGGTCCTGGCCTCATCGACATTGGCTGATTTCCTGATGAGAGCAACGACCTCGTCAATGTTGTCCAGGGCAATCTTGAGGCCCTCGAGGATGTGCTCCCGCTCCTCCGCCTTCGCCAGGTCGTACTTGGTTCGCCGGATGATGACATCGCGGCGGTGGGCAATGAAGTGCTCAATAATCTCCTTCAGAGTGAGCAGCTTCGGTCTGCCGTGGACCAGCGCCAGGGCGTTCACGTTGAAGTTGACCTGCATCTGCGTCTGGGTGAAAAGCTGATTGAGGATGATCTTGGGACTCGCACCCTTTTTCAGCTCGATGACAACGCGCATGCCGTTGCGGTCGGACTCGTCCCTGAGGTCGGAGATACCGTCGATCTTGTGGTCCCGTACCAGGTCGGCAATCCGGGTGATCAGGGTCGCCTTGTTCACCAGGTAGGGAATCTCGTTGACAATGATCACGTCCTTGCCGGACTTCGTCTCCTCAATGTGGAATCGCGCCCGCACGACCACCCGGCCCTTGCCGGTGCGGTATGCCTCCCGGATCCCCCTGCGGCCGTAGATGATACCGCCGGTGGGAAAGTCCGGGCCGGTGATGTACTGCATGAGGTCGTCCACGGGGATCTCGGGATCATCGATCACGGCGGCGATCGCCGCGGCCGCCTCGGTGAGGTTGTGGGGCGCCATGGTCGTCGCCATGCCGACGGCAATACCGGTGGCGCCGTTGACCAGGAGATAGGGCACCGCGCCGGGAAGCACCGTGGGCTCCTCGATCGTGTCGTCGTAGTTCGGGGCAAAGTCCACGGTGTTCTTGCCGATGTCCCGGAGCATCTCCTCGGCGAGCTTCGTTGGGCGCGCCTCGGTGTAGCGCATGGCCGCCGGCGGGTCGCCGTCTACGGAGCCGAAGTTGCCCTGCCCGTTCACCATGGGATAGCGCATGGAGAAGTCCTGGGCCAGACGCACCTGGGCGTCGTAGATGCTCTGGTCGCCGTGGGGATGGTACTTACCGAGGACGTCCCCGACAATGCGGCCGCTCTTCTTGAAGGGCCGGTCGGAGCGCAGCCCCATGTCGCTCATGGCGTAGAGAATGCGCCGGTGTACCGGCTTCAGCCCATCCCGCACGTCCGGCAGGGCGCGGCTGACAATGACCGACATGGCGTAGTTGAGGTAGGACTCCTTGATCTCGTCCTCGATTGCTACGGGAATCACCCGCCCAAATCGTTCCTGGTCGGACACAAATCACTCCTTTGTACAGGCAAAAAGCGAATCAGCTATACGTCAAGATTGGAGACGGACAGTGCGTTCTGCTCAATGAACTCGCGCCGCGGTGCCACGTGCTCGCCCATGAGGGTGGTGAAGATCTCGTCTGCCTCGACGGCGTCCTCAAGGCGGATCTGCATGATGTTCCGCGTCTCCGGGTTCATGGTCGTTTCCCAGAGCTGCGTCGGGTTCATCTCGCCGAGACCCTTGTAGCGCTGCTGAGCGGCCTTCTCTCCATCTCCGTCGAAGGTGGCAAGTACCTTGTCGCGTTCGGCGTCGTTGAAGACGTAGTAGTCTTTCCGCTTGTACGTCAGCTTGTAGAGCGGCGGCATGGCCAGATAGACGTGGCCGTTCTCAATGAGCTCGGTCATGTAGCGGTAGAAGAAGGTGAGTAGCAGCGTCCGGATGTGCGAGCCGTCCACATCCGCGTCCGCCATAATGATGATCTTGTGATAGCGCAGCTTCGTAATGTCGAAGTTGGTGCCGATCCCGGTGCCCAGGGTCGCAATGATGGGCTGCAGCTTGTCGTTGGAGAGAACCTTGTCGATCCGGGTCTTCTCCACGTTCAGCATCTTGCCCCAGAGCGGCAGGATGGCCTGGAAGCCGCGGTCCCGTCCCTGCTTGGCGGAGCCGCCGGCGGAGTCGCCCTCGACAATGTAAACCTCCGCTTTGCGGGGGTCGCGCTCGCTGCAGTCGGCAAGCTTGCCGGGAAGGCCGGTACTCTCGAGGAAGCTCTTTCGGCGGGTGAGCTCCCGCGCCTTGCGGGCCGCACTGCGCGCCTTCGCCGCAAGGACGCATTTCTCGAGGACGCGCTCCACCATCTTGGGGTTCTCGTCGAAGATTGCCGTGAGGCTCTCGTTGACCTGGCTCTCGACAATTCCCTTCACCTCGGAGTTACCCAGCTTGGCCTTGGTCTGTCCCTCGAACTGGGGATTCTGCACCTTCACCGATACCACGGCGGTGAGGCCTTCCCGGACGTCGTCGCCGGTGAGGCTCTCGTCCACCTTCTTGGCGAACTTCGACTTCCGAAGGAAATCGTTGAGCGTGCGCGTCAGGGCAGACTTGAAGCCGATGAGATGGGTACCACCCTCCCGGGTGTTGATGTTATTCACGAAGGAGAAGATGTTCTCGTTGTAGCCCTCGTTATACTCGATGGCTATTTCCATGATGACATCGTCTCTGGTCGCTTCCAGGTGGATCGGCTCCTTCTGGATGGCGCCCTTGTTCTTGTTCAGGTATTGAACAAATTCCCTGACACCGCCTTCAAACTTGAAGTCATGGCTCTTCACCGTCGGGAGCCGCCGATCCTCGATCTCTATCCGAATGCCCTTGTTCAGGAAGGCAAGCTCCCGAAGTCGTTTGGACAGCACATCGAAGGAAAAATCCAGGGTGTCAAAGATATCCGGGTCGGGCCGAAAGACCACGGTGGTGCCGGAACGGTCGGTCGGGCCCTGCGTCTCGAGCTTGCTGCTCGGGAGACCCCGCGCGTACTTCTGGTGAAAGATGGTGCCGTCCCGGTGGACGAATACATCGCACCATTCCGAAAGGGCGTTTACGACGGAGACGCCGACGCCGTGAAGGCCGCCGGAGACCTGGTAGCTCTTCTTATCGAACTTCCCGCCGGCGTGGAGCCGCGTCATGACCAGCTCCAGAGCGGTGAGGTTTTCTTCAGTGTGCATGTCGACGGGAATGCCGCGGCCGTCGTCCTCGACGCGGATCTGATTTCCCTGCTCGATGAGGACTCGTATATGGCTGCAGTAGCCTGCAAGGGCTTCGTCAATGCTGTTGTCGACGACTTCGTAGACGAGGTGGTGGAGGCCGTCGGGACCGGTTGAACCGATGTACATACCCGGCCGGCGTCGCACCGCCTCCAGACCCTTCAGAACCTGGATACTTTGCGCAGAATAGCTATCGGACATTGTGAGAACCTGTTTACTCCTTCGCGGTGTGCAATCTCGACAAGTGGTTCGGAGCCTCATCAGTATACCGATTTGCTAGGCGAAAGTAAAGCAAGCAGCTGCCGAGACTTAGGCGTCCCGGGACCCCATTCGGCGCGCGCGCCGGCCCGTCCGGCGCGCCTTTCGGCAAGGCGGAGACCACCGGCCGCGGTTCGTACACGGCGGCGGGTACCCCGGACACGACGAGGCACGCCTCCGGCGACATCCCGTCGTGCCGATCCTGCCGCGCAGCCCCGTGGCGCAGGTCCGCGGCGCCGCCGCGTTCAATCTGGAGGCGGTCGCCTCCGGGCGCGTTCTCGCCGACCCGAGCTCGACACAGACGACAGAGGGAGACCGCTACACAGGCGTTTATCCTTGACAGTCCGGCACCCCAACTGCCTGTGCATTACTTGTGGATAAATGAAGTTTTGCTGTGGATAAACGACCGGCGGTATGTACGATCTTGTATACGAAAGCCCGGCCGGGCCGGGAAAGGCCACCAATCGGCGGAAATCCGCGGAGAGATATTGGTCTCAGGCGCCATCTATGCTACTATCGACGTTTGCCGCCTCTGAGGCCGGCAGAACGCTGGGGGGGAACTGTGAACGGCTTTTCTGTGGATAAACTGTGGATAATTCGGAGTCGCTATGAGCAATGGTTCCTGGGACTACAGCGTTTTCTGGCACGAAGCCATGAAACAAATCGAAGACGAGATTTCCGAGCAGGAGTACTCTATGTGGTTCAACCGTATGGAATACGCCTTTTCGGAGAAGCAGGAGATCCACGTCTCCGTCCCGTCTTCATTCTACCGTGATCAGGTCAAACAACGCTACCTCCCGCTGATTGAAGAGAAGCTCCACGAGCTCACCGGCACCTCTATCACGCTCGAGCTGGATGTCGACAAGGCGAATGGGACCCGGAACGGCTCCGGACGCACCGCTTCGTCGACCACGAAGGCTTCCGGGACGAAGCGCAGGGACGGACAGGGGTCGTCCGCCACGGCAACGGCTGTCAAGGAAGAGGTCACCGTTACCAGGACAAAGAAGGATCCCGCGCCCCCTCGCAAGCGGCCCCACGGCAACCTCCGGGAGGAGTACACCTTCGACAACTTCGTCATTGGGCAGAACAACTCCTTCGCGGCCAACGCCGCCATGGCCATTGCCAAGAACCCCGGCACCGGGTACAACCCCTGTCTCATCTACGGCGGCGTCGGTCTGGGAAAGACCCATCTCATTCAGTCAATCGGCAACTCCGTGCACCAGGAGTTCGACAACCTGAAGGTCGTCTACGTCACCATGGAGACCTTCACGAACGACTTCATTCAGTCGATCCGGGAGAAGAAGACCCAGGCCTTCAAGAACAAGTACCGCTACGCCGACGTCCTCCTCCTCGACGACATTCACTTTCTCCAGAAGAAGCCCGAGACCCAGGAAGAGCTCTTCCACACCTTCAACGCCCTCTATGAGGCGAACAAGCAGATGGTCTTCACCTGCGACCGCCCGGTATCCGAGATCCGGGATCTCACCGACCGGCTGCGCAGCCGCTTCGAGCGCGGTCTGAACGTCGACCTCCAGCCGCCCTCCTACGAGACGCGCTACGCCATCCTCAAGAAGAAGATCGACCACACCGGTATTTCCATCCCCGAAGATGTGATCGAGCTCATCTGCAACAACGTCACGACGAACGTCAGAGACCTCGAGAAGGCGCTGACGAAGCTGGTTGCATACGCCGACCTGGTGGACAAGGACATTTCCCTGGAGGTCGCTCAGCAGCAGCTCAAGGACTTCTTCGCCAGCCCGAAGCAGAACAACATCACCATTGATCTCATTCAGCGCGTGGTCGCCGATTACTTCAGCCTCTCGAGCCAGGAACTCAAGGGAAAGAAGCGCACCAAGGTCATTGCCTTCCCGCGGCAGCTTGCCATGTACATTGTGCGGGAGATGACCGAGTACTCCACCACCGAGGTGGGTCTGGAGTTCGGCGGGCGCGATCACACCACGGTCATGCACGCCTGTCAGCGCATTGACAGCCGCATGCGTACGGATCCGACGCTGGAACCGACCATTCAATTCCTCGTGCGGACCATCAAGGACCAGGGAACAAAAGGCAAATAGCCTGTGGACACGTTCGGGGTAAGTCGGGTACCTATCCACAGAGCCCTTGCGGGCTGGGGATACTGGGGAGAAGTTGCTGCGCCCTGCACAGGGTTATCCCGGCGCTTTGTCTCGACGCGATCAAGACTTGCGCGGCTTTTCCACAAATCCACCGGGCCTACTACTAGTACTTCTAGTATGTAAATTCAGAAGCGTAAGAGCAGGAGCGGATGCATGAAGTTCAGTTGCGAGAAGGACGTCATTCTCAGAGAGATCCAGGTTGCCCAGGAAGTCATCTCCTCGAAGACGAGCATGTCCATCCTTTCGAACGTCTATCTCAGTGTCGCCGAGGATACCCTTACGGTTCGTGCCACGGATCTGAAAGTGGGCTTCGAGACGCAGGTGCCCGTTGAAGTCAGCTCTCCCGGGAAGACCACCGTCTTCTGCGACAAGCTCCTGGGGATCCTTCGCAGTCTTCCCGCCGGTGAGGTGGAGTTCGAGCAGACCGACGCAACGACCTTCGTCATCCGGCCCCGTTTCAAGAAGATCGACTTCCAGCTGCGAAGCATTGATGCCGAGAAGTACCCTGAGATCCAGCTTGCCGAGGATCAGTCCTACTTCGACGTTCCCCAGACCGACTTCATTGAGATGATTTCCCAGACCGTCTTCGCCGTTTCCGACGATGAAACGCGCTACTTCATGAACGGCGTGTACATGGAGCAGAGCGACGGCGAGCTCGTCATGGTTGCGACCGACGGCCGGCGCCTGGCGCACATCAGGAAGAGCCCCTCCGAGAGCATTCCGGAGTTCCAGGGCGTCATCATTCCGCCGAAGATCCTGCAGATGGTGCGCAAGCTCGCCTCCGGCGAGGGGAGTATCTCCCTGGCGGTCGGGGAGAAGAACGTCTTCTGCCGCTTCGAAAATCAGCGCGTCTCATCCGCACTGATCGAGGGGCAGTTCCCGAACTACCGGCGGGTCATACCGGATAACCAGGAGCATCGTCTGGAAGTAAATCGGGAAGAGCTCCTGGAGGCACTGAAGCGCGTCTCACTTCTGGTGGAGAAGTCGCGGCGCATTTATCTTGCGGTCGCCGAGAACAGCCTGACCCTGACCTCCGAGGAGAGCGAGGTCGGCCACGCCTCCGAGGAGATCTCCTGCGCGTTCGAGGGGCCGGAGACCAAGATTGCCCTGAACTTCTCCTATCTGACGGAGCCGCTTCGCGTCATTGAGACCGATTCGGTGGCGCTGCTCTTCACCGAGGCGAGCAAGGCGCTCACCATTGAATCGGTGCCGAAGACCGACTACTTCCACATTGTCATGCCCATGCAGCTCGACTAGTCCCCCGGGCTGGTCGGGCTCACCGGCACCCGCGGGGTCACCGGCATGGGGTTCAGGCGCATCCGCCACTACAATTTCCGCAATCTCGAAAACAGCGAGATCAACGTCGACGCGCCTGAGGTCTTTCTGGTCGGTGAGAACGGTCAGGGCAAGACCAACCTCATTGAGTCGATCTACGTACTCTGTTACGGCACATCCTTCCGGACCCGTCGGGAGAACGAGATCTGCCGCACCGGAACAAACGAGGTCGCCGTTACCGGTGAGGCGGTCTCTTCCGAGGGCGAGGTTCAGCACATCAAGTACGTCTGGCAGCGCGGGAAGAAGCAGATCGAGCTCAATGAGAGCCCGGTGCGGGACCGGAAGGAGCTCGTGGAGCTGCTCCCGTGCATTCCCTTTGCCCACGACGACATCAATTTCGTCCAGGGCGCCCCGGACATGCAGCGCTTCTTCTTCGATCAGACCCTGAGCCTCTACGATCCCTACTTCATCGACGTGCTCCGGTCGTATCGACGCGTACTCCGACAGCGCAACGCCGTGCTCAAGAGCGGGGAGGATGACCTCCTGCCCGTCTACGACGAGCACCTGGCCGCCCACGGCCTGGCGGTGCAGGAGCGCCGCGCCGAGGCGTGCCGGCGTTTCAGCACCACCTTCTCGACTCTCTTCACCGACGTGTCCGGACTGCCGGGGGAGCTGAGGATCGAGTATCGGCCGTCTTGGCGGGCGGCCCGCCGGGCGGCCGGCCGCGGTGCAGGTGCAGACGGCGCGGCGGGCGTGGGCGACGCCGACGCACCGACCACCGACGCCGTCCGGGAAGAGCTGGAGCGTCGGCGCGACCACGACCGGTACATGCGTACCACCACCAGCGGGCCGCACCGCGACCGCTTCCTCTTCCTCTGGGACGGCGAAGATTTCACGCGGATCGCTTCTACCGGGCAGGTGCGTCTGGCGTCCCTGCTTCTGCGGGTGGCCCAGGCGCAGTTCTTCTCCGTCCAGACCGACCGCAAGGCGGTGCTCCTCCTGGACGATGTCCTCCTGGAACTCGATCCGACCCGCCGGGCGCGCTTCCTGGAGGTTCTCCCCGCCTATGAGCAGGCCTTTTTCACATTTCTGCCGGACGAACATTTTACGCGCTTTCGAAAAGCCGGTACATTGCTCTATAGAGTAGCGAACGGGTCGGTATTGCCCTATGAAGAAAGCAGATGAGATTCTTTCAACCTTCTTTCGCATGTACAACCTCGAGGACGGCGCGGAGTACATCTCCTTCTTCGAGAGCTGGCAGGAGATCGTCGGCGTAGACCTGGCCTCCCACAGCCGCGTCGCCGACATCCGGAATGGCGCCGCTATCGTCGAGATGGACCATCCCGGCTGGATGCAGATGCTCCAGATGAAAGAGCAGAAGTTCGTCCGGGCCATTCAGAAGCGCTTCCCCGACCTCGGCGTCGAGCGCCTCTCCCTCCGCCTGGTCGACCAGGCCACCTGGGAGCGCCGGGCAGGAGCAAGAAAGCCTGCAGGCGATGCCGACGGACCGCGCCCCGCGGCCGCCCCCGAATCAGATCGGCCCACCGAGACGTCGGACGGAGCCGCACCGGCGGCGGCGCCCGACAACGCGTCCGGCCAGGCGCCTGCGGACACCTTCGACGGGGACGACGAAACCTCAGGCGCCGGTGCCGACGACCCGGAGGTGCCGGACGTACCGAGCCCGCGCCTCCGGGAGAGCCTCTCCCGCCTCAAGGAGGATCTCGAGGAACTCGACGAGGAAAGCGACACCGGCACGCGGTCGAGTTGACATTCGAATTGGGGGGTCGATATACTTGCCCACCCGCTCGTCTGGGGCGGTATCTTTGGTCACATTACGTCATTGCTATCTAATTGGTTAGACCCAGGAGTCATAGATGAAACGCACCTATCAACCGAGTCGACGAAAGCGTAACCGGAAGTTCGGCTTCCGGGCCCGCATGAAGACCCGGGGCGGGCGAGCAATCCTGAAGCGGCGCCGCGCGAAGGGCCGCCACAAGCTCACCGTTTCGGATGAGAAGAAGCCTTACTAGAGCAGAGCGCCTCCGCTCGGGGAGGGACATCGGCGGGGTCTTCCGCTACGGTACCACCTACAAGTGCCGCGGCATGATCCTGAAGGTGAAACCCAACGAGGTGGGGTACAACCGCATTGTGGTTGCTCCGCCCCGCAAGGCGGGGTCCGCAGTCGTACGGAACAGGTTGCGGCGCATCGGCAAGGAAGCCTACCGGACGCAGAAGGAGCTCTTCGAGTCCGGCTACGATTGCGCCATCATCGTCTTTCCCGGTGATTACAGCTTCGAAGAACGGAAAGAGCACCTGCGCACCCTGTGCCGCCGAGCGGGCCTCCTGAAACCCGACGTCGCGACCAATGGCGCGACGTTGACGACTGAGACGTCCACTACCGAGACGTCGACGACCGACTGAGAGAAGGAATGGATCGAAGAACCGTAATTGCCGTGGTGCTGTCCGTCATTGTCATCACCGTCGGCTTCATGTTGCAGAATGTGCTCTTTCCTCCGCCCGAGCCCGACCCGGCACAGGTGGCGGAACAGCAGCCGGGCGCCGATGGGGTTCAGGGCGACACGCCGCGAACCGAACCGATCGAGCGGGACGAATCGGATGGTCAACCTCAGGCTACGGACGGAGCGGATCAGGAGAGTCTCCCGCAGGGAGCGGTCGCGCCGGTTCCGGCGGAGGATATCTCCGAGCGGCCCCAGGTCTACCAGAACGATCTGGTTCGCGCCGAGTTCGACCCCGCGGGCGCCACGCTCACCTCTTTTCGTCTCCTGGAGCACCTCGACGAGGGTGAGCCGGTAGAGATGATTTTCCGCGGCACCGAGGAGCAGCGCGCCTTCCGTATGGCCTTCGGGAACAACAATGCACCGCCCACGGAGGCTCTC
This sequence comes from uncultured Spirochaetaceae bacterium, assembly GCA_964654185.1. GTDB lineage: Bacteria > Spirochaetota > Spirochaetia > DSM-27196 > PWMO01 > CAYFQV01. The sequence continues at coordinate 5,495 of CAZZIE010000064.1, read as the reverse complement.
TTCCGCTATCGCGACACCACGGATCCCGACACCGTCGAGTTCTACCGGGACTTCTACATTGTCGGCCAGGAGGATCGGCCCTTCACGGTTCGCAAGATCTATCGCTTCCAGCCCGGGGAGTACCTCTTCGAGCTGGAGATCGTCATTGAGAACAGCGTCAACGAGTTCATTCCCCTGAACTTTGCCGGCACCGCCTACACCCTTAATTTCGGGCCGCAGCTCGGCCCCGACTTCGAGACTCTCGACGGCCGCAACGCATACCGGAACTACTACACCTACGACGACGGCAACAGGAACAACCTCCGGATCTCCCAGGGTGACCGCGAAACCCTCGATGAGCCGATAGATTGGGTGGCCATTGCCGGCAAGTACTTCGCACTCATTGCCGTTCCCGACGCGGCGAACTACCGGATTACCCTCTCCTCGGAGGACCGGCCGGGAATTCCCGTCGCTTCGCAGATGTTCTTCGAGCGGCCGGTTATTCGCAGCGCCACCAACAGCGATGTGTTCCGCTTCTACCTGGGGCCGAAGACCAACCGCTTCCTGGAGCGCTACAACAACGCGGAGGACAACGCCTGGGGCGTTCGCGGCATGGAACTGCAGGAAGCCGTGGACTCGCGCTTCCTCCTGGGGTGGCTGGAAAACATCCTCAAGTGGATCCTTAACACCCTCTACCGGGTGATTCCCAACTACGGCATCGCCATCATCATTCTGACGATCATTGTGAAGGCGCTGCTCTACCCGCTGACCCGGAAGAGCTTCGAGTCGACGGCCAAGATGCAGACCCTGCAACCGAAGATGCAGGAGCTCCGGGAGAAGTACAAGGACAACCCCCAGAAGCTCAACCAGGAAATGGCGGCCATGTACAAGAAGGAGGGGGTGAACCCCCTGGGCGGGTGTCTGCCGCTGCTCCTGCAGTTCCCCTTCTTCATTGCCATGTTCGGGTTGTTCAACAACCACTTCGATCTGCGGGGAGCCACTTTCATTCCGGGGTGGATCAGCGACCTCTCCGCGCCTGAGAGCATACTCAGCTTCGGGGACTTCACCCTGCCGTTGCTCGGTTGGAGCGACCTGCGCCTTCTGCCCATCATCTTCGTGGGCAGTCAGCTCGTGACGAGCCACTTCATGCAGAGCCCGAACGCATCCGGCGGTCAGGCGAAGATGATTCAGTACATGCTGCCTATCGTCTTCTTCTTCGTCCTGTACAACATGCCGTCGGGACTCCTGGTGTACTGGATCACCACCAACGTGCTCACCGGGGCGCAGCAGTTCTACAACGTGAAGATCAAGAGCAAGCGCGCAAAGGCGTAGCCTGCTCGTAACGGAGCATATCAGATGGTACAGGAATTCGAAGGACGCACGGAGAAAGAGGCGATCGACTCAGCCGTCGAGAGCCTCGGTCTCGAACGCGACGAGTTCGACGTGGAAATCGTGGATACCCAGAAGGCCGGCTTTCTCGGTATCCAGAAGAAGGTGACGATCCGGGTCCACCTTCCCGGCGCCGCGAGCGGCGGCAATAACCCCGACCCGGAAAACGACTTCGAGCACGCAATCGTAGACTTCATTGAAGAGACGACCACCCACATGGGCTTTCCTGCGAAGGCTCACATCTCCTACCGGGAAGCGGACAAGATCGGCATTCGCCTGGAATCGGAGCACTCGGGCATTCTGATCGGCCGAAAGGGCAAGAACCTCGACGCCCTGCAGCTCCTGGCAAACGTCGTGGCGAGCCGCCTTGACCACAGCGACGTGAAGATCGTTCTGGACAGCGAGAACTACCGGAGCCGGCGCGAGGAGAGCCTCATCCGCCTTGCCCACAAGGTGGGGGATCAGGTGAAGCGGACCAGGAAGTCCCAGCTCCTCGAGCCGATGAATCCCTTCGAGCGGCGGTTGATTCACACCACCCTCAACGACATTGCGGAGATATCGACGAAGAGCGAGGGCGAAGGTCTCTACAAAAAGGTCAAAGTCTTCTATCGTGGCCACGAGGACGATTAGGTCCTTGTGGATAAATTGTGAACGAATGCGGCGTTTTGGCGGTTTCTCGACGAATCCGGACAAGAACCGCGCGCCCGGCACGCGTTTTGTTAGGGGAAGGTCAGAATTCCGCGAGGAAGGTGTTACGAGGGCCTTCCATATGGGCTATGTACCGCACGGAACACGGGTTACGGCGGCAACAGCGGTCTGACTCGCGAACCTGACTTCCGGTGAAACCTGCGCACGCCTGTGTGCAGCTTGTGGATAACTGAGAGGGTGACCATGTCGAAACGACACACTCCCCTGCACCAGTGGCACGTTGACAACGGTGCCAGAATGGTCGATTTCGCCGGCTGGGACATGCCCCTCAACTACGCCGACGGCGCCCTGGCGGAGCACCACCTGGTGCGCTCCTCCGCCGGCCTCTTCGACATCTCACACATGGGTCGGGTGGAGATTATTGGTGCCGATGCTACCGGCTTTCTGGACTACGTTCTCACCAACGACATGGCCGGCTGCCCGGTAGGGCAGTCGATCTACAGCCTCCTCTGCAAAGCCGACGGCGGCGTCCTGGATGATGTGTTCTCCTATCGCCTGGAGCCGGATCACTGGCTCATTGTCATCAACGCGGCGAACCGGGAGAAGGACCTCGCCTGGCTGGAGAAGCAGGCGGCGGGGTACACCGTGGAGGTCATCGATCGGTCCGAAGACGTGGCAATGGTTGCCTTCCAGGGACCGAAGGCCCTCAAGGTGGCGGACGTCCTCACCGGCGGTGCCGCAAGCGGGATCCCGCGGTTCGGCGTGACCGAGGTGGATCTCCCCTCCGGCAAGAGCGTCATGAGCCGCACCGGCTACACCGGTGAGGACGGCGTGGAGATCTACCCGGACAGTGCCGACGTGCAGACCGTATGGGAGGATCTCTTCGCCGCGGCCGGAGAGGTCAACGTCCAGGTCGGGCCCTGCGGCCTTGCCGCCCGGGACAGTCTGCGCTTCGAGCCGGGCTTTGCCCTCTACGGCCACGAGCTCACCGAGGAGATCACCCCGATCGAGGCGCGGCTCAAGTGGGCGTGCAAGCTGGAGAAGGACTTCATTGGCGCCGAGGTGCTCCGGAAGCAGGCCGAAGAGGGGACCGAACGCAAGCTCGCCACCTTCACCATGACAGAGCGGTCGGTCCCCCGGCAGGGATACGCCGTAATCATCGACAATGAAGAGGTAGGAGAGGTAGTCACCGGCATGTATGCGCCCACCGTGGGCACCTACAGCGGGAACGCCTTCATACGGACGCCGTATCACAAGCGGGGTACCGAGATAGAGATAGAGATACGGGGAAAGCGGCGGGTGGCGGAGGTCGTCAAACGGCCGCTGTACGCGCCGAGCTACCGGGAAGGAGATTGAGATGACATTTGATGATTCCGTGAAGTACCAGAAGTCTCATGAGTGGGCCAGAAAGGAGGGCGACCTCTTCATCGTCGGCATTTCCGACTACGCCCAGGACAGCCTTGGCGACGTGGTCTTCGTCGAACTGCCGGAGGTGGGCAGCACCCTGAAGCAGGGCGAGACCTTCGGCGTCGTCGAGTCGGTCAAGGCCGCCAGCGACGTCTACATGCCCGTCGGCGGCGAGATCGTGGAGACCAACGGCGACCTGGAGGACAGCCCCGAAGTCATCAACGAGGACCCCTTCGGCAAGGGCTGGCTCCTCAAGGTGAAACCCACCGACGCCGGCGAGTACGACTCCCTCATGTCCGCCAAGGACTACGAGGAGTATACGAAGACCATCGAAGAGTAGGGGCGGGGCGGTCGCCGGCGCCGGACTGCCGTGTCTGCCCGGGCGTGCGCCGCGCTTCGACGCGGCCCCCGCGCCGCACGCACGGGGCGGCCCGCAGGGGTGGACCCGCGGCGCCGTGGTCGGCATATTAGCCCCATGAATTACGCCAGTCACACGCCCGACGATCGGCGCGCCATGCTCGAGCGCATCGGCGTGACGAACGTCCGGGAGCTCTTCACCGATATTCCCGAGGAACACCGATACCCCGATCTCGACCTCCCCTCCGGCCTCTCGGAGATGGAAGTGGCACGGCAGATCCGTGGCTACGCCCGGCGCAACGGCCCCGCCGTCCAGGCAGAGTACGGCGGGCGCGGCGGGGAGCCCGCGAGCTTTGCCGGCGCCGGCGCGTATCACCACTTCATTCCCGCCGTCGTGAACTCTCTCTCCTCCCGGGGCGAGTTCGCCACCGCCTACACCCCCTACCAGGCGGAGGCGAGTCAGGGCACCCTGCAGGCCATCTTCGAGTACCAGTCCATGGTCGCCTCCCTTCTGGAGGTCGATGTCGTCAACGCCTCCCACTACGACGGGGCAACCTCCCTGGCGGAGGCGTGCCTCATGGCGGTCCGCGCCTCCCGGGGCACGCGCGATCACGTCCTGATATCCCCTTCGGTCCACCCTGAGCATGTGGATGTAGTAGATACTTATGGCGATGCTGCCGGCGTTGCCGTGGCGGGCTACCCGAGGAAGCGCCACGACATGGACCCCTTCCTGGACGATCCCCGCGCCCTCGCCGATCAGATTACGGAGACGACGGCGGCCGTGGTCGTCCAGAACCCGGACTTCTTCGGGCGCCTCCACGACCTCCGCGGCCTCGCCGGGAAGGTCCACGAGGCGGGAGCCCTCCTGATTCTGCACATCGATCCCATTGCCACGGCGCTCTTCCAGAGTCCCGGCTCCCTGGGGGCGGACATTGTCACCGGTGAGGGGCAGGCGCTGGGGATTCCCGTCGGCTTCGGCGGGCCTTATCTGGGCATCTTCGGCTGTTCCGAGAAGCTGGTGCGCCGCATGCCCGGGCGCCTGGTCGGCGAAACGACGGATGTCGACGGGCGCACCGGCTACGTGCTGACCCTGAACACCCGGGAGCAGCACATCCGCCGGGAGAAGGCGACGAGCAACATCTGCACGAACCAGGGCCTCATGGCGCTCCGCGCGGCGATCTACCTCTCCGCCATGGGACCGCAGGGGCTGCGGGAGGTCGCCGAGCTCTCCTATCAGAAGGCGCATTACGCCGCGGACACCATCGGCGCCCTGCCCGACTTCTCTGTCGCCGCGGGGCGCTTCTTCAAGGAGTTCCGGGTGACCACGCCGGTCTCCGCCGCCGCCCTGGTCGACTGGTGCGCCCGGCGCGGCGTCATTCCGGGCGTCCCCCTGGACCGCTTCTTCTCCGGCGCCGACCACGAGCTCCTCATTGCCGTCACCGAGACCGCAACCCGAGAGGAGATCGATGCCCTGGCCGGCCTGCTGGAGGCCGGCGCCCAGGAGCTCACCGCCGAACACGCTCCCGGACCCGCAACCGCCGGCCACGCACCCCTGGAGGAACGACGATGACCCGCACCGCTCCGGAACTTCTCTGGCACCAGTCCCGTCCCGGCCGCCGCGCCGTGCGCCTCCCCGCAAGCGACGTCCCCCGCACCGATCTGCCCGAGGAGCTGCTGCGGCCGGCGCCGGTCGGCGGCGCGAGTGGGGCCGGCGC
>CAZZIE010000063.1:0-24076 GCA_964654185.1 uncultured Spirochaetaceae bacterium | reverse complement strand
TTCAATCAACAGGGTTGTGGGTAGGTTATGGGGGTTTGTATAGTGGAAGTAAGGAGAAACACCCCATGAACGAATACCTCAACGGACGTCTCGTGGCTCAGACGGGGGACATAACCAAAGTCGAGGTCGATGCGGTGGTGAACGCGGCCAACTCCTCACTCATGGGCGGTGGCGGTGTAGATGGTGCGATTCATCGCGCCGGTGGTCCGGCGATCCTGGAGGAGTGCAAGCGCCTGCGCCAAACCGACTACAAGGACGGCCTCCCGACGGGACAGGCCGTGGCCACAACCGCGGGGGAGCTTCCCGCCTCCTACGTGATTCACACGGTGGGCCCGGTCTGGCACGGCGGCGATGACAAGGAAGACGAGTACCTTGCGGCGGCGTACGACAACTGCCTGACGGTTGCCGCAGGACGCGCCGCGAAGAGCGTCGCCTTTCCTGCAATCTCAACGGGGGTTTACGGGTTTCCCGCGGATCGCGCCGCCCGGATTGCCTTCAAGACGATTGCCGCACACCTCAAGCGGAATACCGTGCCGGAAACGGTCTATCTCGTGTTCTTCTCGGATAAGGATTACGAGACCTTCACCGCGGAAGCCGACGCACTTCTGTCGAAGGGAACCGAGGACTGACACGGTGTCTTTAAACTGGCGCGAGATCGACCGCATTCTGGAGGAGTTGGATCTTCCGGGTGGACACGTCCAGGAGATCATTCAACCGACCTTCCGGGACCTCTACTTCTTCGTCTACCGGCCCGGAGACCGCTTCTGGCTGCGGATCGCCTTCGAGCATCCGCGCTTGCACCGTACCACCCATCGGCCGAAGAAACCGAAGAAGGCGCAGCGCTTCGCCCAGTTTCTGAAGTCACGTATTGAGGGGGGTCGCATTACCGAAGCGGCCCAGGTCGAAGGAGAACGCATCGTGCGGATTGCCGTAGTTCGAGGCGGCGAAACGACGCTCCTCTGGCTCCGGCTCTGGGGAGGCGCATCGAATCTCCTTGCTACCGATGCCGACGGCGTTATCCTTGACGCCATGTTCCGCCGCCCCAGGCGGGGTGAGGTTTCCGGGGAGACCTACAATCTCGAATCCGACATCGGGTCCCCGGAGGATCGACAGAGTGAGAAGCGGCGCGCGCGACAGGAGTCCTTCGCGGCACGGGAGATACCCGACGGTCTTACCCTGAACGAGACGATCGAGCAACAATATCGGCAACAGGAAACGGAGGCGGAGCGCCTGGCCCTGCAGCGGCGAGTAGAGAAGCTGCTGACACAGCAGCGCGGCCGACTGGAGTCGGCAATTCGCAATCTCGAAGAGCGGCTCGCCGGGTACGGCGACCCCGAGGACTTCCGGCGGACCGCCGACCTGATCATGAGCAACCTCCACCGGATCGCACCGGGAAGCAAGTGGGCCACGGTAGAGGACTTCTACCATGACAACGCCGAGACCACCATCCAGCTGGACCCGGAGAAGAGCCCCCACGAGAACGCCGAGGCGTACTACAACTCCTACAAGAAGGCGCATTCCGTTCTGGAGAATCTCCGGGGAGAGCTCGACAATCGGCGCAGCGCTCTCCAGGACACCGAGAACCTTCTCGAAGAGGTCGGCGGCGACGCGGACGCCGATCGCCTCCGGGAGATCCAGCACGGCCTGGAGCAACGGCGGCGTGAACCTCAGGATACCGACACGCCGGGGCTGCAGTTCGAGAGCAACGGGTTCCGCATCCTCGTGGGAAGGACGGCGAAGGAGAACGACCAGCTCCTGCGGCGTTACGTCCGGGGCAACGACCTGTGGCTGCACACCCGGGACTACCCCGGCGGCTACGTCTTCATACGTTCAAAGCCGGGCAAGTCGGTACCCCTCGAGGTACTGCTGGACGCGGGGAACCTGGCGATCTTCTTCAGCAAGGCGCGAGGATCCGGAAGCGCGGAACTCTTCTACACCTCGGTGAAGTACCTCCGCCGGGCAAAACACGGCAAGACGGGTACGGTCATTCCGACACACGAGAAGAATCTCAGTGTCGAGGTCGACGAGACGCGGCTCGGCCGCCTGCTGGGCCGGGACCCCGCCGATCTTGCGCGGGCAATTTGAATACTCGATACTGACACTATGCGGGATAATCACGAACGAGCCGGTCCCGTCCGGGAGCCGGTCGTTGAAGGGATTTTCTACCCCGAAAAGGAGACCGAGCTCAATCGCCTGATATCGTCACTGATGTCACACGCCCCCGCAGTGCCGGCTGATCCGGTGGCAATCATCACCCCTCACGCAAGTCTTTCCTACAGCGGAGAGACCATGACTGCCGCGTTCAAACGCGCCGCCGGGGTGCAGCGCGACGTGGTGGTTCTCGTCGGCCCCGTCCACCGGGACGAGGAGCCCGTCATCATCGTCCCTGAGTCAAGAGTCTTCAGGACGCCTCTGGGCGAATGCACCGTCGACGAAGAGCTGTGTGAACTCCTCCTGGAGGAGAGCTCGGCCGTCGTCCAGGACGACATCCCGCATCTGGAAGAGCACTGCCTGGAGATCCAACTCCCTTTCGTGCAGTATCTCTTCCCGCAGGCCACGATCCTCCCTATTCTCATGGGCAGTCCCGCGGCGCCGACGGTTTCCGCTCTTGCCGGGGCGCTTTCCCTCGTATCTGAAACGGCATCAGGCTCCATTCTCTACGTGGTCTCGTCCAACATGACCGGTTATCGCGAGGCCCAGACTGCCAAGGACGAGGCAACGCACCTGATTCACCTTATCCTGAAGGGGCAGTGGAAGCAGCTCCTTCAGGAGTACCAGGACAGCGTTCTCAGTACCCACGGGATTGGCTGCCTGGCCGCCTTCCTCTCCTTTGTCGGGGATCACGCTGCGCCGGAGCTGCTTGCCCGACAGAACTCCTTTCCGCAGAACCCGGATGTACAACGCGTCGTAGAGTACGCATCTTTCGCGTTCTTTACCCGGCGATAGCGCTTCGTGCATACTTGTCGCACAACAATCATGCAACTTACATCAACTGAACGAGAGTACCTGTTGCGCACAGCCCGCAGAGCGATCGAGGAGCAACTCGACGCTCGGTACGCCGCGCGCACCGGCGCCACCCACGAGGCCCCCCCGTCGGTGCAGCTCCTCGAGCCCTGCGGGGCTTTTGTGACTCTTCGCATGCCCGTAGCCGGCGATTTGCGACTGCGCGGCTGCATGGGTGTGGTCGTAGCCACGCGGCCGCTCGTGGAATCGGTGAGAGACAGCGCTGTATCAGCGGCGTTTCGGGACCCGCGATTCCCGGCGCTCACACCGGAGGAGCTTGCGGCGTGCACCATTGAGATCTCCGCCCTGTCACCAATGATCCCGTGCGCTCCGGAAGACGTGGAGCCGGGCCGCGACGGCGTCATGCTGTCGTACGGACCGGCATCCGGGCTGCTCCTCCCGCAGGTCGCCGTCGAGCAGGGGTGGGACCGGGAGACCTTTCTCAGTCACGTCTGCCGAAAGGCCGGGGTCGGCCCGGAGTGCTGGAGCGATCCGCAGGCGAAGCTGCACCGATTCACCGCGACGGTCTTCTCCGAGGAAGAGACATAGTCGGTTACCGGCACTGCAGCGTGTTTGACTGAGGAAAAGCGGGCGTGTGATATTATACCAACGTCTGTACGCTAGGTGTTGTGGATGGAATTATCGCAGCTTGCCGAGGGCCTTGTACGAATTGAGCGCCACAACAACGAATACCTCGGGATTACCACGTACATTCCCACGAATACCTTTGCGGTCACCAAGCTCACCACCCAGCAGCGCGACAACGGCTTCATTGTCAGAGACGATGAAGTGGAGATCTGGAAGCCGAGCGGCTTCACGGAGTTCTCGGGGCGGCTCTTCCTGTACGGCCCCTTTGTTGAAGGAAAGACCCTTTCGGAGATCATTCGCGGCGACGCATATGAGGTACTGCCATATCTGAGCAGGCTGGCCCGGTCAATGCGGATACTCCAGGCGCAGGAGGGTATTACCCCCTATGTCCATACCCGGGGCATCATCTTTCTCAACGACGGCGGGGTACTCTTCATGCCGCGGGACCTCATGAAGTCGATCCGCGACTTTCAGTCCACAACGGACCGGATCGAGTTCCGGGAGCTCTACCGACACCCCGACGTCCCGACGGAGAAGGAGCCGGGCTTTGCCCTGGCGGTTACCGCGTATCGCTGCCTCACGGAAACCTTCCCGTACAACGCCGAGACCGAAGAAGACCTCCGGGAACGCATGCGCGCCGGTCACGTCGAACGGCCCATGTACATCCGCCCGGAGATACGCGAGGAGACATCCAACACACTTCATGGAGCCCTGCGCGACCCGGGAAGCCATCTTCCCGAGATCGAGGAGTGGGAAGCGTATTTCACCGAGTGGCTGACGAAAGGGCCGTATCGGGAGCTGTCGGAGGAAGGCCGTCTGGAAATCCAGGCGAGGGCGGAGGCGGAACGCGCCAGCCTGAACCGCACCTTTCGGCGGCAGGAGTACTTCCGGCGCAACTGGAAAAGGCTCGTGGCCATCACCCTGGTAGCAATTCTGGTCGGGACTATCCCGGCCACAGTGATCTACAATAAGCTGCAGCCGTCTCCCACGGCCGGGCTTCCGCCGGATGAGGTCGTCAGGGCCTTCTACAGCAGCATCACGGCGCTCGATCACCAGACCATGGAGGGAGCGACGGTAGAGGGCGCGGGAAGCGGGCTCATCGACGAGGTGACGGGGGTCTATGTTTTCGCCCGGATGCGGCTTGCCGTGGAGTTGCGGGAAGCCTTTCTGGCCCCCCAGCCGTGGCGAGATCAGGGGATGCCGCGCATTGAGGACGGTCGAAGCGTCTACGGCATCGCCAACCTTGCGATTGAAGCGCAGCGAAGCCCGGACCCCGAAGAGGAGGTTTTCCGCGTACGGTACGAGAAGTGGAGCCCACAGCAGCCCACGAGTGAAGAACGCGCCGGCGCGGACGTCCGCGTTCCCGAGGGGCAGTTGATCACCGAGCGCGTCTTCCTCCGCCGGGAGCGAGGAAACTGGGTCATCTACCGAATCGACCGGGAGCGGCAGGAAGAGCTTCCCGGACCTGAGTGGTAGCTCCCTCGTACCGCCGGCACCACAGCTAATGGAACAGATACTGGGTCGAATCGAGTTCGGCACTTCCGACAAGGAAATCAACAGCCTCTTACGGAACGCCGAAGCGAATCCGGCAAGCTATACCCGCCACTACAGCCAAGGGGAAGACTTTTTCCTCCACCTCGACCGCACCGTGGAGGTGCCGCACCTGCCGATCCACCACGATGTGAGGAGCACAAAGCCGACGGACTCCTACATTGGACCGCTGCGGGAGTTTCTCTCACAGGTGGTGCCGGCCCTGCCGGAGGTGTTCAGCGAGCTCACCTACTTTTTCGACCCGGGCGAGATCATGCGTCCCGCCTTCTTCAAGCTCTACAAGGTGGAGGACACCACCTACCTCTATCTTCTGCGACTGGACCTTCATTACAATCCGAACCTCTTCGAAGTAGTCGACAACGGCTCGAATGATGTCGCCCCGGCCTTCCGCACCGACCGGCTCTTCATGGATGCCGACCTCATCCCGATCGAGCGGATACTCTACCGCGACGACACCATCAGCGGATTCGAAGTGGAACAGCTGGTGTCTCAAACCTGGATCGGTGAGACCGGCAGGGGCTACTTCGTACAGGGCATCTGGCTCGACCGGGAGCTGACAAAATTCTTCTCGAAGCTCTTTCTCCCGAAGGGGCGTCGCTTCTACCCGTACTACCCGTTCACCTGTAAGTACCGTTCCATCTGCCACACTGTGATAGATCTCACCACCGAAGGGCGCAAGAGTCTGCTTCCTTTGCTTCACCGCGTCCGTGGCTTTCTGGTGCCCCACATGGAGGAGATCCAGGAAGCGCTACGACAAACGACCTTCTCCCCGGAGCTGCCCGAGTTCGAGCGCCTCTGGAACCAGGTTCCGCCGCGGTGGCGGGAAACCTTTGCGAACCTCCAGGTTCGTGCGTATCTGAATGACCTGGAAATGAAAGAATTCATTCTTGAGGATGCCAAAGGCGATGCCTAAGGGAGACGCCCCGCGGCTGAAGCTGGGTGGAGCGCGGGTGACCGTCATGGGTCTGGGCCTTCACGGCGGTGGTGCGGCTGCCGCGCGCTTCTGCGCCGGGCGCGGCGCGCGGGTTACCGTAACGGATCTGCAGCCCGAGGAGAAACTTGCCGGTTCGATTGAGGCGCTCGCCGACCTCCCGATCCGCTTCGTCCTTGGTCGCCACGAGCCGGAGGACTTCACCGGCGCCGACATCGTCGTGAAGAACCCCGCGGTGCCGCGGAACGCCCGGTACCTCGCAATGGCCGAGCGCGTCGAAACGGATATCTCCCTCTTTCTCCGGGAGTGCGCGCTGCCGATCATCGCGGTGACCGGGACCAAGGGCAAGTCCACCACCGCTTCGGCCATTCACTACGGCCTCACCCGGGCGGGATACCGGAGCTACCTGGGCGGCAACATTACGATTTCTCCCCTTACCTTCCTGGATGAAATCAATGAAGCCCCGGATGCCGCGCCGGGCCCTGCCGAGGGAGGCAGCCGAAGGGTTGTCGTCCTCGAAATCTCCTCGTTCCAGCTGGGGGATCTGCTCCTCACGCCGCATCCCGATCTGTTCAAGCCCGGAGTCTCGGTCATCACCAACATCTTCGAGGATCATCAGGATTACTACGGATCCATGGAGGCGTACGTCGCGGACAAGCGCATCATCTACCGCTTCCAGGATCGGGGCGACACCTTCATTTACAACACCGACGATGCCTACGGGCCCGGCTTTGCCGCCGAGGCCGCGGCGGAGCCCCGGGGAGTTCGCACTCTCGGCGTATCCTCGAGGGAGCTCCCCGCCGGCGTCGCCGGAGGACAACTCTCCGCCGGGGGCGGTGTCTTCATCGGCGACGACGGCCGGCACGAGGCGCTGCTTCCACGGGAGCTCGCCGTGGCGGGGTCGCACATGCGGGTGAATCTCCTCACTGCGGCCCTTGCCCTGCACGCCTGCGGGGTGGATGCGAACGGAGCGGGCCGCGCGGTAGCCGGATTCACCGGCATTCCCCACCGCCTCGAGCGGATCGGTGCGGTGAAGGGGGTGGCCTTCGTCAACGATTCCGCGGCTACCATACCGGACGCGGCATCACGCGCGGTGGACTCCTTCTCCACTCCCGTCTACCTCATTGCCGGCGGCAGCGACAAGAACGGCAGCTTCGACGGCTTCCCGGCGATCATTGCGGCGGCGGCGCGCACCTACCTCCTGGAGGGAGCAGGCACCGACCGCATTCTCGACCTCGCCGGCACGGGCGCGACGGAGGGACCCTTCACCTCCCTCCGGGAGGCAGTTCACGCGGCCTTCCGGGATGCATCCGCCGCACCAGACCACAGCGTCCGGCACGATCCTACCGCCGGGAACGATCGCAGCGTTGGGGCCGGCGGCAACGCGCGGGCCGGCGGCAACGCGGGGTCCGATCGGGCGGTGGTGCTTCTCTCTCCGGGATGCGCATCCTTCGGCATGTTTCGGAACGAGTTCGACCGGGGCCGGCAGTTCGTGGACATCGTGAAGGAGATCATTGCGGGGTCCGGTGATGCGCGGGACACTCGCGGGAAGAGAGGCCCCCGCGGCGGCTGACCGAACCTACCGGTCGGCGTCGGGCGCCGGCTCGCTCGGCGGTGCCGGCAGATCACGGACCAGGCGAAAGCCCGTGGCGTAGCTTCCCTCACCGGGATCGAAGCGGCCCCGGTTCCGGGTGACGACGCTGTCGACCCGGGTGTTCCAGCCGGTGCCGCGCACGACGCGGTGAAGGACGCCGAATGCGTCCGGTTCCCCCTCGGATGGCCCGGCGGGATCCATCATCATCGTCCCAGTATCTGAGTCCTGGCCGGCAGGCACGCCGAAGCCCGGTGCGTACCAGTCGAAGCACCACTCCCAGACGTTACCGATCAAGTCATACTGCCCCGTCGGGGCGAGGTTGGAGAGGGTGTCGTAGCCGTTGCGGCTCGTGCCGTCGTAGTAGGCGGCCGGCGTGGTCGGACCCCCTTCGGCGGTGTACGGGGGCGTGACCGCCTCGAAGGGGTCGCCGCTGCGGAAGTAGTTGGCCCGGGCGGATGAAAGGTTTTGGCCCCAGGGGTAGGGACGCTCGCCGCCGGAGGTTGCGGCGTACTCCCACTCCGCCTCGGTGGGAAGCCGATACCCGGAGCGGCTTCGGTCCCAGGTTTCCGCGTCCAAGTCGTAGACGGCGCTCTCACCGGTGAGAATGCTGTAGTAGTTCGCAAAGGCCACCGCACCATACCAGGTCACGCCCACTGCGGGGTGGTCCGCCCGCCCGGCGACCGCGGTGAGCCGCTCACTGCCCGGCGCAACGACCACGCCGGGCTGGGTGCCGACGAAGAGATCATCGAGATACAGGAGGGTGATCTCATCGTCCGGGGCGGCGGGGGCGTCCGCTGCCGTTGCGGCTGTGGGCGCGCCGGAGTCCGGGGCGTCTGCGGCAACGGCCTCCGCCGCTGCAGATGCGCGGGCCGCCCCCACGCGATCCCCGACGACTCGGGCGCGCCCGCTCGCAAGTCCCCAGTTCATAACGCGGACGAACTGCGCGTTGGTCGTTTCCGTCACCGCCATGGCGAAGGGACGGGTCAGGCGCACCGGCAACTCCGCCCGCTCTTCCGGCCCGGCATCCGGAACGGGGCCCATGACGAAGGTCGCCTCGTCCCCGGCCGGGAGGACCGGCTCAAAGTCCAGGTCAATGGACCCACCGACGAACTCGAAGGGACCGAACCATCCGATTGTATCGTCCGTGTCGTTCCCGGCCTCTACGCGGAGCGTGTAGGTCTGCCCCTCGACAAGTGGCTCCTCCGTGTCGGTTCCAACCTGAAAGCTCGCCTGGTCGGACTCGACCTGACGGGTCGGCTCATCCGTTCCGGCCTGCGACAGCTCGAAGCGGTACTGCGTCGCGCCGGGAACCGGCGTAACGGCGACATGCGGGGAGAGACTGACCGTCGGAAGACCAAATCCGGTGGTAACCGCCGCGATCTCGAAGTCGTTTCGGACCTGAAGGGACGACACCCGGCTCCAGGTGCTGCGGAACCCGGAGTCCAGGACGCTCCGGACGCGCCAGGAGTAGCAATCGCCGAAGGTGAGAGGATCGGAGATGCTCACCCGGGCGCCGCCTGCAAGGCGGCGCGCCGCGGTCCAGGCGCCGTCCTGGGAGGCGGTTCCGGTCCGCTGTAGTTCGTACTCGTACTCCACCGCGTCGGCGACCTCGGCAACCTGCAGGGAGGGTGTTCGATCAAAGGTCGCGGCACCGTCTGCCGGCGCCGATGGTTCCGGAACGGGCGCCTGCACCGCGAGACGAAAGGAGAACACTTCGGTTCGGGCGCCGGTTGCCTCCTCCAGGCGATAGTGGTAGGTTCGCCCGTCCACGAGGACGCCGGCGGGAACCTGAATGGCGTCGAGGCGCGCTACCTCCGCCCGGTGAACGATCGTTTCCATCGGCGCCTCAGGGTCGGTGAATACGGAGATGGTGAGTTGATCGGAGCGCGCGCCCGGACCGGCCCCATCGGCCTCAGCGCCGTCCGCGGACCCCTCGCGCGTGGAAGCGCGCAACGTTATGCGAACGGGCACCTCGGTCACGGGGGCGCCGTCGACCGGGATCACGGGCTCGAGATTCAGTGCGCCGGTTCCAACCCGCTCCTCGGCTTCGCCTCGCCGGCTCGTCTCGGCTCCACCGTCGCCGGTCGCGCCCGTAGCACAGGAGGCCAGAAAGAGGAGTACCAGATGAAGTGTGAGGATGAGTGCGACGGCCCTGTGGACCGGGAATCGTCGAGCAGCGGTTCTGCCGGTCACGAAGTCCCTCCCCCGCCACGGCCGATGCGCTTGCGCACCACCTTGTAGTAGTACTGCCGCACCTCTTCGGCGCGCCGGAACAGCGCGTAGCGCAGGGGCTCGAACGGTCGGTCGTAGGAGCCGGGGCGCTCCTCAATGGCCCCACCGAAGCCCACTTTGAAGCGGTAGAGCCCATGCATGGGGTGCTTCGGATCTTCCGCCGGCGGGATCCCGAAGAAGTCGTAGTGGTGCGCTCCCGACTCCCGGGCGGCGCGAATGGCTTCCCACTGCAGGAGATAGGGCGCCATGAGGTTGCGCTTCACGTTGGCCGACGCCCCGTAGAGGTAGACCGCCTCCCCGCCGTGGCGGCCGACGATGATTCCACCCAGAAGGTCTTCTTCGTGCTCGGCCATGTACAGCGTGAGCTTCACCTCGTCCGCATGCTCGGCGGCGGTGTCGAAGAGCGCCTGGTAGTATGCGCGGCTGTGAATGGCAATGCGGTCGCGAGCGGCGGTTTCGCGGTAGATGTCGTACCAACGGTCGAGCTCGCCGGGGCCGGCCTCCCGGACGGTCACAGCCCGCTTGGCGGCGAGCCGCACATTGTAGCGCGTCTTGGACTTCATGTCGGCAAGGAGTTCATCTTCGGACGGCCCGAGATCGAGGACGGTGGTTACAGGCGGCTGAACATCGATCGGCGCCTTGCGGTATCCCGCAGCGACCTTCGTGCCCGGCCCGAGAGGGTCGACGCGGAGGAAGGTCAGTTGCTCCGCGTCGCCGCTGTGCCGGGCCTGCTCCGCGAGCACGGCGTAGTCAATGTCCGCCGGCGCCTGGGGCACGTAGCCCATGGTTACGAGCGGCGCCACGCGTCGAACGAGCAGAAGCACCTCCCCGCCGGACAGGTCCAGATGGACCGGCGTCCATCCGAACTTCCGCTTGAACTCGCCCCAGTACCTCGTCTGGAAGAGGGAGCTTCCCGCTCGCGACATGCGCCCGTTAACCAACGCTCCCGCGCAGCACCCGCGGCGCCGTGACCACGCTGCCGTTCACCGTGAGGGGTGCCCCGCCAACCTTCACCGTTCCCCCATCAACCGCGAGGGGAATAGAGAAGAATGTATCGATGTCGATGCGACCGGGCTCCTCAGGCTTCCCCGACTCGTAGCCCGGCGGCTCGTACCCCTGAGCAACGACCCGCGTTCCCGGCGCGACATCGTCATCCAGAAAGAGCACATCGATGAGCTTCTCCCCTTCATACTCGCCGTCGGCTGCCAGAAGCATACCTTCGCTCTTGACTCCGCGGAGCTTTGCCGGTTTGAGATTGTGCACCAGCACGATGGTCTTTCCGCGAAGATCCTCCTCGCTGTAGTAGGGCACCAGGCCGGAGACGATCTGCCGTTCCTCGCCGGATCCATCATCGATCTTCTCAACGTAGAGTTTGTCCGCCTTGGGGTGGCGCTCCACATCCAGGATCTTCGCGGCGCGGAGGTCGACGTGGTCCCGGAAGCGCTCTTCCACGGGCGCCGGTTCCCCTTCCGGGGCGGCGCTCTCCTCCGGGGATGCCGGCGCTGCAGTTTCGGGCTCGGAACCGGCGGCTGCGTCCGGCGCGGTGCCGGTATCTCCGTCTGCTCGCTCGCGGCCGGCCGTCCCTCCGGCACCCTGATCACCGCCGCGATCCTTGCGCTCCGCCTGGGTGCCGGAGAAGCGCTCCCGGAGGGAAGCAATGAAATCGTCCTCGAGCTGGGAGAAGAGGAGCTTGGGTCGCTCGATCCGGGCGATGCCCTCGCGGCTTCGCAGGTCGGTCCAGTCGGTTCCGGCCGCGCCGATTCGCTCGGCGATCCGCTTTCCCGTGTCGGGAATGTACGGGGAGATCAGCACCGCCAGGTCGCGAACAAGATAGATCAGATGGTGCAGCAGCGCCTTCGTCGCCTCGGGGTTGTTCTTCCGCGTCTTCCAGGGCTCGGCCTGCTGGAAGATGCGGTTCCCGTAGGATGAGAGCAGGAAGGTCTTCCGGAAGGCGTCCCGGAGCTCCGCGTTCTCGAGATGCTCGGTGATCTCGTTCTCCGCCCGCTCTACCTCCTTCCAGACGTTCTCCCAGGTCTCGACCTCCTCGCCGGCTCCGTTGACTGCGGCGCTCTGTCCGGCGACCTCCTCGGCGGAAGCAACCTCCGACTGGAAGTACTTGGAGATGAAGGAGGTCGCCCGATTCACCAGGTTGGAGAGATTGCCGATGAGCTCTCCGTTCACCTTCTCCTGGAAGTCGTCCCAGGTGAACATGAAGTCGCTCGTCTCGGGACGGTTGTAGAAGATGTAGAAGCGCCAGACATCGGCGGGGATGCCGGTGTCCTGGGCGTCGTTGCCGAAGACCCCGACGCCGCGGCTCTTGGAGAACTGCCCGCCCTCGTAGTTGAGGTACTCGCTCGAGGACATGTGATGCAGGAGCGTCCAGTTCTCCCCGGAGCCCAGGAGCGAAGAGGGAAAGATGACCGTGTGGAAGGGAATGTTGTCCTTCCCGATGAACTGCGTCAGTTGCACGTTGTCGGGATCCTTCCACCAGCTCTCCCAGTCGTCGGTATGATTCGCCGTAATGGAGATGTACCCGATGGGTGCATCGAACCAGACGTAGAACACCTTATCCTGGAAGCCCTCGAGGGGTACCGGAATGCCCCACTTGAGGTCCCGGGTGATCGCCCGTTCGCGAAGGCCGTCCCGGATCCAGGCCTGCGTCATCTGGACTGCGTTGCGCGCCCACTTGCCACGCCTGGCGGCATCGTCAATCCAGGATTGAAGCTTCGGGAGAATCGCCGGCAGATCGATATAGAGGTGTTTGCTCCTGCGAAGCACCGGCGTCGAGTCGTCGAACATGCTCCGCGGATTGATGAGATCGGTCGGGTCGAGAAGCTTGCCGCAATTCTCGCACTGGTCGCCCCGGGCGTCTTCGTAGCCGCAGTTGGGGCAGGTGCCGCGCACGTAGCGGTCCGCCAGGAACATGTCGGACTTTTCGGAGTAGAGCTGCTCGATCTCGTGCTCTCTGATGTACCCGTTTTTGTAGAGGCCCCGGAAGATCCCCTGGGTTATCTCGGTCTGCTTGGGTGTCGAGGTGCGCCCGAAGCGGTCGAAGGCAATGTTGAACCATTCGTAGATGTCGCGGTGAATGGCGTAGTAGCGGTCGCAGAGCTCCTGCGGCGTCGTCCCTTCCTCCCGGGCACGGGTCTCCGTGGCGGTGCCGTATTCATCCGTCCCGCAGATGTAGAGCGTCTCGTACCCCCGGAGGCGGCAGAAGCGCGCAAAGACATCCGCCGACAGAACTTGAATGAGGTTGCCGAGGTGCGGAATGTTGTTGACGTATGGGAGTGCCGAGGTGATCAGCCGGCGTTTCGCAGTGGGTTGTGCCATGGCTCGATCATAGGAAGGGGCTCTGGGGGTGTCAACGGGACGGTCGGGGAGGCGACCGGCGGGACGGTCGGGGAGCCGCCACGACCACAACGCGAGCCGGCCGCAACGCTGCGCACCGGCCGACGGCTCAGAGCAACTCGGCGACCGTTACCGCGGTACCTGCAACGGCCAGGATGAACCCGAACGACCACAGCATGAAGCGAAACATCCGGCGGTCCATCCGGTCCAGCCGCCCCTCGACGCGGTCAACACGGCCGTCCAGTCGCTCTTCCACCTGCTCGAAACGCTTGTCCACCTGCTCGAAGCGCTTGTCGATTTGCTCGAAGCCCTTGAGCATGAGCTCCCGTTGGTGCAGGATCGCTTCCTCAATCCGAACGGTACGTTCACGCATCTCGTTCTCGAACTCCCGCTGCCGATCGGCGGTACGCACCACCTCCGCCGGGAGCCAGTCGGTGAGGTGGGATCGGACGTATTCGCCGACCTGTTCCAGATCGTCCTTCGTCAGTGCCATCTCAGCTCCAAAGGTAAGTTTATCTGGAACTACAATCCATTGTCAGCCGCTGCTTCAAAGGTGGCGGCAGCAAGGCTCCTGCGGCAGCGGGCCCGTCGGGAGTCGCCCCAGTGAGGCGACGGTTGCAAAGTGGTGCCGAAATTGTTGATTGACACCCCGCGGCGGCGGTTCTAGAGTTCCAGGTGCACCGGCCGGGCGCCCGACGGGTGCGACGACGACCGGCCGCCGACGCATGGGAAGTGCCCACGTCCTTCGAACCGGCCGCCCACGCCCGCGTAAGGAGACACGGATGACGCCGAAGGAACGGGTACAACGCACGCTCTCCCATGAGGTTCCCGACCGGGTGCCGACGGCGCTGTGGGGCAGCTACTACACCCTCAACGACGACACCTACTTCAAGGTGCTCGACCATCTCGGTCTCGGCGATCCGGTGCCTCCCTTCCGCCGGCAGAAGCCGCGCAACTCCAACTACTATGACGACCGCGTCCTGGACCGTCTGGACACCGACGTGCGCTACATCTGGAGCGGCTTCACCGACCTCGGCGGCGCCCGGATGAACAGCGACTGCAGGGACGCCTGGGGCGTGGAATGGCGGCGCTCCGGGCCGCACATCACCAGCGTGAATCCGCCCCTGGCCGGTCTCGGCATAGATGAGGTCGATGCTCACGGCTGGCCCGATCCGGAGCGCTATGTCGACAGAGCGCTCATGAGAGACCGGGTGGCTCACCTGAAGCGCGACTATCCGGACCACGCCGTGGGTGCCCGGGCGATCAACTCCTACGGTCCCTTCGAGCAGGCCGCGGTCATGCGGGGCCGGGAGGACTTCTACGTAGAGCTGATCTCCGACCCGGACCTGTGCCGGCGAGTCCTGGAGCGTGTCACCGATGTGATCGTACGCGGCCAGGAGATCTACCTGGAGGAGGTCGGCGAACACATCGACTTCTTCGAGATTCCCGGGGACGACTACGGCGGCATGGAAGATCTCATGATATCCCCGGAGCACTTCCGGACCTTCTTCAAGCCGGCTTTGCGACGCATCGTCGAGAGTGTAAAGGCGTACCGATCGGACCTGCCGGTAGTCTTTCACACCGACGGTGCCATTCGTCGAATCGTCCCGGATCTCGTAGACATCGGCATTGATGTCTTGAATCCTCTGGAGCCCCTCCCGGCAACGGACTGGAAGGCCATCAAGGGCGAGTTCGGCGACCGCCTCTGCTTCATGGGAGGAGTGGATGTACGGGGCGCCCTTACCGGGTCGATGGAGGATGTCGAGCGGGACGTTGCGCGGTGCGTGGAGACCTTTGCCGGGGGTGGCGGCTACATCCTTACCTCCGCCAACCACATGCAGGCGGACGTGCCTCCGGAGAATGTCGTGCGGATGTTCGAGAGCGCCCGGAACCTCGGGCGGTACAGCAGCTCCTGAACAGCAGGATCAGCGCGTCGACGAGCCGACCAGTTGCGGCGACGCAGCGGGCATGGCCCCAAAGTTGCGCTTTCGCGCCTGAAAGTCTCCGATTGCCCATCGCAGATCCTCGCCGGTCCAGTCCGGCCATAGGCGCCGGCTGAAGTACAGCTCTGCGTAGGCGCACTCCCAGAGGAGGAAGTTGCTCAGGCGCTGCTCTCCGCCGGTTCGGATGATGAGGTCGGGATCAGGCGCATCTCCGAGATCGAGGTGTGCCTGGAGGTCCGCTTCGTCCATGTGCCTGCCGGAGCCGGCGTTACCGGCGTCGATCCAGCGGTTCACGGCGCGGACGATCTCGTCCCGCCCGCCGTAGTTCACCGCCAGGTTCACGGTGATGGCGGAGTTGTCCGCGGTTTCCATGGTGACCCGGCCAATCTCCCGCTGCACCTCCGCAGGCAAGCCGGCAATGTCGCCGACGTGAACGACCCGAACGTTGTTGTCCCGGTAGAAGTCGTACTCCCTTCGCAGGTGGCGCCCAAGGAGCGCCATGAGGAATGAGACCTCCCGCCGGGAGCGGCGCCAGTTCTCGCTGGAGAAGGCGTAGAGGGTGAGATGCTCGATGCCGAGATTGATCGCCTCCAGGGTGACTCGCTTTGCCGCTTGGACACCCTGCCGGTGACCCCGGGTGCGCGGCAACCCCCGACGCGTCGCCCAGCGGCCGTTGCCGTCCATGATAATGCCGACGTGTCGCGGCACCGGCGTCACTTCATCCTCTACCGGCCGCTGCCGGCCGTGCTCTTCTTCCGTACGCTCCCGGTCGATCATTTCGGGGGGCTCCTCTTCGCGTGATTGCGGTTGTCCCGCCACAAATCAGTTTACCGCAAAGCACTTTGCGAAACAAAGCAAAACGGCAAAACAGCGGCACGGGTGACCTGAATCCGCCGTGAGGGGCCGTTCGCGCGGCCGCCTGAGACGTCTGCGGCTCGGAACGGGCGCGCCGGTGCAGCCGGCGCGCCGGAGTGGGTGATGGCCGATCAAACGCCGAGGAGATGATCCAGGACGTACATCTCCAGCCCTTCGTAGTCGCGGGCGGCAATGAACTCCTGGCGTTTCGCGGCGTCGAAGGTGCGGACCTTCTCCTCCATCAGCTTGAAGACGCGAAGGCTGTTCTCAAGGTGGCGATAGGCGAGTTCCGCCGGCTGGGTACGCCGCGCCTTGACGTCGAGACCGACGTACTCGCCCTTCGAGCCGTAGTCGTGTTCGGACAGCACAAGCACCTGATCGAAGGCGGAGCGCAGGCTCTCGGCGCCGAAGGCCTTGTCCTGATCGAAGCGGAGGCCGTTCTGGTCGTTGAGGTGGACGCTGAAGAGCTTACCGAATGCGAGGGCGAAGGCCATCTCGAAGGCGGGATCGAGACCGGCAAGGACGGCGTGGGCACTTTCGACGAGCCCCCCTACCCGCTTCGGATCGGATGCGGCGGCCGCCAGCGCAATGGCGTGGCCCTGCGTCGGCGCAAAGCTGCGGTCGGTGGGCTCGTTCGGCTTGGGCTCGACGGCAATGCGAATGCTCTTGTCGTAATCGAGGACCTGGTTCAGGCCCTCGACCAGCCGACGGACCGAGGTGACAGGGTCTTTGCTCTCGGCCACCTGGGTCCCCTCCCGGGCGTACCAGAAAACCAGGAGATCGCACCCGAGGACGCGGGCAATGTCGCAGCACTGTCTGGCCCGGTCCAGGGCGTACCGGCGGTCTTTCTCGTTGTTGGCGGTGAACCCGCCGTCGATAGTGCGGGGACTCTCCCAGAGCCGCGGCGCGACGAACTCGGCGCTCAGGCCGTTATCATCCAGGACCTTCTTTCGCTCCTTCGCGGCCGCCTCGACCTGGGCGGGCGTCTTCCCGTCGATCTCTGGGACGGCATCATCGTCATGAAACTGGACTGCATCGAATCCGATCTTCGCGAAGCGCTCAACCTTTGACGCAAAATCAATGGTGTCGCGGACCTCCGGTCCGAAGGGATCCGCCCCCTCGTGTACGTTCCAGGGGCCGACGGAGAATCTGAATTGTGCCACGCTCGTGCCTCCTCGTGCTCAGGTGGTGTGGATAGTTGCTGCTGCACCCTTAGCATTATACACGCCGGCCCCACGTGCAACGCCAAACGTCGGGAGCGTCGGGAGCTCCGGGAGCGCCGCGGGCGGTACCGGGAGTCCGGACGGGCGCCGGGGCCGGAAGTCCGGGTAAGCCGTGTGCAAGTCGCGCGCGGCGCAACCTTGACTGCCTACCCCAGAAGGGTTAGCTTGACGTATCAATCCTTTTACCGCACGCAGGAGGCATCATGTCCGAAAGGGACGTCTCTCCCCCTAAAATGCCCTTCAAGTTGCGGCCGCGTACCCTGATCATAATCGTGGTGGTTATTGCCCTTATCGTTGTGATCATGGGGAGCTTCTTCATCGTCGACCAGACCGAAGAAGCGGTGGTCCTGCGATTTGGGCAGTATAACAGAACCGTCGGACCGGGCTTGCAGTTCAAGCTCCCCTTCGGGATCGAGCGGAACTACAACGTACCGACACAGATCATTCAGAGCATGCAATTCGGGTTCCGGGTCGACCGGCCCGGGGTTAATACCATTCGATCCGACGTGGACTATCCGGAAGAGTCGATCATGCTTACCGGTGATTTGAACATCATCGACGTAGAGTGGATCATTCAGTACCGAATTACGGACCCCCAGGACTGGCTCTTCAACGTCCAGAACCAGGAGAAGACCATACGGGACATCTCGCAGTCCTCGGTCAACCGCCTGGTCGGAGATCGCGCAATTCTGGATGTGATCGGAAATGAGCGGCCGACCATTGAGCTGCAGGGCCGCGACAACATGAACGAGATCCTCGACAGTTACGGTCTCGGAATCAACGTCACCCAGTTGCGGCTCCAGAATATTGTCCCGCCGGTCGGACGCGTCCAGGACGCATTCGAAGACGTGAACCGTTCGATCCAGGACATGAATCGCCTTATCAACGAAGGGCGCGAGGCCTTCAACAACGAGATACCCCGAGCCCGCGGCGAAGCGGAGCGTGTTGTCCAGGAGGCCCAGGGCTACGCGGCACGCCGTGTGAACACCGCAGAAGGTGACATTGCCCGGTTCAACTCGGTGTTGACGGAGTATCAGGCGGATCCGCAGACGACGCGCACCCGTCTCTACTTCGAGATGATGGAAGATGTCTTTGCCGAAACCGGGGAGACGGAGCTCATCGACCGCAACCTCCAGAACTTCATTCCGCTGCTCAATATGAACCGAGGCCAGACCGGAACCGCGGAGACACCGCAGCAGCAAGGAGGCTCGCAATGAAGCGCGTCGTAACCATACTCGTAGTCATTGCCGTCGTCTTGCTCATCTTCGTCCTGCTCGGTCCGCTCTACATTGTTGAAGAGGGCGAGCAGGCGGTGGTGATCCGCTTCGGCGAGATCGTAAACGCAGAGACCGAGGCGGGACTCAAGTTCAAGACTCCGGTCGTCGACAACGTCGTGAAGTATCCCGCCCGTATTCTCTCCTGGGACGGCGACCCGCGACGCATCCCGACCGAAGAGAACCAGTTCATCTGGGTGGATACGACGGCCCGCTGGGTAATCACCGATCCTACGCTCTTCTACTCCTCGGTGACCTCGATCGAGCAAGCCTACTCACGTCTCGACGACGTGATTGAGAGCGCGGTCCGATCCGTCATTGCCCGGAACCCCCTCGAAGAGGCGGTGCGGGACACTAACGTGATCAACGAGATCGAGCGGGAAGAGATCATCCAGGCGGACGCCGAGGAGATCGAAGCGGAAGGAATTCAGCGACTCGCCGACCTCATATCCACGCAGACTGAGCAGGAGCCGATCGAGAAGGGGCGCCAGGAGCTGTCCAACGAGATGTTCCAGTCTGCCGCGGATGTGACTCCGGACTTCGGAATCAAGCTGGTCGATATCATTATCCGACAGATCCGCTATTCCGACGAGCTGACCGAGAGCGTCTACGACCGCATGGTCTCCGAGCGCCGCCGGATTGCTCAGGCGTACCGCTCCTTCGGTGAAGGGCGAAAAGAGGAGATTCTAGGCGAGCTCGAAAACGAGCGCGAGACAATCCTCTCGGAAGCGTTCGCTCGGGCCGAGACAATTCGCGGTGAAGCGGATGCCGAGGCAGCAGCCATCTACTCGGAGGCGTACGGTCAGGACGAGAACTTCTTCGAGTTCTGGCGCGCCGTCGAGTCCTACCGCGACGTGCTGCCGCGCTTCCGCAAGACCCTGACAACGGATCCGCAGTACTTTGAGTACCTCTACAGCGAGAGTGGACAGTAGTCATTCCATACGGGCGCCGGAAGGCGCTTCATTACGCATTCACACCGGGGCGCCTGCAGGGCGCCCCTTTTCGTGTTCCTCTTGCGGGCTCTCCGGTCGCATTCCTCTTGCGGGCTCTCCGGGCTGAGGATAGAGTCATCCCATGATTACCGAGCCTCCCGGAAGCGAGTCCGACTTCAATATCCACGCAATCGGCCGGGTACGACGTGAGAACGGGCTCGTCCTCCTGAAGATCGATGAGCCGTACCGCCCAGCCCTCGATGGCCTATCCGACTTCAGCCACGCCCAGGTCCTCTGGTGGTTCGATCGATTCGACACATCTGAATCGCGGGACACGGTACGGATGGACCCGCCCTTCCCCGCCCCGACACTGGGCGTGTTTGCCCTTAAATCACCCATGCGTCCCAATCCCATCGGCCTCAGCACTGTGAAGATCAATAGGGTCGATGTTGACGGCGGTCTCGTGGAGGTGGCCAGGATGGACGCCTTCGACGTCACGCCGATTCTCGACATCAAAGCGTACATGCCCTCCTTCGACCGGGTACGGGAGTGCCGGATACCGGAGTGGGCCGCCGGATGGCCGGAGTACATGCCGGATGAGGGCGTTGACCTCGACTGGATCCCCGGAACCTACTAGGAAGCGTGTTGATACGCCGGCAGGCAGCTCCCCGTACTGCCAGGAGATAGCCCTCAACTGCAGGCAGAAGGCCGCTTTGCCTGGCCAGAACCTCCTAACCCATTGTGGGAACCGCTCCTACGTCGAGGTTATCAACAGTCTTCCGGGTAGGTTACGTGGGGAGCAGGTCTCGCGGGTTACCAAGAAGGCGCCGCAGCCTTTCGATGTACCGGGCCGCCGGTGCACCGTCCACGATGTCGTGGTCAAAACTGATCGTCAGGCAGAGGTGATCCCGCTCCTCGATCCTGCCCTCAACGGCCCGAGGGCGCGGGACAATGCCGCCAATCGTAACGTTGAGGGTGTGACTCGCCACCGGAATCCCCCAGCCGGCCCCGCGGCCGAACATGCCGACGGAGGTCACCATGATCGTGCCGGCCCTGTCCTTCATGAGATGGGGCATCCGGTCCAGCACCCGAAAGACGAGATGCCGGATGACCGGCGGGATCATGAGGTAGAGACGGATGCTCGAGAAGACGCCGGAGGTCGTGAGCGGCTCCCTCCTGGCGGCATCGATCTCGGCATGGATCTCCGACACGGTTTTCCGGTTCGCGCCGCGGAGAATCGTGGGA
This sequence comes from uncultured Spirochaetaceae bacterium, assembly GCA_964654185.1. GTDB lineage: Bacteria > Spirochaetota > Spirochaetia > DSM-27196 > PWMO01 > CAYFQV01. The sequence goes on along the minus strand of CAZZIE010000063.1, from coordinate 3,357 downwards.
ACGACCTGGTTCTTCCCGTCGACAACCCGCTCGACCGTCAGGCTCACATCGACGTCGTCGAAGAGAACAAGGCGGTTACGCAGATCCCGATAGCCGTGCGCCCGTCGGTCGCGCTCGACGGCTCTGGCGCAACAGGCGACTACGGCGCCGGTGAATGACGGTGCCACACCTGTTTCGCGCCCCATCCGGCGCAATTCCCGCCGGAGATCGGTGACATCGATCTCGACCATGGCGTGGATCATGTGCTTGCGAGACGATGCGTGCAGGACGTCCCGGGTGGCGTGGCGAATGCGAGGATAGCGCTCAAGGCTGTAACCGTGGTCGGACATGGATGCCTCGGTTCCCCATTGCACGGCGTTCCACCGTGCTGGGATACTGCGGTCATACTACCGGACCATTGCAGAGCGTGGTAGAGGAGAAATCGGTGAGTCGCCCATACGTTCAACTCATTCAAACGGAAACCACGCGGGAGCTGCGTCGGCACGTCGATGCGGTATTGCCGAGAATTGCCGCGTTGCATGGCGTAATCGGTGTAACCCTCAACGGGGGACTCTCCCGCGGCTACGCAGATGAGCTGTCGGAGATCGATCTCACCATCTTCCTCGAACCGGAGACCTTTGCACGGTGGCAGTCGGGGGAAGCACCACTTCCGAGCGGCATTACCCGACTCGACGGCCGGCTCTACGACATCCGCGTCGCCGACCTGCACGCAGAGACGGAGAAGACGTGGTCCACCGACGCGCTCTGGGACGCCTCATATGCGGAGGTCCTCTTCGATCCGGATAACCGGATCACCGCCATGCTGCGGGAGAAGCTGTCGCAATCGCCGGAGCCGGCGGAGGCGGAGCGGGACATGTTCGCCTCCTGGTGGCACTGGCGGCTCACCTGCGACGCCTGGATTCATCGTGGTGACGCCGTCGCAGGTCATCACATGCTGAACGATGCACTGGTCGCCCTCACTCGTGCGCTGTTCCTCGCCAACCGCGAGTACCCGCCGCACGAGAAATGGCTGCTCCACATGAGCCGGACCCTGGAGTGGCAACCACGGGACTGGAGCGACCGCCTTGGGGAGGCAGTACTCACCGGTGACGGCAGCATTGACGCCCTCCGTCGGCGACAGGCGGCGGTCGGTAACTTGTGGGAAGAAATCGACGATCATCTGCGGCGCGCCTGTGGCAACCTGCCCGTCCACCTTATGCAGCGCAGCTTCTTCGTCGCCCTGCAGACGCTGGCGGCGCGCGGGTCCGTGCCGATTTCGGAGTGGGAGGCCATCGCCCCGTCGGCGTGGCTCTCTGCCGATCCGTTCTTCCCGCTCGTCGAGGTGCAGGACGGTGAGGTGCGTCTTGACCGCGAGGCGTTTCAACGCCTCTCACCTGAGACCATGTACGAGTGGCACTTCCAAATCGTCGACGCCGTTCGGGACACGTGAGGGCGCCCGCCGCCCTCCGGAACCTCCGCCGCGCGGCCCGCCCCCCTTCCGGAACCTCCGCCGCGCGGCAGGCCGGGCGCGGTGCGGCGCGACCCCAACGGCGGGACTGGACGGGGCGGCGCGGCGGCCACCCGGTGCGCCCACACTGTCCGCCGGGCGACTACGGGCGCTCGAAGGTGGTGCCGGTGGCCAGGGCCACGCAGTTGTAGGCGCCGTCGTAGATGCCGGCGCGTTTGTTCTTCACAATGCAGTCGCAGTACATGGACATGAGGTCCTCCTCGTCGGTGAGGAGGTCGATGGCCTGGAGGGTCTCCGGGATGGTCCGGGTCTCCACGGTGCCGTCGCCGAGCTCGGCGGCGCGGATGGCGCCCCACGCTTCGTGGCCGCCGACGCGCTCGTTGAAGATCTTGGGGATCGGGTAGAAGGCGAGCTCGCTCGGCTTGGTGATCATGACATCGGCGACGCGCATGAGATAGTTGGTGGCGTACACCGCGTGGGAGGTGTTGTCGAAGAGCATGACGTGGAGCCCGCCCGCCGGGGCAGTGCGAATGCCGTCGGCGAGGTCCCGGGCGCTCTCCCAGGAGAAGTGCGTCTGGATGAGATCCTTGTGATCCTCCAGGGCGCGCTGGAGCCACTCCCAGTTGTCCCGGTGGTCCCCCAGATTGACGAAGAGGGCAATCTCGTCCTTCTGAATGCGCGGCACGCAGTGGTCAATGATCGCCTTGAAGAGCTCCCGCTGCGCTCCGGCGCCGCCCATGGTGATCAGGAAGCGCCGGGGCTCCCCCGCCTTCATGCGGCGCAGCCGTGCCTCACAGTCACCTTCAATGTTCTCCACGAGTTCGTGGTCGACGTGGTGGCCGGTGAAGTGCACCGCATCCGACGGTACCGGTGAGAGGACACGCCCGCGGGGGTCAAAGCCGCGCTTGGTCCGGAACCCGTAGTACCCGGACGGCGATTGAATGCCGTGCTTCGCCCCTTCGGTGAGCTGGAAGGCCATGGGCCAGTTGTCGAAGACCATGTCCACGACGTTGGTCATGCCCCCGGCCACGGCGCCCATGCAGTTCCACATGTGCGCAGTCAGTGTGGGCATCTCCGAGGGCAACGCCTCGTGGAGGTTTCGGAAGAGCTCGCTCATCTTGTAGTCCTTGACGTTCGTCTTCACGAAACGCCAGGGCCACCCGACGACCCACCAGTTGAGAAAGGCGTTCAAGAGCGGCAGGCTGCGCTCTCCGGTGGTCACCTTCTCCCAGACGTGGCGGTTGAAGAAGGAAGAGCGCTGGGACATGCGCGAGAAGAAGCTGTAGCCGTTGTTGCAGTAAGTGATCACATCCGATGTGATCCCCGGCAGCGCCAGGAGATCGAGCCAGTAGGGCGTATAGCCCATGGCGGCGGCGCAGGAGGCTGCGGCCATGGCAATCCGGTAGTGCCCGAAGCCCATGCGGATGGTGCTGCAGATCACGCCTCGCGCCGGGTCCAGCGCGCCCTCGGCAGGTCGCACGGCGGCGGCGTGGGAATCGCCCGGTCGCAGGAGGGGTTCGCCGTTTGCATCGACCCTGATGATGTCTTTCAGGCCCCAGATGTCGTCCAGGTACTGATTGTCGCGAATGCCGAGGGTGTAGCGCTCCTTCGGGTCGTAGTTGTAGCGCCGTATGAACATGCGCTGCCACCGGTCCACGGCGCGGGACTGCCGGGGGGTGATGGGGCTTCCGAAGAGCTCGTAGCGTCCGTTGTTCTTCTCCATGGTGCAGTTCAGCGCGGGGCCGCCTCGTCCCTCCGCCGCCGCGCGCCGCCGCCTGTGCAGCAGCGGCCGCAGTCACGGCGCGAGCGCGGCAGGCGCCCCCCGTTCTCCTTTCTACTTGCTCGAGCCGAGGGTGAGTCCTGCAATGAAGTAGCGTTGCAGGAATATGAAGACCAGCAGGGTCGGGATC
>CAZZIE010000062.1:8535-24907 GCA_964654185.1 uncultured Spirochaetaceae bacterium | reverse complement strand
GGTGCTACCTCCGGAACAACGCCTTCAAGACCAAAGAGGCGGACTACCATCTTGCCGCGGACCTGAGCAGTCAGGCGAACCATCTGGGGGTCACCATTGAAGCGGACATCATCAAGCAGAAGCTGCCCAAGGTGAACAAGGGCTACAAGGCCATGAACATGGGCGAGTCGAGCTACGGCAAGATCGACGACCGCGTCTACGAGGAGCTCACCTCGGACAACCTGATCGACCTCACGCGCTACCAGGTCCTCAACAACTACGCCGGCCGCTCCGGGCTCATCAACTCCGGCGGCGCCTCGGCGGGGAAGGGCGACCTGGAAGAGGCCGTCAAGACCGCGGTCATCAACAAGCGCGCCGGCGGCATGGGTCTCATCTCAGGCCGCAAGGCCTTCCAGCGCCCCATGAAGGAGGGCGTCGAGCTCCTCCATGCCATCCAGGACGTCTACCTGGAGCAGGAAGTGACAATCGCATAACACTCACCGCCGGAGGCGGTTCAGCGAGGCACCAGGGCGGATCCATCCGGCACAACCGGGGATCCGCTTTTCTTTTTTTGAGAAGGGACGATGCTCACGGCGCACCCCTGCCGCCGCGCCCTGTCGCGCCCCTTATCGGCGCTCCCGTCAGCGGGGCGCTCCTCCCGCGGCGCTCCCGTCAGCGGGGCGCCGACCCCGGGTCGTTCGCGGCGGTGAGGTGACGGTTACGCCAGATCGGTGGCGGCCCAGCCGTCTTCGACGGTGTGGACCAGGCTGCACGGAAGCTCCGGTACCGCCGCCCGGGCTGCCACCGGGGAAAGTGCCCGGAACCGCTGCAGCGCCTCTCGCTTTCCCTCTCCGAGAAAGAGCGCGATTGCCGTGCCCGCCGAGGCAATGAGCCTGCGCGACGCGGTGATTCGCCGGGGCGGTTCCTTGGGTGCATCCTCCACGAGGAGATACGTCCGCTCCTGGTTCCGGAGGGCGGAGTGGTCGGGAAAGAGCGATGCGACGTGGCCGTCCTCGCCGACCCCCAGGAGCACGACGTCGAAGCGGGCGCGACCGGGACCGCCGGCAACCGCCTCGAGGGCGCGGGTGTACGCCCCGGGGTCGCAGGGGCCCTCCCTGCTCTCCTGGGGAAGGTGGATGTTGCCCCGGGGCAACCTGCCCCCAGCGATCAGGGGATCGAGGAAGGTCTCCCGGAGCGCCTGATAGTTGCTCGCCGGGCTTTCCAGGTCGACGCAGCGCTCGTCCAATAAGAAGAGGTGCACACGCTCCCAGGGCACCTCCATCTCCTCCGCGCGGAGCGCCTCGGCCACGCGCAGGACGGAGCGTCCGCCCGGCAGGGCCAGGAGGGCGGTGCCGTGTGCATCTGCGGCGGCCCCCAGTCGATCCGCCATGAGCTGCGCGACTTCCCGCGGCACGGAATCACTCGTTCCGGTTATCCAGTTGACCATGACCCTTTCATTTTACTGTTCCCGCGGCCCCTTCGGCGACATACCGACCCGGGCCGGTTGAACGTGAGCATCGATCTCATATAGTTGAGATAGGGAACCGAAGGGGAGGCGTCATGGCGCGCAGTCTTGAGATGTACATTGAGGAGGCCGGGGAATCGGTCATCTCCACCATTCACAAGAAGGTCCGCAAACTCTACGGCACCCACAGCGTTGCAATCAACTCGACCTTCATGGGAGGCGGGGTCGCGGAGATCCTCAATTCAATGATCCCCCTCATGAATGATGCCGGACTGGACACGGGGTGGCGAACGGTGCACGGCACACCGGACTTCTATGAGATAACGAAGAAGATCCACAACGCCATGCAGGGGAATCCCAACGGCCTGACCGATGACGAAAAGTGGATCTACCTCGGGGTGAACCGCGACTTCTCCATCTACGCCCACCTGCACCACGACTTCGTCTTCGTTCACGATCCGCAGCCCCTGCCGCTGGTGCGGTACGTCCGGAAGAATCAGCCCTGGGTGTGGCGGTGCCACATCGACATCTCCGAGCCCAACGAGGAGGTCTGGAAGTTCCTGCGTACCTACCTGCTCCGCTACGATGTCATGCTCATCTCCTCGGAGAAGTACCGCAAGCCGGACCTGCCGGTTGAGCAGCGCGTCGTCCACCCGGCAATCGATCCCATCTCCATGAAGAACCGGGACATGTCGGAGGATGAGATTCACTCCCACATCGAGCACGCCGGCATTCCGATGGACAAACCGATCATCACGCAGGTTTCCCGAATGGACCCCTGGAAGGATCCCTTGGGCGTACTGGATGTGTACGAGCAGGTACGCAGGAAGGTCGATTGCCGGCTGGTCTTCGTCTACAATCTGGCGAGCGACGACCCCGAGGGGGTGCATGTCTACGAGGAGGTGTATGACCGCGCCGCCGACTACGTGGAGCGCGGCGACGTTGTCTTCGTGATGGGGAACAACGCCCTCCAGGTCAACGCCATCCAGCGCTTCTCCGACGTGGTCCTCCAGAAGTCGCTCCGGGAGGGCTTCTGTCTCACCGTCACCGAGGCCATGTGGAAGGGCACCGCCGTCGTGGCGACTACCGCCGGGGGCATTCCCGAGCAGATCACCGACGGCGTCGACGGCTACCTCATCGATCCGCGCAACATCGATCAGACCGCCGACCGGGTGGTGGAGCTCCTGAAGCACCCCGAGCACCGGAAAGAGATGGGACGCAAGGCGCGGGAGACTGTCCGGGAGCGCTTCATCACGACGCGGCTCATGCTCGACTACATTGATCTGATGCTGGAGCTGAGCGGGTAGGGGCGGCCGCCGGCGCGCGCGCCCTCGGCCCGGGGCGCCGCGGCGCGTCTGTCAGCGGATCGCCGCCGGGACGCTCACCAGATGGCGCGTCTCATCTTCTCCGGGAATGGTCTCGAAGGTGCCGTCGACCTGGGAGACAAGCGCCTCTACCAGGTCGTACTCGTTGCTCCGGGGACGCGCTCCGTTGCGGAGCGGATCCTCCCCGGGGTGGGCTACCTCCAGGGTGAGATGCTCCTCGTCGAGAGAGGCGGAAACGCGGATGTTTGCGCGGCGCTCCCGCGGGAAGTTGCGGTTCGTCGCGGCGGCGACTACGGTCCCGACAATTACCACGACCGGAAGCGCCTGCAGAACCGATATGCGCCCGCCGTCGCCCTCGGCGGTGGTGATTCCCACCTTCCGGCTGCGCCGGGTTGCCGGGGCAACGAGCTCCGGAAGCGCCTCCTGCAAAAACGCGCTGATGTCGCAGGTGTCGTAGTCGTTCCCCTCATAGACGAACTCGTGGAAGCGCGCGTAGTAGCGGATCATGCCCGCCGTGGTCACGGGATTCTCTCCCGCCGCTTCGGAGAGGCTTACCGCCAGGGTGCTCAACGTTTCCAGGCTGGAGCGCACGCGGTGGTGCACCGATCGGACCGAGCGGCGCTGCACTTCAAGGGCGGTGCGCAGGTCCATCTCGCTCTGTTTCCGGTCGGTGATGTCCTGCTGGAAGATGATGTATTGCGCTACTGATCCGGTCATGTCCCGAACCGGGTAGATCTTGAGCCAGGACCAGTAGGACTCACCGGAGCGCTTCCAGATGATGCGGTCGTCTTCCCAGGAATCCCCCGCCTCCATGGCGCCGCGAATCTCCCGGAGCGTCTCCTCCTGGAGATAGCGTCGGGCGAGGCGACGAACGTTGCGTCCCAGGATCTCGTCCGGGGCCAGCACGTTCAGCCGGAAGAAGAAGGGATTCGCGTAGATCACCGTGCCCACCGGATCGGTGATGCAGATCCCCACCGCGATCTGCTCGATCGCCAGGGAGAGTTGGGTGAGCCGCTGCTCGGACTTCCGCCGCTGGGTGATGTCCCGGATGATCCCGACGGTACCGGTGAAGTAGCGCTCCTGCGTGTCGCCGAGGTAGTGGCCGGTCGCCGTGATTTCCCCGTAGGAGGTCAGTGAGGCGATGATGCCTTCGGAATCATCTTCGTCAATCCGGGGAGCGGCTTCGTGCGGGTCGCCCTCGGTGCTTTGGCCGGCACCCTTCTTCAGGCGGATCTCCAGCCCCCGGGTGCGGCGCTCACCGGTTCGACGCTCATCGAAGAGACCGGGGGCTCCCTCGGTCCCGGTGGCCTTTCCGCGGAATTCCGTCAGGATCCTACGGCGACTCACCTTGGGCAGGTCCTCCCGGGCAACGATGGTGCTGAAGTGCCTGCCGAGAAGCTGATCCGGGGTGTAGCCGAAGTTACGCACGGAGTCGTTCACGAAGGTGAAGTAGCCCTTGGGATCGATCTTGTAGACGACGTCCGGGAGCGCCTGCACGAGACTCTCGTATCGCCGTTCGCTCGATCGGATGATGTCCCGGTTCGTCATGTCCCGATCACGGGTGCGAATGATCTTCCGCACCATGAGCGGAATCATGGCGACGAAGTGGTACTCGCTGTCCTTGAGGATGAACTCGCTGCCGAACATGCTGGAGGCCTGGCCCAGTATCGCCTCCGCGGCGATCCTCCCCGCGACGATGGTGCTCGCTCCCTCATAGCTGGGGAGCAACTCCAGGGTCCGATCCCCGAGATCATCGACATCTATAAGGACTATTGAGGAGGCCGCCTCAGCTGCGGAGAGGTGAGGCGGGACGTCGGGGTCGTGCACTGAAACTGAGAAACTCAGAGACCGTTTCTCGACGAGGGACCCCAGGGCCGTCGCGAAGTCCTGATCCTTCGTTATGCACAGTACCGTCACCGGAGTCATATGTCGCGAGTATAGCACGAGAGCCCCGGTGCGCGTCTTTGACACCGGACCTCTCGCGTTTATACTTCCAGGAAAATTACCACAGGGAGTCGAACTCCATGGAATCGCAATCCGCCGTCGCTATTCGTGACATACTCTCGTACTCGTTTGTTTCACAGCCACGCTTTGCCCCCGCTCCGCCCGCCGGTGCCGACCGGCCCGGCGAGGCCGCCCGCCCGCTTGCGTTCCGGGTTCACAGCGCCCTCTACGAGGATAATCGCTACGCTACGGACCTCTGGCTGGTGTGGCCCGGGGAGAGCGCTTCCGGCGAATCCGGCGCATCCGGTGCCGCGCACCCGGGGCCGACGCGGCTCACCTCCTGCGGTCGCGTCGGCGTATACGTCTGGGAAGACGACCACACGCTGCTCTTTTCGTCGGACCGGGCAGCGGACGACCAGAAGAAACGTGAAGAGGGAGAGCCCTTCACCCAGTTCTACCGAATCGATGTAACCGGCGGTGAGGCGACCTCCGCCTTCCGCACGGACTTTCCGGTGAAGGATCTGCGGGTTCTCCGGGACGGGAGAATCCTCCTGCTGGGCACGTACGACCACGTGTCGCCGGACGATCGCAAGGATCGGAAGGATGCGGCGGTAACAATCCTCAATGAGATTCCCTGGTGGTCCAACGGCGGCGGTTTCACAAGCGACACCAGGTCCGCCCTCTGGCTGCGTGACGCCGAAGGCGTCACTACCCGGCTCACCCCGGAGGACATGGCGGTGGACGCCTTCGAGGCCTCCGCCGGGGAGAACTCCATTCTCTACGCCGGCCTGGCGTATCGCGGCAAGCGCGAGGTCCGGAACGACCTCTATCTGCTGGATCTCCACACGCTGAAGAGCAGCAGGATGGACGATAGCGCCCTGGATGGGGCCGGCTCCGGCGAAGCGGCGGGTGCGGCGGGAGAGACGGGAACGGTGGGAGCGCCGCCGCGCGAGTACGAGCGGCCGGTCTTTGCCGGCCCGGGCCGGGCGGTGGTCCTGGTCAATCGAATGGCGCGGTACGGCTTGAACGAGAATCCCGAGTTCGCCGAGATCGATCTGAAGGCCGGCACGGTCCGGCTTCTCACGAGGGAGCTGGATCGGCCCATCGCGAATACCGTCGGCACCGACTGTCGCTACGGGGCGGGCCCGGCGCCGCTCATTTATGACGATGATTACGTCTATTTCATCAGCACCGAGGGCACCGCATCCGGCCTGCGTCGACTCCGGGTGGATACGGGCGAGATCCAGGACGTGTACGTTCCAACCGGCAGCATCGACGGGTATGACATTGCCGGCGGGCGGGTGGTAACCGTGGAGCTCCGGGCGGACGCGCTGCATGAGCTCTACGCCTTCCCGCTGCCGGACACCGGCGGGGTCAACCCGAGCCGGCTTTCCTCCTTCAACGTCGACTACATGGTAACCCGCCGGCTGAGCCGCCCCGAGCCGCTGTCGGTGACCCGCGAGGACGGCACCGAGATTCACGGCTTCGTGCTGGCGCCGCCCGCCGCTGAACCGGCTGGCGGCTCCATGCCGGGCATTCTCGCCATCCACGGTGGCCCGAAGACGGTCTACGGCGAGGTCTTCAATCACGAGATGCAGACCCTCGCCCACGCCGGGTACTACGTCTTCTTCTGCAACCCCCGCGGTTCCGACGGCCGCGGCAACGCCTTCGCGGACATTCGCGGCAGGTACGGTACCATCGACTATGAGGACCTCATGGCCTTCACCGACGAGGTTCTGCGCCGCTACAAGGGTCGGATCGACCCGGATCGTCTGGGTGTCATGGGCGGATCCTACGGCGGCTTCATGACCAACTGGATCGTCGGAAGCACCGACCGCTTCGCCGCCGCGGTGAGTCAGCGAAGCATCTCCAGCTGGCTGTCCATGTGGGGGACGAGTGACATCGGTTTCTACTTCACCGAGGACCAGATCGCCGGCGACCCCTGGGAGGGGCGGGAGGCTCTGTGGCGACAGTCGCCGCTCCGTCTGGCGCCGCAGGTGAAGACGCCGCTGCTTCTGGTGCACTCCCGGCAGGACTATCGCTGCTGGGAAGTGGAGGCGTTTCAGTTGTTTACGGCAATTCGATACCACGGAGGGGATGCGCGATTGGCCCTCTTCGACGGCGAAACCCACGAGCTCTCCCGCAGCGGTAAGCCGAAGCCGCGGATCCGGCGCCTGGAGGAGATCATCGAGTGGTTCAATGAACGGCTGACGCACTGATCGGCTGTCACTGCGAGAAGCCGCTGCGGTGACCGCCGTGACACCTGCCGGCAGGGGCGTGTGGAAACGAGTCGCGCCGGTGGCCGCGAACCCTTGCGGCTGATCGGAAATACCGTTACCTTACGGAACTATCGCAACACTCAATATCCATCGGTCCAGCGTGCATCGGGCGATTGCAAGGAGGCGGTAATGGCGCGTGTGGGGATTGTCTACGGTTCCACCACGGGGAACACGAGAGACGTTTCGGCGAAGTTGCAGCGTCTGTTCGGAGAGGATCAATCCGATCTGATCGACGTTACCGAGACCGACGTCGAAACCCTCTCGCAATACGATTACCTGATATTTGCCGTCTCGACCTGGGGCGCCGGAGATCTCCAGGACGACTGGGAAGCGTTCTATCCACAGCTCAAGGGGATGGATTTTACCGGCAAGACCGTGGCGATCATGGGCCTCGGAGACCAGGTGAACTATCCTGAAGCCTTCGCGGACGCCGTTGCCATTCTGGCCGATCTGGTCGCCTCAAACGGGGGCCGCGTGGTCGGCCGGACATCGCCTGAGGGGTACACCTACACCGTGTCCCGGGCGGAGCGGGAGGGCCGGTTCCTCGGCCTTGTGATCGATGAGGACAACCAGGGTACTCTGACGGACCAGCGCCTCAAGGATTGGGTGGATCAGCTCCGGAAGGAGCTCAAATAGTTGCAAAACGAGTGTTGACACGGTGCGAGTGGAATTGATAATGTCCGGCGCACCGACAAGCAAACGCCCCTGTAGCTCAGTCGGTAGAGCACATCCATGGTAAGGATGGGGTCACCGGTTCGAATCCGGTCGGGGGCTTTGTAGCAATTTCCTCACCAAGAGTTATTGACGAGCTCGAACAATATTGCGTATCATTCGGGCTTGATCAGCGTGTAACCTATGGAGTAACTGCATGGCCAAGGCTAAAGGTAAGGTTGTAGAGAAGATCGCGCTGCAGTGTACCGAGTGTAACCGGAAGAACTACACCACCACCAAGAACAAGCGGAATATTCAAGGCAAGCTGGAATTGAAGAAGTATTGCCCTACGGAGCGCAAGCACACCCTTCACCGGGAAGCCAAGGTCAAGTAGCCGGCACGGGCACTCGCTGAGGAAACCATAGGCCAGTAGCTCCAATTGGTAGAGCGCCGGTCTCCAAAACCGGATGTTGTAGGTTCGAATCCTGCCTGGCCTGCTTCTTTTTTCGGGACGTCGACGTATCGACCTGGCACGAAGGGGACATTTGATGCGCAAGATAATTTCCTTTTTCAAAGATAGTTACGCTGAGCTTAAGAAAGTTGTCTGGCCCTCGAGGGAGGAAGTAGGGTCGTCGACCAGGGTGGTTCTCATTTCCGTCGCGCTCTTCGCCATCGTGCTCGGCATTGTCGATTTCCTCTTTCTGACGGGCATTGACCTGATCTTCTAAGGGAGCGCCCCGATTGCTGTCGCGAGACACCCGGCGTACGGGTGTCTTGTCGTCTAACGTCCCACGAGGTTCGGGCACAAAACTATGGCAAAACACTGGTACGTACTGCACACCTACTCCGGTTACGAGAACAAGGTAGAGAAGACCATCCGCAAGATGATGGAGGACGGTCAGCTTGACGACGTCGTGACGGACGTGAAGGTTCCGGCGGAGCAGGTTGTCGAAGTCAAGGATGGGAAGAAGCGGGTTACGACGAAGAAGTTTCTTCCCGGATACATCCTCCTGGAGATGGACCTCCCGGAGCTCGGCTGGAAGGCCGTGCTCTCCCGGGTGCGCCGTATCAACGGGGTGACCGGCTTTGTCGGTTCCACCGTGGGTACGAAGCCGCAGCCCATCACCGCCGAGGAGGCGCGGGAAATCCTCCAGAAGACCGGAGAGATCCGCGGCGACAAGACGCTGAAGCCGAAGCAGAGCTTCACCGAAGGGGAGAGCGTTCGCATTGTCGAAGGGCCCTTCGAGTCCTTCTCCGGAACCATTGAAGAGGTGAACGTGGAGAAGGGTAAGCTTCGCGTCATGGTTGGTATCTTCGGGCGGTCGACACCTGTGGAAGTGGACTTCCTCCAGGTGGAGAAGGTTTAGATAACGAGGAATTGGCGGTCCTGCGTTGCAGGACCTGATGGGAGCCGTTCAAGGGTTGTCGTACCCGGAGCGCGAGAACGCGCACTCCGGGAGACCGGCAGCCCGAGGGGCGGCGCTACTACCACGAACCAAGGAGTAACCTGATGGCTAAGAAGAAGGTTGCTGCCATCATCAAACTGCAGGTTCCCGCAGGGAAGGCGACGCCGGCTCCGCCGGTCGGGCCCGCCCTCGGCCCCCACGGGGTAAGTGCACCGCAGTTTGTGCAGCAGTTCAACGACGCAACCAAGAACCTGGAGGCGGGGCTTCTGATTCCGGTGGTGATCACCGTATATCAGGATCGCAGCTTCACGTTCATTACCAAGACGCCTCCGGCGGCAGTGCTGATCAAGCGAGCTCTGGGGCTGGAAACCGCCTCCGCCGAGCCGCACAAGGAGAAGGTGGGAACCCTCTCCAAGGCGCAGCTCAAGGAGATCGCCGAGACCAAGATGCCCGACCTGAACGCGAACGACCTGGCGGGAGCCATGAAGATCGTCGCCGGAACGGCCCGAAGCATGGGCGTAGAGGTGGAGGTGTAGCCGTGAAGCATGGCAAGAAGTACGCCGAAGCCCTCAAGAGGGTGGATCGAACCAGGTACTACGATCCGGTCGAAGCGGTGAATGTAGTCAAGGAAGCCGCCTTTGCGAAGTTCGACGAGACCGTGGAGCTGTCGCTCAACCTCAATCTGAAGCGGGGCGTCTCCGTCCGGGATACGCTGGTGCTGCCCAATCAGTTCTCCGAAGGCAAGAAGATCCTGGTCTTCGCCAAAGGCGACAAGGCCAGGGAGGCTGAGGAGGCGGGGGCCACCTACGTCGGGGATGACGATCTTATTGAGAAGATTCGCGAAGGGTGGCTCGACTTCGATGTAGCCGTGGCGACTCCGGACATGATGAAGGACGTGGGAAAGCTCGGTCCGATTCTCGGTCGGCGAGGACTCATGCCCAATCCGAAGACCCAGACGGTGACGAACGACATCAAGGCAGCCCTTGCGGAGTTGCAGAAGGGTCGAACGGAGTTTCGCGCCGACAAGACCGGCGTCGTTCACCTCGCCGTCGGAAAGGTCTCCATGGGGAGCGAGCAGATCGTCGAGAACATCAGAGTCGTCGTCGACGAGGTCAAGAAGAAGCGGCCCGCCGACATCAAAGGCGACTTCGTGAAGACCGTTGCGGTCTCTTCAACCATGGGCCCCGGCGTGAAGCTCGATATGGGCGCAGCCGGCGGTGACGGCGAATAGGCGGGAGCGACGATATGGCAGAGTACAAGACCAAAGTAAACGAACAGAAGACCGGCGCCGTTGAAGCCGTCAAGAGCCGCTTTGAGAGTGCTCAGAACTACGTGTTCGCGAACTACCGCGGACTCACGGTAGATCAGATCACCGCTCTGCGGCGGCAATTGCGGGAGCGGAACGCGGAGTTTCGGGTCATCAAGAACCGTTTTGCGAAAATCGCCCTGGAGCAGCTGGACAAACCAGACGTGTCGGAGTTTCTCACCGGGCCGACTGCGGTTGCCCTTGCGCAGGACGACTTCAGCCCGGTAGTGAAGGCCATCCTGGACTTCGGCAAGGAGTATCCCGTCGAAGTGAAGGGCGCCATCATCGACGGAACTGTGTTTGATGCAGTTCAGGCCGAGCGATTGTCGAAACTGCCGTCCCGGGAAGAGCTCCTTGCGAAGCTCATGGGTACCATGAACGCTCCCCTGCAGCACTTGATGTACGCCCTCAACGGCGTGCCGACGAAGCTCGTGCGAGTGCTGAAGGCGGTTCAGGAGAAGAAGGAGCAGGAGGGCTGACGATCCCTTCGCTCGTGATGAGAGGCCGGGCGAATGCCCGGTGGATCATGCCGTCGATACGGCGGCGGATCCGGGCCGAGGGCGGTAAGCTCGAGGCCCTATAGAGGTGCACACGACCGGCGTTAGTCTTCGAAAGAAGTGTTGCATGCTATCGCCGGCGAATACACGAAAGGAGAAGGTAATATGGCAACACTTACGAAAGACGACATCCTTGAGGCCATTGCGAACATGTCGGTCCTGGAGGTCTCCGAGCTCGTCTCCGCAATGGAGGAGAAGTTCGGGGTTTCCGCTGCAGCTCCGGTGGCGGCCGCTGCTGCTGGCGCCGCTCCTGCCGCAGGTGGCGAAGCTGCCGAGGCTGAGGAAGAGCAGACCGAGTTCAACGTCATTCTCAAGGCATTCGCGGACGGGAAGAAGATCCCCGTCATCAAGGAAGTGCGCGGCATTACGGGGCTCGGTCTCAAGGAAGCCAAAGAGCTTGTGGAGACCGGGGGTAAGGCCGTCAAAGAGGGCGTTTCAAAGGAAGAAGCCAACGAGATCAAGGAAAAGCTTGAGGCTGCCGGCGCTACGATTGAAGTTCAGTAGCGTCGATTGTTCCAAAGAACAAACCTCTTTCTCAGACCTCGATACCACAGGAACCGTGTGCGGCGCCTGTGGTATCGGCGTGTCTGTACGCCTGCCGGGGGCGGCGCCGGTCGGGCGCTGTGCCGACGAGACGCCACGGCTGCCGGGCGGACAGGTACGCGGGCGTGGACCCAGGTAGCAGACGGAACACCAACATCGTGTTGGGAGGGTAATGAGTGTTGAACAACGGGAAACGGATCGAACGAACCATCGTCGGGACACAAGCTCCCCAGGTCATGGAGTTGCCGGACCTCGTCGATATCCAGCTGTCGTCATACGAGAAGTTTCTGCAACGACAGAGGAAGCTGGAAGGCGAGGCGGTGCAGCACCAGGGTCTGGAAGAGGTCTTCCAGACTGTATTCCCCATTGAGAGTCAGAGTGGGGACATGCGGCTCGAGTACAGCCACTACATTCTCGACGAGGACAACATCAAGATGTCCGAACTCGAGTGCAAGCAGAAGGGCCACACCTACGCCATTCCGGTGAAGGCGAGGATCAATCTCGTGTTCCTGGAAACCGGCGAGATTCGGCAGAAGGACATCTACATGGGCGACATTCCGCTCATGACCGACCGTGGAACGTTCATCATCAACGGTGCCGAGCGCGTCGTTGTGAGCCAGATCCACCGGAGCCCCGGTGTGATCTTCTCTCACGAAAAGGGCGTGTACTCATCCCGGATCATCCCGTACCGCGGCTCCTGGCTCGAGTTCGAGATCGACCAGAAGCGCGAGCTGATCTACGCCAAGATCGACCGGAAGAAGCGCATTCTCGGCACGCTCTTTCTCCGAGCCCTGGGATACGACACCAGGGAGAAGATGATCGACCTCTTCTACAAGACGAAGAGCCAGACCCTTACGGAAGATCGCGAAACCAAGGATCTGCTCGTCGGGCAGGTTCTCGCCAAGGCGGTGTACATTGAAACCGAAGAGGGCGATCAGCGACGAACCTATCGGGCAGGGGAGAAACTCCACCCGCACGATGTGGATGAACTCGTCCACAGTGGCGTTTCCGAGGTAGAGATCATCGACTCGGACGATCCGGAGTCGCTGCACTCCGAGGTGATCCTCAACTGCTTCGAGCGGGAAGAGGTCAAATTCACTCGGGACGACTCGGAAAACGATGAGCCGAGCAAAGAGGACGCCCTGTCGACGGTGTACGCCGTCATCATGCCGGGGGAGCCCATTACCGTCGAGAGCGCGGAGAAGGACTTCAACTCCATGTTCTTCACCTCGAGGCGCTACGATCTCGGGCGGGTCGGCCGGTACAAGCTCAACAAGAAGTTCGACTACGAGGACCCCCCGCAGGAGCATATCCTTACGCGGGAAGACATTACCAATACCATGCGCTTCCTCATCAAGGTCTATATCGGCGAGGCGAACGTCGACGACATTGATCACCTGGGGAATCGACGCGTCCGCTCCGTGGGCGAGCTTCTGGCAAACAGCCTCAAGACCGCCTTCAGCCGGATGGAACGTATAGCCAAGGAGCGCATGTCGCTTAAGGAAACCGACACGATCAAGCCCCAGGACCTGGTTTCCATCAAGCCCGTCGTGGCGGCCATCAAGGAGTTCTTCGGCTCCAGTCAGCTCTCCCAGTTCATGGATCAGGTCAATCCCCTGTCCGAGCTGACCCACAAGCGGAGGTTGAACGCTCTCGGCCCGGGCGGACTGTCCCGCGATCGAGCGGGCTTCGAGGTCCGCGACGTTCACTACACCCACTACGGGAGGATGTGTCCCATTGAGACGCCGGAGGGTCCGAACATCGGCCTCATTGTCTCGCTGGCGAACTACACCCGGGTGAACGATTACGGCTTTCTCGAGACCCCCTACCGAAAGGTGATCGACGGGCGCGCAACCGAGGATATCGAGTACCTCTCCGCCATGGACGAGGAGAAGTGGTACATTGCGCAGGCCAACGCCCGGATCGACAAAAAGGGCGAGTTCCAGACCAAAACGGTTTCGGTGCGCCGCTCCGGCGACTACACGACCCGGCCGCCCGAGGACATCCACTACATGGACGTCTCGCCGAAGCAGATCATCTCGGTTTCGGCCTCCCTTATTCCATTTCTCGAGCACGACGACGCCAACCGTGCGCTCATGGGCTCCAACATGCAGCGTCAGGCCGTGCCCCTGGTCTTTCCGGAGCCTCCCCGCGTCGGTACCGGCATGGAGGCGAAGACGGCATATGACTCGGGCGTTCTGGTGAAGGCGCGCCGTGCCGGCAAAGTCAAGCACGTGACCTCCCTTCAGATCACCGTGGAGGCCAAGGGCGGCGAGATCGACATCTATCCCATGATCAAGTATCAGCGGACGAACCAGGATACCTGCTACACCCACAAGCCCATCGTCTCGGTCGGGCAGAAGCTCGAGACCGGCGACGTCATTGCCGACGGGCCGGCGACCCACCACGGTGAGTTGGCGTTGGGACGCAATGTGCTGGTGGGCTTCGTGCCCTGGAATGGGTACAACTTCGAGGACGCCATCCTCATTTCGGAGAAGGTGGTGAAGGAAGATATCTTCACCTCCATCCACATCAAGGAGTTCTCCGTCGAGGTGCGGGAGACCAAGCTCGGGCCCGAGAAGATTACCCGGGATATCCCGAACACCTCCGAGAAGGCGCTCGATCAGCTCGACGAGGAGGGCATTGTCCGCGTCGGAGCGAAGATCGGTTCCGGGTACATTCTCGTCGGCAAGGTCACTCCGAAGTCGGAGACCGAGACCACCCCGGAGTTCAAGCTCCTCAATTCGATCTTCGGTGAGAAGGCGAAGGAGGTTCGTGACACCTCCCTTCGTGTGCCTCACGGCGTCGAGGGAACCGTCATCGACGTCCAGCGCCTGACCCGCGCCGCCGGCGACGACTTGAGTCCCGGCGTGGACGAAGTGGTCAAGGTGCTTGTCGCGACGAAGCGGAAGCTCCGCGAGGGCGACAAGATGGCCGGGCGCCATGGAAACAAGGGCGTAATCGCCCGGGTGCTCCCGGAAGAGGACATGCCCTACATGGTCGACGGCACGCCTCTGGATGTATGTTTGAACCCGCTCGGCGTTCCGTCCCGGATGAACCTGGGGCAGATTCTGGAGACCGAGCTGGGGTGGGCGGCCGTCGCCCTGGATGAGTGGATCTCCACGCCGGTCTTCGAGTCGGCTACCCCGGAGATGATTCAGCAGCGCCTGAAGCAGGCGGGGCTGCCGACGAGCTCGAAGACCACCTTGCGGGACGGCCGTACCGGCGAGCCCTTCGAGAATCCCGTCATGGTCGGGTACATGTACATGCTGAAGCTCCACCACCTGGTGGATGACAAGATGCACGCCCGCTCGACCGGTCCCTACTCCCTGGTGACCCAGCAACCTCTGGGCGGCAAGGCACAGTTCGGGGGTCAGCGTCTCGGAGAGATGGAGGTGTGGGCTCTGGAGGCGTACGGCGCAGCCAACACGCTGCAGGAGCTCCTCACCATCAAGTCCGACGACATGAACGGGCGGGCCAAGATCTACGAAAGCATCGTGAAGGGCGAGCCGTCGACCTCGGCGGGCGTGCCCGAGTCCTTCAACGTCCTCCTGCAGGAGTTGCGTGGACTCGCCCTCGACATTTCGATCTACGACTCCCGGGGCAAGCAGATCGCCCTGACGGAGCGAGACGAGGAGCTCATCAATCGACAGGGTACGAATTTCTAGAGTGCCGCGGATGCGCCGGTGCGTCGCGGCCAGGGAATCACCGGCCGCGGCGCCGACCGGTTACGACCGGTGCCCACGAGGTTTTTGAGCCCCAGGAGGAGCCTGTATGAGAGACATTCAAGACTTTGACAGCATAACAATTCAACTTGCCTCGCCGGATCAGATCCGAGCGTGGAGCTACGGCGAGGTCAAGAAACCGGAGACGATAAACTACAGAACTCTGCGTCCTGAAAAGGACGGCCTCTTCTGCGAGCGCATCTTCGGAACGACGAAGGAGTGGGAGTGCTACTGCGGTAAGTTCAAGTCGATCCGCTACAAGGGCGTGATCTGTGACCGCTGCGGCGTCGAAGTGACCCACTTCAAGGTCCGCCGGGAGCGGATGGGCCATATCGAGCTCGCCTCGCCGGTGTCACACATCTGGTACTACCGGTCGGTTCCGTCCCGGATGGGCCTCCTCCTCGACCTTTCCATCGCCAGTCTCCGGTCGATTCTCTACTATGAGAAGTACATCGTCATTGATCCCGGTGACACCGACCTCAAGAAGATGGAGCTCCTCACGGAGGAGGAGTACCTCGACGCGCGGGAACGCTACGGTATGTCCTTTTCGGCCGGCATTGGCGCCGAGGCGGTCCGGACACTCCTGGAGGAACTCGATCTCGACGCCCTTTCCAGTGAACTCCGGGCCAAGATGATCGAGAAGGGACCGAAGGCGGACAAGCGCCTCCTGAAGCGGATCGAAATCGTGGAGAACTTCCGGGACTCGAACAACCGTCCCGAATGGATGATCCTCGACGTCATCCCCGTCATTCCTCCTGAGCTTCGCCCCATGGTACAGCTCGACGGCGGGCGCTTCGCTACGAGCGACCTCAACGACCTCTATCGCCGGGTCATTAACCGGAACAACCGACTCAAGCGGCTCATGTCTCTCAACGCCCCGGATATCATCATTCGGAACGAGAAGCGGATGCTCCAGGAGGCCGTGGACGCGCTCTTCGACAACTCGAAGAAGAAGCGCGTGGTGAAGGGCGCCTCCAACCGACCCCTGAAGTCGCTTTCGGACATGCTGAAGGGCAAGCAGGGGCGTTTCCGGCAGAACCTCCTCGGCAAGCGCGTCGACTACTCGGGCCGATCGGTTATTGTTGTAGGCCCGGAGCTTCAGATGCACCAGTGCGGCCTGCCGACCAAGATGGCCCTGGAGCTCTACAAGCCCTTCATCATGAAGAAGCTCGTGGAGAAGGACGTCGTCTAC
>CAZZIE010000062.1:0-8525 GCA_964654185.1 uncultured Spirochaetaceae bacterium | reverse complement strand
CTGGGCGGTCCTTGACGAGGTCGTCGAAGAACATCCGGTCATGCTGAACCGCGCGCCGACACTTCACCGCCTGGGGATCCAGGCCTTCGAGCCCGTCCTTGTAGGCGGCAAGGCCATCAAGCTCCATCCCCTGGTGTGCCACGCCTTTAACGCCGACTTCGACGGCGACCAGATGGCGGTTCACGTGCCCCTCACCCAGGCCGCGCAGATCGAGTCGTGGACCCTCATGCTGAGCTCCCGGAACCTGCTCAATCCGGCGAACGGAAAGCCGATTGTCTTTCCGTCCCAGGATATGGTTCTCGGTATCAACTACCTTACCAAGCACCGGGAAGGTGCGCCCGGAGAGGGGAAGCGCTTCACCTCCTCGGATGAGGTGCTCCTGGCCCTCGACGCGCGCGCCGTGGACTATCAGGCGCTCATCTCCGTGCCGTACGACGGCGAGCTCATTGAGACCACACCGGGCCGGGTGATCCTGAACCAGGAGCTCCCGAAGGAGATGGACTACGTCAACGAGCCCCTCGGTGACAAGGAGCTCCGAGTCCTGATTGCACGAGTCTATCAGGACAAGGGTCCCGTCGTGACCGTGAAAATGCTCGACGCGATCAAGGACATGGGCTTCCGCTACGCCACCAAGTTCGGTGCAACCATCGGTATGGACGACATCCTCATACCTGAGGACAAGGGTGACCGAATCACGGCGGCGAACCAGGAGGTCGAGTCCATTCAGAGTCAGTACCTCCAGGGACACATCACCAACGAGGAGCGGTACAACCGCGTCGTCGAGGTGTGGAGTAAAACCAATGAGGATCTGACCAACGAGATGATGCAGAACCTCAAGTCGGACAAGGGCGGCTTCAACCCGGTCTACATGATGGCCAACTCCGGCGCCCGGGGTAGTCGCAGCCAGATCCGCCAGCTTGCCGGGATGCGCGGGCTCATGGCCAAGCCGTCCGGCGACATCATTGAGCTTCCCATCCGGTCGAACTTCAAGGAAGGCCTCTCGGTCATCGAGTTCTTCATCTCCACCAACGGCGCCCGAAAGGGACTTGCCGATACCGCCCTGAAGACTGCCGACGCGGGGTATCTGACCCGGCGACTCGTCGACATTGCCCAGGATGTTGTCGTCAACGACCAGGACTGCGGTACCATCAACGGGCTGGATATGCGCGCCCTGAAGGACGGCGAGGAGGTCGTCGAGAGCCTCGCCGACCGAATCCGCGGGCGTTTCACCCTGGAGCGGGTCAAGCATCCTATCACCGGAGAGATTCTGGTCGATGTAAACGAGGAGATCTCCGACGAGCTCGCCGAAGAGATAGAGGCGGCCGGGATCGAGACGGTTCGTATTCGCACGGTGCTGACCTGCGAGGCGAAGTACGGCGTCTGCCGGAAGTGCTACGGCCGGAACCTCGCGGACAACCGCACCGTCAACATTGGTGAGGCCGTGGGTATTGTGGCGGCGCAGTCCATTGGACAGCCGGGTACGCAGCTGACCATGCGGACCTTCCACATCGGCGGTGCTGCGACCAAGACCTCGGAAGAGAATCGGACCTACGTGCGGTACCCGGCTGTGGTGCGTGCCCTGACCGGCAACATCGTTCAGGTTCCCGACGGCAGCTACCTGTTTACCCGGAAGGGTCACATCCACGTCTCCCGGATCATCGAGTCCTATCCTCTGGAGAAGGGGATGAAGGTTCTGGTCGAAGACGACCAGAAGATCGTGAAGGGACAGCCCATCCTGAAGAAGGGCAAGCAGGAAACCGAGGCGCCGGACAACGCATACGGCATGGTCATGAAGGACAGACTCCTCCTGGTTACCCAGGAGCAGCGTCTCGAGATCCGTAACGGCGCGGAAGTCCTGGTCGAGGTTGGACAGATTCTGGATGTGAACCAGCCGATCGCGAGCTTCGATCCCTTCAGCGAGCCCATCATCGCCGAGGTCGGCGGAACCGTACGGTTTCGCGACATCGTCAAGGGCACCACCCTGAAGGAAGAGGTGAACGAGGATACCGGGAACATCGAGCAGAAGATCACTGAGTTCACTCTGGAAAGCCTGCAGCCGCGGATTGTCATTGAAGGCGACGACGGAGAGGATCTTGCGACCTACTACCTGCCGGGTTCGGCGTATCTCTCAGTGAACGACGGTGAGAAGGTCGACGCCGGGTACACCCTGGCGAAGATCCTCAAAGAGAGCGTGAAGACGCGCGACATCACCGGCGGTCTGCCCCGAGTCGGCGAGCTCTTCGAGGCGCGCCGACCGAAGACTGCGGCGGTGCTGGCCCAGATCAGCGGTACGGTCCGGTTCCGGCCCATTCAGAAAGGGAAGCGGATCATCGTGGTGGAGGATCCCTACGGCAAGGAGTACAAGCATCCGATCTCCATGGGAAGCCATCTCCTCGTTCGTGAGGGCGACGAGGTCGAAGCCGGGGAGATGCTCTCGGACGGTCAGATCGACCCGCACGACGTGCTCCAGATCCTCGGTGAGAACGCCCTCCAGCGCTACCTCGTGAACGAAGTTCAGGAGGTGTACCGCCTCCAGGGCGTCAACATCAACGACAAGCACATTGGCGTCATTATCCGCCAGATGATGCGGAAGGTGGAAATCCTCCAGGTTGGGGACACCAACTTCATCTTCGGGCAGCAGATCGATAAGCACAGGTTCCACGAGGAGAACCGAAAGGTGATCCGTGAAGGTGGTCAGCCCGCCGTTGCGCGGCCGCTGCTTCTCGGCATTACCCGGGCGTCCCTCAATATCGACTCTTTCATCTCGGCGGCCTCCTTCCAGGAGACCACGCGGGTCCTTACGAACGCGGCGATTGCCGGATCCACGGACTCCCTGCGCGGACTGAAAGAGAACGTGATCATTGGGCACCTCATTCCGGCCGGTACCGGTATGAGGGGATACAAGAACATTCGGCTCTTCGACGAACATCGTGACGACCTGGACGAGCACATGCGGGAGATCCTCGAAGCGCGCGCCCAGGAGCGGGACGAAGAGGAGAGCGAAGAGCCGCGCGAAGAGGCGGAAGTGCTGTAGAGACGACAGATTGTATGCGTGACGGGAGCTGCCCGATGAGGGCCCGAGGTGCCCCTGCAAGGGGCCCGGAGGCCCCTGGCAGGCGCGCGGACGCCCCGAGGAGGCGCGCGGACGCCCCTGGCAGGCGCGCGGGTGCCCCGAGGAGTCGCGCGGACGCCCCGAGGAGGCGTGCGGGTGCCTCCATGAGGGTCGCGGTGGATGCTGCCGGTGCGATTCCGGCGGTCCAAAGCCATCTCGTTACTTGACATTCTTTTACCGTTTCTATAGCTTGCGAAGTCACACGTACAACGCGACGCGCACGCAAGCTACGCGGGAGCGTCTGAACTGCGAGAGTCAGAAAACAGAGAGTGAGTTGAATGCCGACGATAAACCAACTGATCCGTAAAGGACGGAAGAGACAGCTGAGTAAGACCAAGTCCCCGGCCCTTCAGGGGTGTCCTCAGAAGCGGGGTGTCTGTACTCGTGTTATGACCGTTACGCCGAAGAAGCCGAACTCCGCGCTCCGCAAGGTTGCGCGTGTTCGTCTGGTCAACGGCATTGAGGCGACCGCCTATATTCCCGGCATCGGGCACAATCTGCAGGAGCACTCGGTTGTGCTGCTCCGGGGCGGTCGTGTGAAGGATCTCCCGGGTGTGCGCTACCACATTGTCCGTGGTGCACGGGACACGCTGGGTGTGGAGGATCGCAAGAAGGCTCGTTCCAAGTATGGGACGAAGCGGCCGAAGGCGTAGGAGAGAGTCATGCCACGACGCAAGATTGTTCCCCCTCGGCCCATTCTTCCCGATCCGAGGTACAACGACACGACGGTTACCAAGTTCATCACCCGGATGATGCTCGACGGAAAGAAGTCGACCGCTGCCAAGGTGATGTATGGCGCCTTTGAGCGCATTGAGCAGAAATTGGACAAGCAGCCTCTGGAGGTCTTTCTCAAGGCGCTTGACAACGTGAAGCCGAGTGTTGAGGTTAAGTCACGACGAGTCGGAGGCTCGACCTATCAGGTCCCCGTCGAGGTTCGTGAAGGCCGGCGCGAGGCATTGGCCATGCGCTGGCTGATCAAGGCGGCCCGTGATCGCTCGGGTAAGTCCATGGCGGAGAAGCTTGGTGCCGAGTTGATGGATGCTTTCAACGGCGCCGGCGCCGCATTCAAGAAGAAGGAAGACACCCACCGGATGGCGGAGGCGAACAAGGCCTTTGCCCACTATCGGTGGTAACGAAACAGACAGGTCATCTGGAATGCCCGTCGTCGGACGGGTCTTACAGTTGTACCAGGGCGTGACGGAGTCGCGTGTCGTCGCCGGAGTGCGGCGGCAAACCGGCTCCATCGCAACCAAACCGATCGTTCGGCTGTGCGCCGAATCCGGTTGGTACCGGTTCAGACCGGTTTACGCCGGTTGAGTCCGGAATGTACCGGGTGAAACGATTAGGTGGTTGAACGGTTGCTCGGGCTCACTCGCAGCCTTGAGTGATCGCCGGTCTTTGTGTATGCCTCGGGGTTGACATCGAATCCCTGCCTCCATAGACTGCCACCTCCACATTCACCCGTTACATCGAACGAACGAATACGGCAAGAACCCTGTGGTAGACGCCAGGTTTGGGTCACGGCAGGAAGTGATAATGTCTTGTTGGCTTCAGATCTTTCAAGGAGGGCGTGATGGCCAAGGCAAAATTTGAGAGGAGTAAGCCTCATATCAACGTAGGGACGATTGGTCACGTCGACCACGGGAAGACCACGTTGACGGCTGCACTCACCATGCGAACGGTCGCGAAGTCTGGTAGCGGCCGCGTGATGAAGTATGACGAGATCGACAATGCTCCGGAAGAGAAGGCGCGGGGAATCACGATCAACACTCGTCATGTCGAGTACGAGTCGGAGAATCGGCACTACGCACACGTGGACTGCCCGGGTCATGCCGACTACATCAAGAACATGATCACCGGTGCGGCGCAGATGGACGGCTCCGTCCTGGTTGTATCGGCAACCGACGGCGCAATGTCTCAGACCAAGGAGCACCTGCTTCTGGCGCGTCAGGTCGGCGTTCCGGCAATCATCGTCTTCATCAATAAGACGGACCAGGTCGATGACCCCGATCTGATCGAGCTCGTCGAAGAAGAGATGCGGGACATCCTGAAGTCCTACGACTTTCCCGGTGACGAGATTCCCATCATCAAGGGCAGCGCCTACGAGGCCATGATGAATCCCGAAGATGATGAGAAGATGGCAGTTGTCGATGAGCTCCTCAAGGCAATGGACGAGTACTTCCCGCTCCCCGAGCGTGCGAAGGACAAGGACTTCCTCATGCCGATCGAGGACATCTTCTCGATCCAGGGCCGTGGTACCGTCGTAACCGGTCGTATCGAGCGCGGCGTCATCAAGCTCAACGACAAGGTCGAGATTGTCGGCATTCGGCCGACCAAGGAGACCACGGCGACCGGTATCGAGATGTTCAACAAGCTCCTCGATCAGGGAGAGGCCGGTGACAACACCGGTATCCTGCTCCGCGGTATCGACAAGAAAGAGGTCGAGCGCGGCCAGGTCCTCGCAAAGCCGGGCTCCATTACGCCGCACCACAAGTTCAAGGGCACGATCTACTGCCTGAGCAAGGAAGAGGGTGGTCGGCATAATCCGTTCTTCACGGGCTATCGGCCGCAGTTCTACTTCCGGACGACCGACATCACCGGCACCGTCAGCCTGCCCGAGGGCAAGGAGATGGTCATGCCCGGTGACAACACCGAGATCGAGGCCGAGTTGATTCACCCGATCGCAATGGAGAAGGGACTTCGCTTCGCCATTCGTGAGGGTGGCCGAACCGTCGCATCCGGTCAGGTCATCGAGATCATCGAGTAAGCGAGAGCGTAAGCGTGCAGGCCCTCGCCCGAATGGGCGGGGGCTTTGCGTGGAGGATCTATGGCAAGCGATAAGATTCGCGTGCGGCTGAGAGGCTTCGACATCGAGCTGATCGATCAGAGCGCGCGCTCAATCGTGCAGACGGTTCAGAAGGCCGGAGCGAAGGTTTCGGGTCCGATTCCGCTGCCGACTCGGGTCAACAAGTACACGGTGCTGCGTTCTCCTCACGTAAACAAGAAGTCGCGTGAGCAGTTCGAGATGCGCACGCACAAGCGGCTGATCGACATCATTCAACCGACGCCGGCAGTCATGGACTCGCTGATGAAGCTCGAGTTGCCGGCCGGCGTGGACGTCGAGATCAAGCAGTAGCGCCGGCGCGACGAGCACAGGAAATCGGGCTTCGATTACGAGAGGATTAGTGAGATGGTGAGTCTAATTGGTCAGAAGGTAGGAATGACCCAGGTCTTCGACGAGACGGGCGTTCTTACTCCGGTCACGGTCATCAAGGTGATGCCGAACGTCGTTGTGGACCAGCGGACGAAGGATCGTGACGGGTATGAAGCAGTTGTTCTCGGTGCGGACGAAGCGAAGCCCTCGCGGTTGACGAAGCCTGTTCTCGGTCAGTTCGAGAAGGCCGGGGTGGCCCCGCAGAAGGTGCTCATGGAGTTTCGCGACTTCGACCATGAGTGTGCTGTTGGTGATTCCTTGTCGGTAGAGTTGCTGCAGGACGTCGCATTCGTCGATGTCTCAGGGACCACCAAGGGTAAGGGCTACCAGGGCGTCATGAGACGACACGGTTTCAGTGGTGGTCGGAAGACCCATGGGTCGAAGTTTCATCGGGCCAACGGAGCTACCGGTATGGCTGCAAGTCCGTCCCGCACCATCAAGGGGACTAAGATGGCCGGACGCATGGGACACGATCGCCGGAAGGTTCAGAACCTCCGGGTCGTTCGGGTGGATGCGGAGAGGAACGCAATCCTTGTCCGTGGAGCGGTCCCCGGCGTGCGGGATGGCTACCTGGTGATCTCCTCGGCGCGGAAGAAGGTGTGAGAGGCGCGACATGAAGGCAAAGGTTCTGTCAATAGAGGGAAAGGAGCTGCGCTCCGTTGAGCTTTCCGAGCGCGTCTTCAACCGCAGTGTGAGCGAAGGGGCGATCTACTACGCCGTTCAGGCCGAGCTTGCGAACCGGCGAGTCGGCACGGCGAAGACGAAGACTCGAGGCGAGGTTGTCGGTTCCCGAAAGAAGCCGTGGCGCCAGAAGGGCACCGGGCGCGCACGGGTCGGTACACGCCAGAACCCCATCTGGGTCGGCGGCGGTGTGGCCTTCGGGCCGCGGCCGCGGTCGTACGAGGTTCGGATGCCCCGGAAGCAGAAGCGTGCGGCGCTCTTTTCGGTCCTGAGCATGAAGGCTCAGGAGGGCAGTCTGGTGGTGGTCGAGGACTTCAACGTCGAGTCCGGCAAGACCCGGGACCTCGTGAAGATCATGGGGAATCTCGTTCCCCAGGAGCGCGCAACGTTGATTCTGCCGGATGAGAACTCCGAGCTGGTGCGCCGAGCTGCCCGGAACATTCCGTGGCTGGGATATCAGTCCTACAAGCGATTGAGCACGAAGGACCTGTTCTACAGCACTCGCCTCGTGATTACCGAGAGCGCCGCGAAGAATCTCGGCGCAATGTACGAGTAGGAATTGGACGACCAGGGCACGACCGAGGATAGAGAGGAAACTGACCATGGATCCGGACAAGGTGATTATTGAACCGGTGTTGACTGAGAAGAGCAATCTCCAGCGAGAGGCGGGACAGTACGTCTTTCGGGTCGATCCGCGAGCCAACAAGATCGACGTCATGGCGGCAATGCGGGCGCTCTTCAACGTGCATCCGGTCAGGTGCAACGTAACGCGCGTGAAGGGCAAGCCGAAGCGAGTCCGCTACCGGCGGGGATACACCTCGTCCTGGAAGAAGGCTGTCGTAACCCTGCGTCCCGGCGAAACGATCGGGATCTTTGAAGGCGCGTAAGAGGGGCAGTTCATGGCCATAAAGAAGTTCAAGCCAATTACGCCCGGACGACGATTCATGACGGGGCTGACGTTCGAGCTCGTGGATACGCATGTCACTCCGCAGAAGCGGCTCACCAAGGGCGCGAGCTCACGGGCCGGGCGCGATACCAACGGTCGCATTGCGGTGCGGCGCAAAGGCGGCGGTGCAAAGCGGAAGTATCGGACCATTGACTTTCGGCGTGACAAGCGAAACGTTTCGGCGGTGGTCGAGGGTATCGAGTACGATCCGAACCGAAGTGCCAACATCGCGCTGTTGAAGTACGCCGACGGCGAGCGCAGGTACATCCTGGCGCCCCGTGGGTTGAAGGCGGGCGCGACGGTGCAGAGTGGCGATCAGGCGCCTATTGCCGTCGGGAATGCCCTCCCGCTTGAGAGCATTCCCCTTGGGACGACGGTTCACAACGTCGAGCTCAAGCATGGACAGGGCGGACAGTTGGCGCGATCCGCAGGAGCCGGTGCGGTAGTGGTCGCCCGGGAGGGTGACTACGTTACCGTGCGGCTGCCCTCCGGCGAGATGCGCCTGGTCTTCAAGCGGTGTGCCGCCACGATTGGCGCCGTTGGAAACGAGGACCACATGAACGTGACGCTGG
>CAZZIE010000061.1:11704-25039 GCA_964654185.1 uncultured Spirochaetaceae bacterium | reverse complement strand
AACAGCCGCGCCGCCGGGGACAACCGCGCCGCCGGGGACAACCGCGCCACGGCGCGCGCGATCCTGCCGCCGTGGGGCAGCCGCGCCGCCGGGGGCAACCGCGCCGCCGTGGGGCAACCGCGCCGCCGTGGGGCAACCGCGGCGCCGGGGGGCAGCCGCGCCGCGGCGGCGCCTACTCCCCCAGCTCGCCGGCGACCCTGACGACTTCCGGGAGGAGCTGCTTCTTCCGGGAGAGGACCCCGGAGAGGCGGAACATCCGCTTGTCGAGGCGCGGGTAGACGAGTTTCTCGTCTCCATTGCGGAAGCCGTTGGTCAGGAGCAGGCTGTTACCCTTCACCACGTCGGTGATCATGAGCATCGTCCAGTTCAGGTCTTTCTGCCGGGCAACGTCGTCCAGGGCAGCTTCCAGGCGGCCGGCGTAGGAGTCGGCGTCCACCAGAGTGGTGACCTCGGCCTGCCCGATTCCGATGCGCAGGCCCGCCTCCTCGTACACCTTGAAGTCCGCCGTGACGATCTCGTGGGGCTCCCGCTCCTGCAGCGCCTTGAGGCGCGAGAAGAGGCGCTTGGTCTGATCATCCCGGGAGATGCCGGTGATCTCTTCGAGATCCTCGACGGCGCGCCGGTCAATGTCGGTCGCCGTTGGGGACTGCAGGTTCACCGTGTCGGAGAGGATGCCGGAGAAGAGAATTGTGGCGATGCTCACGGGTATCTCAACACGGTGCGTGACGAACTCCTGCCAGACAATGGTGCACGTGCTGCCGACGGGGCGTGTCTGCACGGCGATCGGCTCGGGCGTCTTGGGCGCGTCCAGCCGGTGGTGGTCGACGATCTCGAGGATCTGCGCGTACTCCGCGCCGGGCACCGCCTGGTCGAGTTCGTTGTGGTCCATCAGAATCAGCCGCCGCCGCGGCCGCTCGATGAAAGAGCGCCGGGTGACCATGCCGATGAAGGTCTCGTCCCGGAAGACCGGAAAGCCGCGGTAGTCGGAGTTGAGAAGCTGCGTCTTCGCCCCGTCGAAGGGTGTGGAGTCCTCGAGGTGCGGGACATCGCTGTCGACGATCATGTCGATCTCCGAGCTCAGCCGGAGAAGTCGAATGGACTCCGCCGTGTCGGTCTCGGAGAGATAGACGCTGCCGTCATAGCCGGAGAAGTCGACGTCCAGCTCCGCTTCGTCGTTCAGCCCGGTAATCACAACGGCCGGGAAGCCGCGCTCAACTGCGTAGGCCAGAATCTCCGAGCGATTCCCCACAATGAGCAGAGGCTTCCGCGAGAGCTGTTCCATCCGCTCGAAGGCGCGCTGCACCGGCATGGCCCCCGTGGCGATCGGCGCGAGAAAGTCATCTACGCCGCCTCGCTTCAGAAAGCGCCCCGGCAGGACGCGCTCGAAGTTGCTCGTCGAGAAGTGGTACTCCGGGCGCTCTCCGGCGTGGTAGGCGGAGGCGTAGGCGGCAATCTCGTTGACCCCCACAACGCCCTCGAAAGAGCCGTCCGGTCCGCACACCGGAATGGCGCTGATGGTCCGCTCCCGGACCAACTCGAAGGCGCGCAGCACCGGATCCGCCCGGTTCAGACAGAACTCGTAGTGCTTCACCACATCGCCGACGGTCGGCTCGATCGACTCAACGTGCTTCGGTGCCTCCAGCCCCGCCTGGCGATACACATCGCGAATCTGGTTGCTCAGCGCTCCGGACCGCAGCGCGGTGAAGGTCGTCTCGGGGTCGAGCCGCCCCTTCAGATAGGCGTACGCCGTCGCGGAGCAGGTACAGTCCATGTCCGGATTCTGGTGACCGGCTATCAGCACTTCGCTCATGTACGGTAGTCTACCAAAAGACCTTCGCACCGTCTGCGGGCGTGCGCCGAGGTAGTGGGAACCGGTGGGCGGCGCGGCGGCGGTGGGGGGGGACGGAGCCGGGGCGTTTCGCCCCTGCGGGGCGGGTGGTGGGACAGCGCCGGGGGTGGGCCACCCGACCCCGCGGGGGGCGGGCAGCTGGGGGAACCGGCGAGGCGCCCTGCGGTGCGGCGTGGACCGGCAGGCAACTGGGGAAACCGGTCGGCGGCCCCGCGGGGCGGCGGCGGGCGCGGCCCGACGGGAGCGCGGCGGCTGATGCCTGAGGAAACCGCCGGGCGCCCCGCCCCGCCGCACCGCGCGGCGGTGGGGGCTGGGGGTGCGCGGCGCGACGGGAAACCGGCCGGCGGGAGCCCGTCGCCGCTATGGGTGACCGCCGGGCGTGCCGCCCGCAGGCCGGACGAATGTGCAGCCATGTACGTGCGACAACTGACCGACCAGGCATCCATCTCCTCGTACACCCGGGATGAGTCGGCCTCCTTCGATGGCTCCGCGGAGGCGGTGTACCTGCCGCGGACGCCGGAAGAGGTCGCCGCGGTGCTTCACGAGGCCGCCGTAGCCCGGCGTCCGGTCACACTCTCCGGCGCCGGCACGTCGATCACCGGAAGCCGGGTGCCCCATGGCGGAATCGTGGTGAGTACGGAGCGGCTCCGGAATGGCCGGGCAATCCCTCTACCGGGGCCGGTCGGCGCCGTGGCCGCGCGGGGAAGTGCGGGTGCGCGCGGCCGGGAAGGGCAACCCGAAAGTGGTCCCGGCGCGGGGCCCGCCGCCGGCAAGGGACCCGCCGGTGCGGGCGCGCAACCCGCCGGCGCGACGCGTGCCGCCGGAGACTGGGAGCCCCGCGGCGGTCCGGACTACACGGTTCTCATCTCCGATGACGGTTGCCGCGCTATCGTGCCCGCCGGGATCCGGCTCTTCGAGCTCGATCAGGCACTCGCCGGGGACGGCGTCTTCTATCCGCCGGATCCCACGGAAACCACGGCAATGCTCGGTGGGACCATTGCCACCAACGCCAGCGGCGCTCGGAGCTACCGCTACGGAGCGACCAGAAACTGGGTGGAAGCACTGCTCGTCGTACCCGTCGGCGGCGATCCGGTATGGGTGCGGCGTGGGGAGTGGGTGGCCCGGAACGGGAACCTTCCACTCCCGCCGGGCTTTCCCGCGAGCCACGCGGCAGTGCCCGACACCATTCAAATGCCCGCAACGAAGCACGCGGCCGGTCTCTATCTGAAGCGGGGACTCGATCTGGTGGACCTCCTCATCGGCAGCGAGGGGACTCTGGCGGCGATTGCCGCCGCGGAAGTGAGGCTGGCGCCGAGGCCGGCCGCCATCTTCCAGTACGCCGGATTCTTTGCCTCGGAGGCGGATGCCCTGGACTTCGCCGCCAAGCTCCGGGGCGCGCTCGCCTCCATCCTCTCCATCGAGTACATGGACGGTGCCTCCCTCGATTTCATCCGCGCGCAGTACCCGGAGACGCCCCGAGCGCAGGGGTGCGTTCTCGTCGAGGAGGAGTACGAGGCGGTCTCGGAGTACAATCCCTATCCGCCGGAGGAGCGTCTCCTCGAGATCCAGGACGCGCTGCGCTCCGCCGGCGCCGCGGCCGACTGGGTCGCCGCGGGAGAGGAGTTACGCGGCATGAAGAGCTTCCGCCACGCCCTGCCCGAGCAGGTGAACCGCTGGGTCGGCGAGCGCGTCGGGAAGCTCGGCACCGACGTGGCGGTCCCGGCCGACTCCTTCCCGGCCATATGGGAAGCTTATTCGGAAGCGCGTAGCGCCGGTATCCGTACGGTGCTCTTCGGCCACCTTGGTCAGTACCACCTCCATCTCAACTTCCTCCCGGCCGATGAGGCGGAGCTCGCCTGCGCCAGGGAACACTACCTACACCTCGCCCGCACCGCCGTCGCTCTGGGCGGCACCATCTCCGCGGAACACGGCGTCGGGAAGAAGCATCTGGTCGATGAAGACGGTGCCGACCATCCCTATCTGTACTACCTCTACGGCAATGACGGACTTCGAGCCATGCAGCGCGTCAAGGCAGCCTTCGACCCGGATGGTCTCCTCAACCGCGACACCATGATCCCGAGCGAGTAGCCATGGACGTCATTCTCCTGCTCAAGTACGTGGCGGATGTCGAGCACATTCCTCCCGACGCCTGGGACCTCGATCGCGGCACCCTGCGACGCCGTCGCCTGCGGATGGTCGCGAACCCCCTGGATGATCGCGCCCTCCGCGTCGGCCGCGCCGTCGCCGGTAACACCGGCGCAACCTCCGTCCCCGACGGTACTGGCGGGTCCCCCGGCAGCCCGGGCGCGACCCCCGACGGGCGACTCATCGTCCTCTCCATGGGGCCCGATGCCGCCGAGCGCATCTGCCGCCGGTCGATCGCCTACGGAGCCGACGAAGCGGTCCTCCTCTCGGACCCCGCCTTTTCCGGGGCGGACACCCTGGCCACTGCCCGCACCCTGACCGCCGCCGTCCGCCGCATCACCGCCGACCTCGCCCTCGACCGCCCCCTCATCCTGGCGGGCATGCAGAGCCCCGACGGCGACACCGCCCAGGTCCCCGCCGAAGTGGCCGCTCTCCTCGGCGCCCCGCTCATTCCCTACGCAACCGGCTTCGAGCTCCCTGAAGATCCGCCTGAAGGCGATGCTCACGTTCTCACCGTCGAGGCCATGTCGCGTCGCCGGCGGCAGCGCTACCGCGTGGACAGTGGGCCCATCGTCATTACCTGGACCGGCCTGGCTCCGGCGCTCCCCTTTGCGACCACCCTCGACGGCTTCCGCCGCGCCGCCACAGCAGAGGTCAGAACCTGGAGTGCCGCAGATCTGGGACTGACCGAAGAGGAGACCGGCCTGGCCGGATCTGCCACCCAGGTGAAGAAGATCGTCTCGGTACCCCCGAGCCACAGCGGCGGACGGGTGGTTACCCTCGCCGAGCATCCGGATCCCCCTGCCGCCATCGGCGAGCTCGCCGCCTTCATTGCCGAGCACGCCTCGCAAAGCGGGGACGGGGCTCCCCGAGGCGGGGACGGAGCTCGCGCCGCGCCGCCGACCGGTGGGGGGCGAAGCGGGGACGGAGCTCAGCCGCCGGCCGGGACCGGCCATCACCCCGGCGACGACCCGGACATCTGGGTCTACATGGAGGTAGCGGAGGCCGACGGAGGCGAGGGGAGCGTATCAGAGCAAAGCATCGAGGGCGGTAGTCTCGAGCTTCTCGGGAAGGCGCGGGAGCTCGCGGAGGAGTTGGGCGTCCACGCCACGGCAGTCGTCTGCGCCCGCGGCGCCGACCCGGAGCTGTCCACAATCCTGAGCACCTACGGGGCAACCCGGACCATCTTCCTGGATGCGCCGGCGCGCGCCGCCACCGAGCTCACGGCGCTTACCCACCACCGCGACGCTTCGCTCCTGGCAGCGACGGTGCGCCTCCGGTCTCCCCGGACGGTTCTGATTCCCGCTACGCTTCTGGGCCGGTCCGTGTCGGCCCTTGCGGCGGCGGAACTCGGTGCCGGACTGACTGCGGACTGCACGGGTCTGTCCCTCGAATCGCCGGATGCAAAGCCGCGGCACCTCCTCCAGACGCGGCCCGCCCTTGGCGGGAACATCCTGGCAACCATTGTGACGAAGGCGACCGGCGCGGCGCAGCCGGAGATGGCCACCGTGCGCTCCGGGGTCTTTCCGGTTGTTCGGTTTCCCCGGGTCGAAGTGCGGATGGAGGAGTTAACGCTGCCCGCCCCGGACGCGGGTGTCGGCGGCCCGACCGTGCGTGTGAGGGTCGAAGAGCAGCACACCGGCGCGGGTCGCCCCGGGGCCAATCCGCACGGCGCTGCCGGGCAACCCGGGGCCGCGACGACACCTCCTTACGGGGCCGCCCCAGCCGACGATGCTCGCGGCGTCGACACCAATGCAGACGTCATTGTCGCCGTCGGGTTGGGGATCGGCTCGCCGGAGCGTCTGGACCAGTACGTGGTACCCCTCATAGAGCGTCTGCGCCAAGCCCTGGGTGTGCGGGTCAGCCTGGCGTGCTCCCGCGCCGCGGTCGATGCGGGGATCCTCCCGTACGAGTACCAGATCGGACAGACCGGCAAGAGCGTGCGGCCCGCCCTCTACATCGCCGTGGGCATCTCCGGGGCAATCCAGCACCGCCTTGGCATGGAAGGCGCCGCGACCATCGTGAGCATCAACCCCGACCCGGATGCGCCGATCCACCGGGTGAGCGACTTCGCGGTCGTGGCGGGAGTCGAAGAGAGCCTTCCTGCACTCACCGATGCTCTGGCGGGCACGTAGTCTCGCGGAGGCCGCACATCGGGAGGATTGGATATGAAGGCGTTACGCCCCTTAAGCGAAGGGATCCGCCGGCTCGGATGAAGGATTACAGTTACCGTTGAAGAGAACCTACTCGGTCTCCACCGGTTCCGTGAGGATCACCGCGCCGAGCTGGTCGTCGAAGTGCGGCGTGAACCGCTTCTTTCATAGTGCACGTCCCATGATCCTCAGCCAGTCAACGCGCACGGCAACAAATGCCCAAAGCGCAATCGAAACACCGCGTTCGGCGGCTCCACCAATCTCTGTCCCGGGATTCGCCACCACTGCAACCCTGTCCAGGGATATGCTGTAGCTTTCGAGACTATTCCTGCCTTCACCGGGTTGCGTACGATGTATTCGATAGTATCGACATATTGACGAATACTTGTGATGACGCGGCTCTTGAATCGATCATACCAGACGTGCCCCTTGAGGTGATGGAGCCGGTTGTACCGCATTGCAAAGACACTAAGGATCCATTGCATCAGCCTCGACAAAGACTCGCCTCTAGCAACCTCCACTATGAGGTGAAAGTGATTATCCATGACGCAGAACATCTCGATACGAAACTCGTACCGTGCCTTTGCCCGCTCCAGCGTATGGACAAACAACGCCTTCATCTCCCCGGAGTGCAACATGAACTCACCGCGATTTGCACGAGCAACAATATGGTACCGACCACCATCGATTACCTTTCTTGGTTTTCTCATGCCCTCGAATACCGACAAAATGGAGCTGCGAATTCAACCGCACCCATCACGCGTCGATCACGCGCACCCGCAACCGCGGCTCCGTCCCCGTTCGACAACGCGCACCCGCACCCCCAACCGCACCTCCGTCCCCCTTCGTGTCAGCCCTCCTTGAGCGCCCGCACCTCACCCTCCGCATCAATCGATGCCTGGGCCGCGGTCACCATGCGGAGGGACTCGTGGCCGTCGTGGACGGAGGCGATTGGGGTCTCTCCGTCGACGAAGCGGCGGAGTGCCCGGACGAGCTCCAGGTCGGCGCCGAAGTGGCTGGAGGAGAACTCATGGTCCCTGGTGTCGATGATCTCGTGCGTCGCACCGTGGTCGGACCACAGCTCAATGGTGCCGGTGCCACGGGTGAGGGTGAGCTTGCCCTCGGTTCCGACGAGCTCCAGGGTCTCCTGGTCCGGCGCCTTCGGCCCGTAGATGCAGAGAAAGAGGGATGCCTTCACGCCGTTCTCGTAGGAGAGGTTCACGAAGGCGTGGTCGGTGATGTCGGCGCCGGGCTTGAAGACGCAGGTATCGATCCGGTCTTCCTCTTCGGGTGCGTTCTTCCAGCTCGGCGGAATGAACCGGATCCCCATCTCCTGGAAGTCCGGATCCTTGCGCAGATTGTAGGGACAGTCCCGGGTGCAGGAGAAACACCCCGCCGGCGGGTTCTCCTCCGGGGCGAACTGCGGGCTCCGTCCCCCGATGCCCGAGAGCGACACGCAGCGACTCCCGGCAAACCAGTTGAAGACATCGAAGTGGTGTGAGGACTTGTCGTTCAGGGCGCCGCCGGACCGGGCGTTCCGCCGGTGCCAGAGGTGGTAGTACCGCGTGTAGGGGATGACCGAGCGCAGCTGCATCATCATGAGCCTCCCGATCCGCCCCTCCCGCATCAGCTCGTAGGCGCGCCGCCACACCCGCTCGTACCGCCGGGTGAAGCCCATCATGAGGGGATTCCCGGTTTCCACAACCGTGTTGGTGATCGCCTGAGAGTCCTCCAGGGTTACCGCAATAGGCTTGTCCAGATAGACTTTCTTGGTCGATGCTAACGCGTACGCACAGGGTTCACGGTGGAGGTAGGTCGGCGTCGTCACCAGGACCAGGTCCACCGCGGGGTCATCCACCAGGTCGCGGTAGTCGGTGTACTTCTTGATCTTCCGCGGCAGGCCGCGCTTCGCGTTCTCCAGCTGCAGGTACACCGAGACCTCGCGCATCCGCTGCGGACTCTTGTCGCACAGGGCGCGAAGGCGGAAGCCCGTCTCCTTCCGGAGTTCGGCAATGCGCCCGCCGAGAACCAGGGCGCCCCGCAACCCTGCGCCGATGATCCCGACGCCGATCTCACGGTCACGGGCCATCCGCGTTTGCCCTCTGCATGTCACCCTCTTCGCCGCCCGCCTCCTGCTCGGTGTGCCGCGCCAGCACTTTCTGCTCGATCTCCTTCTGATACTCTCCGCGGATCGGAAAGAACATGAGGATGGCCACGCCAATGAGGTAGGCAATCCCGGGAATGAGCCCGGAGAAAAGGCGGATCCCCGTCAGGGCGCTTTCGGCCTGCTCCAGGAGCGCTACGCCCTGATTCGCCTGGCGTGTCACGAAGCCCGTTGACTCCAGAATGAAGGGCGGAATCGCGATTGCCAGGGACTGAGCCGGCTTGGTGAGAAGCGCATTCGTCCCGAAGAACGCACCCTCCCGACGTTGCCCCGTGCGGAGCTCGTCCTCATCGACCACAAGTGCAAAAAGGACGTAGGTGTACGCCTCCGGGCCGGCCATCCCGAAACCGATGAGCGCAAAGGCCGCCGGAATCAGCGGGGACGGAGCAACCATGACGATGAGGAAGCCCACCGCCCCGAGGAGGAGATACGCCTGCTGCGCCCGGAGGACGCCGAGGCGGCGGCGCACCTTGCCGCTCACGGCAATGCCGATGACCATGGGAACGAAGACCGCTAGCAGGAGCAACATGGCGTTCGTCCGGACCAGGTAGTCCGCCACGTAGAAGATGGCGCCCATGGCCATGGCCTGCACCAGGACGCGAAAGAAGTTCTCCGCAATCAGAATCAGCGCCGACGTACTCCGAAAGGTGAAGACAATGTACTGCTTGAAGGTGAGCCGCTCGGCGTTCCGGGAGAGTTGCGGCCGCTCCTTCACGCGGAAGGTCACGATCACGATCAGCGTCGCCCCGAGAATGCCTACCGCGAGCATGGCCAGCCGCAGCGGCAACAGCGTCGTTGCCCCTCCCTCCTGGGGCCGGAAAAGCTGCGGAACAATGAAGCCCAGACCGAAGCCCATGAGCCCGAAGAGCGCCGTCGAGACCTGCAGGTGCGCCCGCTGATCCTCGTTCTCCGACACCTCCGGCAGAAGCGCCGAGTAGACCAGGCCGATCATGGTGAAGCAGCTGTCGTAGAGGAGCATCACCACCAGCATCCACCAGAAGATAGCAATGTCTCCCGCACCCTCCGGTGCCATCCACACCAGGAAGAAGGTCAACGCCAGGAATGGCGCCGTGAAGCGCATGTAGGGAATGCGCCGTCCCCACCGCGACCGGGTGTTATCCGTGAAAAACCCGAAAAGC
The DNA here is from genome assembly GCA_964654185.1 of uncultured Spirochaetaceae bacterium. Lineage (GTDB taxonomy): Bacteria > Spirochaetota > Spirochaetia > DSM-27196 > PWMO01 > CAYFQV01. The sequence continues at coordinate 15,589 of CAZZIE010000061.1, read as the reverse complement.
GGATCATTCACCGCGTTCCACACCGCGTATGCAATCGAGGTGATCCCGATCCACCGCGCCGCCAGGCCCAGATAGTCCTGGTAGAAGATGGGCAGCAGGGACCCGTAGATCCCGGAGATCATGGTCAGGCCCAGCGATGCCAGCCCCCAGATGATCTTCGTCGAAAGGGGAATCGTTCTCATGACGCGCCATCATAACCCGAGGTCGGGCGGAAGGGTAGTTCGTTCGTCCAGTGCGGCTTCGGTATGGGGTTCCCGCCGGCCGGCGGCACTCGCGGGACTGCTCGGCCTGGACGGCTCTCCGGGCCGGCTCGCGCGGACGCCCCATTTCCTCCTTGACGCCTCCCATAACCGGGCCCACAATAAATCCAACATCACCAGACACGACCATTCTCTATCCTGACTTGAGGAGAACGAATGAGCGATCTCACGTGGGTGCGCCCCGAATCTGTGGGCGAGTTGGCTCACCGGCTTTCCCGGGAGGGCGTAATCCCGCACGGCGGCGGCACCGGGCTCCTTTCGCGGCGTCTTGACGGCGCAGTACTCGCGGATCTGTCTGCGCTCGGGCTCGAGTACCTGGAGCACGTCGATTCCAGCCTCGAGGTCGGCGCCATGGTGACGTACACCCGTCTCGTTGAGCATCTCCGGGCTGAAGCGCCCGATCATGTGCTCCGGAAGTCCCTCGAACACGCCGCATCCAGCCCGTTACGCAACCGGATCACCATTGGCGGCAGCGTGAGCATGTCGCCGTTGTGGTCGAGCCTCATGGGGCCGTTGGTCGCGCTGGAAGCGACGGTTCACCTCATCGGCGCCGAGGAGGGGAGCTTCCCGTTTACGGAGTATCTGTCCGAGCCGCAGTTGCGAAAACACACCGCGGTTACGGGGCTGACCGTACCCATCGACCCTCAATGGAGATCGCATTACGCGCGGTTCGTGCGAACCCGCTTTGATTATCCCCTGTTCACCACGACGATCCTGTTGAAGGAGGAGGCCGGTGTGGCCTCCGGTGCGCGGCTGGTAGTTACCGGAACCAAGAGGCGCTACGCCCGGCTCGCCGAGCTGGAAGAGCGGCTGACCGGCGCCACGCTGTCCGGGATCCGCATTGCACCGGAGGATCTGGGAGTTAGCATGCCGGCCCGGCAGGGCTACAGCGAGGAGTACCTCCTCCATCGCGCGGCGGTCGAGATCGAGCGCGGGCTCGGGGAGCTTGCGGGCAAGAGCGGTCACGCGAAGGGAGCCGAGGCGTGAGAGACACATTCTGCATCAACGGCAAGACGACGGAGCTCACCTTCGACGGGGGCGACACCCTGTTGCGGGTGCTTCGCGAGAACAGCTGGACCGAGGTCAAGGAGGGCTGCGATGCCGGCGAGTGCGGCGCCTGCCTGGTTCTCCTGGACGGCGTGCCCGTGAACGCTTGCCAGGTTTTCGCGGCGACCGCGGCGCATCGAGACATCGTGACGGTGGCGGGCATTGCCGCGGCGTGGCGGCGAGAGACCGCGGCGGCCGGCACCCCCGCGGCCGCGGCCGGCACGCCGGCGACGGGCGCTGCGGGCCTTACTCCCGCCGCCGCCGACGGCACGTTCGCAGCGGGCGCAGCGGCCGCCCCCTGGCCCGCCACGACCAGCTCCGGGCCAGCGACGAGCAGTTCGATGCCCGACCGTCTCCACCCCCTCCAGCGCGCCTTCGTGGAGACCGGCGCCGTCCAGTGCGGCTTCTGCACGCCGGCCATGATCATTGCGGCGTATCACCTCCTCGAGCGGTCGCCCGATCCGACGGACGAGGAGATCCGCACCGCTCTCGACGGCAACCTCTGCCGGTGTACCGGGTACGTGAAGATCCTGGCGGCGGTACGGCTCGCCGCGGAGCGGATGGCCGGCGCACCTGGGGCGCGCGGGGTGCACGGGGCGCGTAGCGGCGCAGAGGGCGGGCCCGTCCATGCAGGCGGCGACCCCGCCCACGCAGAGGGCGGCTCCGACCCCGGCCCCGCCCGCGCCGACCGCGGCACTCCCTCAGAGGAGGCGCACTCATGACGACCCAACCGGGCGGAGGCGCGGCGTACACCACAGTCGGCACCTCCAGCACCAAGATAGATGCCGCCGGGCTCGCGGCGGGGACGGAGCTCTTCACGGCGGACTACGCCGTGGCCGATCCGGTCCATGTGAGCTTCCTCTACTCCGAGGTTCCCTTCGCGGACATAATCGATGTTCGCAGCGAGAAGGCGGAGTCCCTTGACGGCGTGGTGGACGTCTTTCACTTCCGGAACAGCCCGCAGGGCTACTACACCACGGCCGGACAGGGCTTTCCGGAGCCGTCCCCCTACGATACGCGGCTCTTCGACACGACGGTGCGCTTCGTCGGGGACCGCATCTGCATGGTAGCAGCTGAGACGAAGGAGATCGCCGATCGGGCCATCGGTCTCATTGAAGTCGACCTGGAGGAGCACGAGGCGCTCTTCGACGCGGAGAAGGCCACCGACCCGGCGGCGCCGCTTCTGCACAGCGGTGATGAGCATGCGGCCATTCCCGTGCCCTACGAACCGGAGCAGAACACGGCGGCGCGCATGGACCTCTCGATCGGCGATGTGGACGGGGCCATGCAGGAGGCGGACTTCACGGTGGAGGAGCGCTACTCCATGCACTTCGCCTCCCACTGCGCCCTGGAGCCTCACGTTGTCGCGGCGTACTTCGATCCGCGGGATCGTCTCACCATTGTCTCGGCGACGCAGGTTCCTTTTCACGCGCGGCGCATTGTGAGCCGCCTCCTCGACATTCCCCTCCACCGGATCCGGGTGATCAAGCCGCGAATCGGCGGCGGCTTCGGGGGCAAGCAGGAGGTGATCCTGGAGCCCTACGCCGCCCTGGTGGCCATGCGCACCGGCCGGAACGTCCGCATTGAGTACTCCCGCAAGGAGGTCTTCGTCGCCTCCCGGACGCGTCATCCGATGCGCATAACACTAAAAGCGGGTGTGAAGAACGACGGATCCATAACCGGCCTTTCCATGGACGTCCGTTCCAACACCGGCGCCTACGGCGCTCACGCCCTGACGGTCCTTTCGAACGTCGGCGCCAAGGTGCTGCCCCTCTTCAACAAGATTGAGAACCTCTCCTTCACCGGGAAGGCGGTGTATACGAACCTGCCCGTTCCCGGAGCCTACCGCGGGTACGGCGCGACGCAGGGATACTTCACCCTCAACCAGCACCTGGACATCATTGCCCGGCGCGTCGGCATCGACCCAGTGGAGTTCTGCAAGGCATGGCACATCCGGGAGGGCGAGTCGTCACCCATCTTCAAGGCGCTGGGTGAGGGAACCGAGGGAGTCGAGCAGGTCGTGGGCAGCTGCAAGCTCAGCGAGTGCCTGGACGCCGGGGCGGAGGCGATCGGCTGGAAGGAGAAGCGCGGCCACCGCCTTGGGGCGGGGGACGGAGCCGGCGCGGACGGCCGGGTGCGCGGCGTCGGCCTGGCCATTGCCATGCAGGGCTCGGGCATTCCGAGGATCGACATGGGCGGCGCAACCCTCAAGATGAACGAGGACGGCTCCTTCAACCTCCTCGTCGGCGCCACCGACATTGGCACCGGCTCCGACACCGTCCTGGCTCAGATCGCCGCGGAAGCGCTGAAGGTGCCCGCCGAGAAGATCCAGGTCCTCTCCTCCGACACCGACCTCACCCCCTTCGACGTCGGCGCCTACGCCTCCTCGACGACCTACGTCTCCGGCACGGCGGTGCAGATGTGCGCCGACCGCATGGTCGCCGCCCTCCGATCCGTGGCCGCCGAGATCGTCGGAAGGGATTCAGATCCTGGGGCCGATGCCGACGGCCCTCCCTCAGGGCCGCCCGCCGGGGCCGCGGCCGACGCCGCAGAGGGGCTGATCCACGAGGCTGAGTCC
>CAZZIE010000061.1:8578-11694 GCA_964654185.1 uncultured Spirochaetaceae bacterium | reverse complement strand
ACGCCGTTTCCGGAGAGCAGGTGACCTTCTCGGAGATCGCCTACCGGCGCTTCTACTCGGCCAACCACGAGCAACTGCAGACGAGCGCCTCCTTCTCCGGGGAGATGTCCCCGGCGCCCTTCATTGCGCAGTTCGCCGAGGTGGAGGTGGACCTCCGCACCGGCGATGTCACGGTCATCGAGTTCGTGAGCGCTGTCGACTGCGGCCAGGCGATCAACCCCGCCCTCGCGGAGGGTCAGGTCGAGGGCGCCGCCGTCAACGGGATCAGTTACGCCCTCACCGAGGAGTTCCTCTTCGACGAGAAGGGCCGTCTGCGCAATCCCAGCTTCGGCCACTACAAGATCTACACCGCCGCGGACATGCCGGAAGTACGCACCATCATCGTGCCCTCTCACGAGCCCTCGGGCCCCTTCGGCGCCAAGTCGGTGGGCGAGATCGGCATCAACGGCGCGGCCCCCGCCATTGCCAACGCCATCTTCGACGCCACCGGCGTCCGCCTATTCGACACGCCCTTCACGCCTGAGAAGGTGTACCGGGCGCTCCAGGCGGCTGGTGTGACCGCCGGGGACGGAGCTGCCATCGGCGACGGTGCTGACGGGGACGGAGCTGCTGCAGGCGGCCGGCCGGGCGGCGATGCCGGGGACGGAGCTGCTGCAGACTCGCGCGGGGCCGCCGCAGGCGAAGGGGGCACGCCGTGATCATTCGGAACGGCAACCTGGCGCTGCCCGGCGTGAACCGGCCGGTACGGGCGGATCTTCGCATTGTCGACGGGGTGATCACGGCGATCGGCCGGGATCTCGCCGGTGGCGCCGCGGCCGGCGGTGGTGCGGGCGCGGGCCGGCCGGGCAGCGGCGGACAGGGCGCCGCGGGCGGGGAAGGCGCCGGCGAAGAGATCATCGACGCCGAGGGCCTTCTGGTCCTCCCCGGCGGCATTGACCCGCACGTCCACTTCGATGAGCCCGGCTACACCGACCGGGAGGACTTCTACCACGGCTCCTCCGCGGCGGCCTCCGGCGGGATCACGACGGTGATCGACATGCCGTGCACCTCCATCCCGCCGGTGACGAACCTGGCAAACCTGAAGGAGAAGGACGGCGTCGTCAGCAAGCGGGCGGTCATCGACTACGGCTTCTACGGCGGAGTCTCCGGAAACACCTTCTGGGAGGAGCCGGGCTACGCCGCGTCCATGGCCGAGCTGGCCCCGGAGGTGCTCGGGTTCAAGTGCTACCTCAACGCAAGCATGGAGAGCTTCCCCCGGGTCGGCCACTGGCAGTTGCTCCGTGTTCTCGAAGCCGCCCGGGACGTCGGGCGGCCGGTGCTCCTCCACGCGGAGGATGCCGACTTCATCCGTCACGCCACGGAGGCGGCCCGAGAGGCCGGCGACTCGCCGTACCACTACTATCTGTCCCGGCCGGAGATCGCCGAATCCCTCGCGGTGCGTATCGCCGCTTCTCTGGCGGAACTGGCCCGGGCGCGGCTGCACATTGTTCACGTTGCCGCAGCGGAAGCGGCCCGTGTTGTTGCCGAGACCCCATGCGTCTCCGGGGAAACGGCGCCGCACTATCTCGCGTTCGATCTTGATGATTTCAACCGCATCGGCTCCGCCATGAAGGTGGCCCCGGCGGTGAAGACCGCCGAGACCCGGGACGCTCTGTGGAGGGCAATTGAGGACGGCACCCTCTCGTTCATCGCCTCCGACCATGCTCCGGCGCCGACCGAGCAGAAGCACACTGGCTCCATCTGGACCGACTATTCCGGGATTCCCGGCAGCGGCACTTTGCTGCCCTACATGTTCAGCGAGGCGTACTTGAAGGAGCGCATCTCCCTGAGCCGGCTGGTGGAGGTGACCTCGCGAAACGCCGCGCTGCGCTACGGCCTGAACCACCGGAAAGGCGCGATTGAGCCCGGACGGGATGGTGACATCGTCCTCATGGATCCCAACGGTGAGTGGACCGTCCGCGGCGCGGACTTCCTGTCGAAGGGCAAGATCACCCCCTTTGAGGGCATGACCTTCCGGGGGCGTGTCGTGAAGACCATCGTCCGGGGGCGGGCCGTTTACGACGCGGACCACGGCATCACGGTAGAGCCGGGCTACGGGAACCGATTGACCGCCGGGAGCGCGGGGAGATGAGCATGAGCTCCGAAATGCACCGGAGCAGAGAGAGCCTTCTCATTGACAACGCCGTCGTCTTCGACGGCACGCGCGTCTTCGCGCCGGGAGGCGTCCTGGTGCGCGACGGCGTGATTCAGGCGGTCGGCGAGGCCGGCAAGGTTCGCGCGGCGGCCGGGGCGGCCGGGAGCGCTATCGGTGGATCCGCCGGACCCGGGGCGGGTGGTTCCGCGGGAGCGGCGGCCACGGCGGCCGGGCGCGCACAGTCCCACCCGGGCGCCGCTCTTTTCCCGCGCCGATGTGACGCCGGCGGCCGCCTGGTCCTTCCGGGTCTGCTCAACGCTCACACCCACCTCTATTCCGCCTTCGCGCCGGGGCTCGTGCCGCAGGGGCCGACGCAGCCCTTTCCGAAGTTGCTGGAGAGTCTCTGGTGGCGCCTGGATGCGGCCCACGATGAGGAGAGCGTTTACTACTCGGCTCTGGCGGGACTCATCGACAACGTGAGGCACGGGGTGACAAGCGTCTTCGAGCACCACGCCTCCATGAGTTATGTCGGTGGTAGTCTGGCGACCGTCGCCGCCGCCTACGGCGCGGCGGGAGTGCGCGGGGCGGTCTGCTTCGAGATGTCGGAACGCGCCGGTCCGGACGCGGTCGACGGGCACCTCCAGGAGAACCTCGACTTCTTCGAGCGCCACCGGGAGGACCCCATGTTGCAGGGGCTCCTGGGCCTCCACGCCAACCTCACCCTGAGCAATGAGAGTCTGGAGCGCATCGCCCGGGAGCGGCCGGACGACCTGCCGGTGCACATCCACTGTGGAGAGGCGCCGGAGGATTTGGATCGATGCCGACGCGAAGGCTATGAAGGTCCCGTCGATCGACTGCATCGTTTCGGCCTCCTGGAGGCGACAACCATTCTCGCCCACTGCATCCACCTGAGCGACCGGGACTACGCGCTGCTCGACGAGATCGGTCCGATGGTCGTGACGAACCCGGAGTCCAACGCCAA
>CAZZIE010000061.1:0-8568 GCA_964654185.1 uncultured Spirochaetaceae bacterium | reverse complement strand
TCGTGAGCGTCTGGTCGACGGCGCCGTTCCTGTCCAACAACGCCGTCGGCCATCTGGACCCGGGACGGATACCGGACTTCCTCTTCGGAACCGACGGCATGACCGGCGACCCGATCGGCGCGGCACGCTTTCACTTTCTGGCCCTCCGAGACGGCGGTGCCACCCTGGCGGGGGTGCACCGCGGCCTCTTCGAGAACGCCCGGAAGGTGCTCGGGCGGACCTTCGCCCCTCGGGGCGGGGACGGAGCTGCTGCCGGCGGGCGCGGCGCAGTGGTTGGGGACGGAGCTGCGGGTGGCGGGGCGCCGGGGGACGGAGCTCCGCCGCCCGGCGAGCTCGCTCCGGGGGCGGCCGCGGACATTGCGGTTCTCGACTACGTTCCCGTTGCTCCGATCGAGGCCGGGAGCATCGTCCCTCATCTCATCTACGGCGCCGGGTCGGGCAGGGCCTTCATGACGATCTGTGACGGCCGGGTCCTCTTCGAGAACGGCACGGTGACCTTTCTCGAGGAGGAGCAGTTCAACCGCGACTGCCGGCGGGTTGCCGCAGCGCTCCACCGGCGCTTCTACGAAGGGAGGCATCATGGCTGACACATCGGTAACGCTTCAGGGCATGCACTTTCGGAATCCCGTCCTCCCTGCGGCGGGGCCCAACGTGCGCACCGGCGCAATGATGTGCGCCGCCGCCGAGGGCGGGGCGGGCGGTCTGGTGGCAAAGACGGTGAGCACCCGGCCGGCAAAGGATCCGCGCCCATCCATCCGGCGCGCGACAGGGCAGGGGCTGCTGAACTGCGAGACCTGGTCGGAGATTCCCGTGGAGGAGTATCTGGAGGATCTTCGGGAGGCGAAGAAGAGCGGGGTGCCGGTGATCGCTTCCATCGGCTACAGCCCTGAGGAGGTGAGTCGGCTCGGGAAGCTCATTGAGGCGGAGGTGGAGCCCGACGGCTTCGAGTTCTCCACCCACTACTCCGGCGCATCCATCGATCCCCTGGTCGATGTAGCCCGGAGTCTCCGCGAGGCAGTGGAGGCGCCGGTGTGGATGAAGGTGTCGCCGGGGTGCGCGGACATCGAGGGGTTGGCGCGGAAGGCCTCCGCGTACGTGGACGGATTCGTCGCCATCAACTCCTACGGCCCGGTCCTCGACTTCGACCCTGAAACGGCGGAGCCCCTCCTCGGCAGTCCCGGGGGCATTGCCTGGCTTTCCGGGGCACCCATTCGGACCATGGCGCTCCGTATCGTCCACCAGATGGCCCAGGTGACGGACCGCCCCATCATTGGGGTCGGCGGCGTCGAGCGGGGCGTCGACGCGGTGAAGCTCATTATGGCGGGAGCCTCACTGGTGCAGGTGTGCAGCGCCGCCATCCGGAAGGGTCACGGCGTCTACGGCAAGATTGCCGGGGAGCTCGAAGAGTGGCTCGACACGCACGGCTATTCCTCCGTGGAGGAGATCCGCGGGCGCTTCGCGCCGGCGCCGGAGCGCGCCCGGGCCGCCGCCGGCCACGGCGCGGCGGCGCGCGGCGCCCGCAAAGATACGGGGGAAACGGGGCGGGCATCCGACAAGGCGCCCGCCGCCGGGCACGGCGCCGCGGAGCCCGCCGCAACGGCAGGCGCCGGGGCCTCTCGGGCAGGCGGCCCCTCCGCCGATGCGCGGCGCCGCGCCGTCGCGAGCCACCTCATGCACATCGTACAGGAGACCTGCACCGGGTGCCGCGCCTGTATCGGGCGGTGCGTGCAGGGCGCCCTCTTCATGGAGGAGGGCAAGGCGAAGGTCATTCCGGAGAACTGCATCGGCTGCGGCTACTGTCAGGACTTCTGTCCCGTCGATGCCATGAAACTCGTGGAGGTGTGAGAGATGGCGGCAGCCGAGATGATCAGCAGCATCCGCGAGAAGGCGGCGGCGTACCGGGACTACACGGCGGAGAACCTCTCCCGGATGATCAAAGTCCCATCCTTGAGCGGACAGGAGGGGGGCCTGGTCGAGGTTCTCAAACCCATGATCGAGGAGGCGGGCTTCGACGAGGTGCGCCTGGACGGCTTCGGGAACATCCTGGCCCGGGTCGGATCGGGAAAGCGCATCCTGGCGATCGACGGCCACATTGACACCGTGGATACGGGGGACCTTTCACAGTGGGAGGGGGACCCCTTCTCCGGAACCATTGCCGACGGGCACGTCTTCGGCCGCGGCTCCGTCGACCAGGAGGGCGGAGTGGCCTCCATGATTACCGCCGGGCGCATCCTGAAAGAGCTTGAGTACGACGGTGAGCTGACCGTCTACTTCACCTTCACCATCTACGAGGAAGATGCCGACGGGGTGTGCTGGAACTACCTCATTGAGGAGGAGGGGCTCCGCCCGGAGCTCGCGGTGATCACCGAGCCCACCAACCTGGGAGTCTACCGGGGCCACCGCGGTCGCATGGAGATGGACGTCGCCTTCACCGGCCTCTCCGCCCACGGCTCCGCGCCGGAGCGCGGGGACAACGCCATCTACAAGGCGGCCCGGGCGATCTCCCGGGTCGAGGCGCTCAACGAGCGGTTGAAGCCCGATCCCTTCCTGGGGAAGGGCTCCGTCGTCGTCTCGAAGGTGGAGTCGCAGGCACCCTCCCTATGCGCCGTATCCGACTGGGCGAGCTTCCATGTGGACCGCCGCCTCACCTGGGGAGAGACCCGGGAGAGCGCCATTGCGGAGATGCAGGAGGCCGCCGGCCCGGACGCGACCATCACGGTGCCCGTCTACGATGCGCCGAGCTACCGCGGCACGGTCTTCCCCCAGGAGGCGTACTTCCCGACCTGGAAGATCGACGAGGACCACCCGCTCGTGCAGGCCGGCGCGGAGGCCTACCGCCGCCTCTTCGACGAAGAGCCCAACGTCGACAAGTGGACCTTCTCCACGAACGGCGTTGCCATCTGCGGGAAGCACGAGATCCCGACAATCGGCTTCGGCCCCGGTAACGAGGTCTACGCCCACGCGCCCAACGAGACGACCCCGATCGCCCATCTCGAGGCGGCATCCGCATTCTACGCTCTGTTGCCCTGCATCCTGGAGGAGCAGAAGTGAACACCCCTGAGGAGCACCAGCAATGAACACCTTCTTTCACGGACGGGATCTGATCTCACTCGATGAGTGGGAGGTCGGCGACATTCGCACGACCATCGACGTGGCCATGGACTTCAAGCGCCGCTACGCCCAGGCGCGGTACGAGCGCCTCCTGGACCAGAAGACCCTCTTCATGATGTTCTTCGAGCAGTCCACCCGGACGCGGAACTCCCTGGAAGCGGGGATGACCCAGCTCGGCGGCCACGCCCACGACCTCACCCCGAGCAAAATGCAGATCACCCACGGCGAGTCCCCCCGGGACACGGCGAAGGTCCTCTCCCGCATGGGCGAGGGGATCAGCATCCGCAGCTGCTTTCACGGCATCGGCAACAGCTACCTCCGGGAAATCGCCGCGCACGCGGAGATCCCGGTCATCTCCATGCAGGACGACATCTACCACCCCCTCCAGGGGCTCGCCGATCTCATGGCGATCGAAGAGGTCTTCGGCGCCAACCTGCAGGGCCTCAAAGTAGCGGTGACCTGGGCCTACGCCACGAGCCACGCCAAGCCCCTCTCGGTGCCGCAGACCCAGGCGCTCCTCTTTCCGCGCTTCGGCATGGACGTGGCCATTGCGAATCCGCCGGAGTTTCCCCTGCAGGAGGAGATCCTGGCGAAGGCGGCGCGGAACGCCGAAGCCGGTGGCGGCTCGGTCACCGTCACGGACGCCATGGAGGACGCCGTGGCGGGCGCCGACATCGTCATTCCCAAGAACTGGGGCGGCTTCGCCTACTTCGACGAGTTCGTCGACGATGAGGAGCACGGCCGCATCATGAAGGAGAACCTGGAGCGCCACGACGACTGGTGCTGCACCGCGGAGGTCTTCGCCCGGGCCAACAAGCACGCCCGGGTCATGCACGCCCTCCCGGCCGACCGCGGCAACGAGGTCACCGACGAGGTCCTCGACGGCCCCGCCTCCATCATCTACGACGAGGCGGAGAATCGCCTCCACACCGCCAAGAGCGTTCTGGCACTGCTTATGGGAGGCCGCCCCTAGTGAGCTTCTCCTACCGGTGCACCGAATGCGACCGCCGCTTCGAGATCACGCCGGATCTCATGGTGTGCCCGGACTGCGCCGGCATGCAGGAGAAGGGCACGCCCCTGAGAGGACTCCTGGAAGTAGAGATCGATGTCAACGGCCGTACCGCCTACTCCCCGCCCTTCCCCTGGCCGGGGGAGCTCCTTCCGGTGGAGGCGGTCCACTTCCCGGCCATCCCCGTAGGCAACACGCCCCTCTGGGAGCCGGACCGCCTTCGCCACGATCTGGATCTGCCCGGGCTCTACCTCAAGGACGACACCCTCAATCCCACGGGCTCGCTGAAGGACCGTGCGTCGGTCCTCGTGGCGGCCTTCGCCCGGAAGCACGGCATTCCCACCGTCACCGTGGCGTCGACGGGCAACGCCGCCTCCTCCATGGCGGGGATCGGTGCCGCCGCGGGCCTGGCGGTCACCATCTTCGTCCCGGAGAACCCGGCCCGGGCCAAGCTCATCCAGTGCCTCCAGTACGGCGCGGAGGTTCGCAAGGTCGACGGTCCCTACGACCTGGCCTTCCAGCGCTCCTTCGACTACGTCCGGGAGCACGGCGGCCTCAACCGCAACACCGGCTACAACCCCCTGACGATTGAGGGCAAGAAAACCGCCGCCCTGGAGATCTTCGCCCAGCTCGGGCGGATGCCCGACCACGTCTTCGTTCCCGTCGGGGACGGGGTCATTCTCTGCGGGATCTACAAGGGCTTTCGGGATCTGGTGAAGCTCGGCTTCGCCCGGACCGTGCCGACGGTGTGGGCGGTCCAGGCGGAGGGGAGCAACGCCGTCAGCCGCGCGGTTGCCGCCGGCGGCTTCGACGCCCTGGACGGCGGGGGATCGCTTCCGGCCCAGACCCTGGCGGACTCGATCTCCGTGGGCGTTCCCAGCGCCGGCCGCCTGGCGGTGAAGAACATCCGGGAGCACGAGGGGCGCTGCGTCCAGGTTTCGGATGATGAGATTCTCGCGGCACAACGGCAGCTGGCATCCCGGAGCGGGCTCTTCGCGGAGCCGGCTGCGGCGGCCTCCCTTGCGGGGCTTCTGGCCGCTCACGACCGGATCGATCCTGAGAGCACGGTGGTGCTTCTGATCACCGGGACGGGCCTCAAGGACATTGATTCGGCGGAACGATTGGTGGAGGTGCCCTGAGCCATGGCCATGCACGAAACTCACCAGCAGATGCCGCGGGGTCCCCAGTCGGGTCGACGGTGGCCCCCGGGCGCGCCGGCTTCTGGGGTGCGACGGACCCACGAGGTGAGCGCCTCCGTCCCCAAGACCGACGCCCTGGACAAGATTGCCGGGCGCGCCCGGTACATCGCGGACATGCAGGTGGAGGGGGTGCTCTTCGGCAAGCTCGTTCTGTCGACGCATCCCCGGGCGCGGCTGGTCTCCGTGCAGGTGCCGGAGCTGCCGGCGGGGTTCGCCGTCGTGGATCGCCGGGACGTCCCGGGAATGAACGCGGTCCACATGATCAAGGACAACTGGCCCCTCTTCCCGGAGGAGACCGTGGAGTACGTCGGCCAGCCGATCCTCCTCCTCGTCGGGCCGGATGCGGATGAGGTGGAGCGCCTGGCGGGGCTCGTCGCAATCGAGTACGAGGAGCTCGACCCGATCCTGCGGATGGACGCGCCGGGGGTGAGCTCCGTCCCCGGTGGGACTCCCGGTGGGACCGACTGGTCAACCGGCTACACCCTGCGGAAGGGAAAACCCGAAGCGGTGCGGGGGGGACCCGTTGACATCGCTCTAGATGAAGCTCTTGCGACCGGCCCCCAGGAGCATGTCTACCTGGAGCCGCAGGGCGTGATCGCCTGGTACGAGAAGGATCGGATCACCGTGGCCGGGTCCATGCAGTGCCCCTTCTACGTGCGCACCGCGGTGGCCGGGGTGTTCGGGTGGGCGGCCGAGCGGGTGCGGGTGGTGCAGACGGCTACGGGGGGCGGCTTCGGCGGCAAGGAGGAGTATCCGTCGGTCCTGGCGAGCTTTGCCGCGGTGGCGGCGCACAAGACGGGCAGGCCCGTGCGACTGGTGCTGGACCGGCAGGAGGACCTGGCGGTCACGACGAAGCGCCACGCATCCCGGACGTTTCTGCACTCGCAGGTCACCGGGGGCGTGGTTGAGCGGCTCCAGGCGGAGGTGGACCTGGACGGCGGCGCCTTCGAGGGAATGTCATCGACGGTGCTGCAGCGCGCCATGTTCTCGGTGTCCGGGGTGTACCGCCTGGATAACGTCGAGGTGACGGGCCGCGCCCTGAAGACGAACACCGTCCCCGCCGGAGCCTTTCGCGGCTTCGGGGCGCCCCAGGCGATCTTTGCCATTGAGATGCACATGACCCACCTCGCCTACGCCCGGGGTGACGACCCCCTGGACTTCAAGTTGCGTCACGTCGTGCGGCAGGGAGACACCACCATTACCGGCGGCACCTTCCACGATCCGATTGTGCTTCCGGAGATGGTGGAGCGCGCCGTCCGCTACTCCGACTACTACGCCAAGCGCCGGGAGTTCGCCGCGGCGCGCGATGCAGACCCGGCGGCGACGGTGCGGCGCGGCATCGGGGTCTCCCTCTTCAACCACGGCTGCGGCTTCACCGGGAGCGGTGAGCGCGACATCATCAAGGGGCGCGTGCGGCTGCGCCGGGACGGTGAGGGCGTCGTTCACATCTTTGTCTCCAGCGTGGAGATGGGGCAGGGGGCGGAGACGACCCTGAAGAAGGTGGTGGCCCGAACCTTGGGGATTCCTCTCGAGAGGGTGGTGCTCGAGCCCTCGGACACCGACAGCGTGCCGGACTCCGGTCCCACTGTGGCGAGCCGTACCGCCATGATCGTCGGGGGCCTCCTGCAGAAGGCGGCACAGCGCATGGCGGCGGAGCACCCCGACGGCGGAGCGTGCGAGGTGGAGGAGGTCTACCATCAGCCCGAGGAGCTCTCCTGGGATCAGGAGACCTTCACCGGCGACGCCTACCCCGCCTTCTCCTGGGGGGTGAACGTCGTTGAGGTTGAGCTCGACATGCTCACCTACGAGGTGCGTCCCACCGACGTCTGGGCGGTCTACGACGTCGGGGTGCCCCTGGACGAGCGCATTGTCACCGGACAGATGCACGGCGGCATTGTCCAGAGTCTCGGCTGGGCGACCATGGAGAACCTGGAGAGCCGCGACGGCAGGTACCGGCAGGGAAGCCTCACGGACTACGTCATTCCCGCCGCCCAGGATGTACCGCGCATCCACGTCGACTACGTAACGAACCCCTACCGTGACGGCGCCTTCGGGGCGAAGGGCGCCGGGGAGCTTCCCTTCTCCGGCGGCGCCCCCGCCCTGGCGGCGGCGGTGGAGCACGCCCTGGGGAAGTCGGTCCACCGCATTCCCCTGACCCCGGAGTATCTGGAGGAGGTGGACCAATGGAGCTGAGCTTCACGGTGAACGGCTCGAAGGTGAGCCTGGACACGAACCCCATGCGGCGCCTCCTGGACGTCCTCCGGGACGATCTGGGCTTCTACGAGGTGCACGAGGGCTGCGGCGAGGGCGAGTGCGGCAGCTGCGGCATCCTGGTGGACGGCAGGATCGTGAACTCCTGCATTACCCCCGTTCCGACGGTGCAGGACTGCGCCGTCCAGACCACCGCCGGCATCCAGGACCAGGAGCTCTACACCCGCATCGAGGACGCCTTTGCCGAAGCCGGCGCCGTCCAGTGCGGCTACTGCACCTCCGGCTTCGTCCTGTCCGCCTACGCCTTTCTCCAGGACCGGGCGGCCTCGCCGGCGTCGGACGCCGGGAACGAGTCGGGCGCCGGCAGCGGGGCGAGCGGCGGCGCCGGGTGGACCGCCGGCGGTGCGGCCGGACCCGCGGCGACGGTCGAATCCGCGCCCCCGCTCGATGAGGAGGAGATCCGCCGCGCCCTGGCCGGCAATCTCTGCCGGTGCACCGGCTACAACATGATCGTGGACGCGGTGAGGCGCGCCGCGGAGGGGGGTGAGGCGTGAGCTCGGCGCAGGAGCGGGGCAGCGAGCGATTCGGCGGGGCGAGCCGCGGGGTGAACGCTGGGGCGACCCCGGGCGCCCCGGCCCCGATGGGCGCAGCGGCTGCTGCGGGCCCTCGCGCTGCGGCGGGCGGCACCCGGTCAGAGCAGCCGGTCATCCACATGCCTCACTCCCTCGACGAGGCGCTCCGGATCCGCCGGGACACCGCCGCAGCGCCGATTGCCGGCGGCACGGACTACATGGTGCAGGTGCGCGCCGGCGGGCACCGCGCGGCCGGCCGGCCTGCCATTGGCGCCTCCCCCGGAGGCGGGGAGGAGCGCGCCGGCTCGCGGGCAGGCGGTGAGATCCTCTTTCTGACGCGGCTTCCTGAACTCAGGGGTGTGCGAGCCGAGGACGACTGGCGGGAGGGGGACGGAGCCGGGCGGATTGCCATTGGTGCCGCGACGACCCTGACCGACACTGCCGGAAGTCCCGCGTGCCCGGAGCC
>CAZZIE010000060.1:0-25039 GCA_964654185.1 uncultured Spirochaetaceae bacterium | reverse complement strand
CCTGCGCCCATGGTACTGCCTTCGGGTGGGAGAGTAGGTCGTCGCCAGACTTTTTTTATGTCCGCTCAAGAATTCCGTACTCGACTCCAGACACGAAAACCTCAGCGCCGGGCGACACCCCGGTCTGGCGACGACCTCGGCCCGCGCGCGGTAGTGGTCACGGCGTCGTGGTGTCGGTGTCGATCTCCGCGTCGGTCTCGGGTTCGTTCTCGTCCGCCCCATCACCCTCCCGGTTGAAGTGACGCACCGCGGCGTGGAGCTCGTCGACGCAGATGTAGGCGTAGCCGGGAGTCAGCTCGAAGATGCGGTCCTCCCGGAGGAGATTGTCCCGGCGCAGCAGGAGAGGGAGAATGCTGTGCGTCGAGATAATGAGCTGGTACTTCTTCGAGAGCTTTGGAATGATGTTCTTCCACAGGATCGCCTGTCCCGCAAAACCCACGTGGTTGTCGGCCTCATCCAGAAGCAGAGTCGGGCGGTCGTCCCGGCGCAGCCTGAAGGTGGGAAAGCGCGCCTCCATGTCGTCGATGAGTTGATTGATCAGTCCGACGCGCTTCTCTCCGGTCGAGCGGAGCACCGCCTCCCGCTCCAGGTAGTTCGGATCAATAAAGGATCTCTCGGAGTCGCCGTAGCAGTCCTGATAGAAGGCGGGCCTGCCGTCCCACTCGACCGTCACCGTGTAGGGCAGGCCTCCGGGAACGTCATAGGGTTGCCGGCCAACCGAGGACGGCGGCGCCCCGGACCATCCGCCCTGGAAGATGCCAAGGGCGGATGCAATGGCGGCGAGGATCGTGCTCTTGCCCGAGCCGTTCGGCCCGACGAGCAGGTTGATTCTGCCATTGAACTCATGACGATGTGTACGGATACCCTCGATGCGCGTGGGATATCCGGAGTGAAACTGCAGCGAATGAACCATGCCGGGGCCTTTAGGTGTCCAGACGCCGTTTCACGACGCCGTCACGCAAGATGACGCTGCGCCGGGCGGAGAGGCGAAGAGCCTCCGTGGCGTCGGCGGCGTCGAAGATGACAAGATTCGCCCGGCAGCCCGGCTCGAGGCCGTAGCCGTCCAGGTGCATAATCTCCGCGGGAATGGTCGTAACCGTCTCGAACATCCGGGGTAACTCGTCGACGCCCATCATGTGGCTGATATGGGCCGCCATCTTTGCCACTTCGATCATATCCGCATTACCCAGAGGGTACCAGGGATCCTCGTTGGAGTCCTGAGCGCAGGCCACGGGAATGCCCGCGGCGCGCAGTTGCTTCAGCGGCGCCATGGCGCGGTGTGCCGGATGGGAAAAGTGACCTCCAAGATGAATGTTGATCAGGGGATTTGTGATCACCTGCATGCCGGCGGAAGCCATGAGGGGGATGAGCTTGCGGCTCACGTAGTAGGGATCCATGGTGGCCATAGAGGTGATATGGGACGCCGCAACGCGGCCGCCCATCCCCAACCGCCTGGTTTCGGCGGTGAGTACTTCGACGTGTCGCGAATTGGGATCGTCACTCTCGTCGCAGTGCATGTCCACGAGGAGGCCGCGGTCGGCGGCAATTGCCATGAGCTCACGGATGCTCTCCCCGCCCCGCTCCGTTGTCTCCTCATTGTGGGGTATACCGCCAACCACATCGACTCCCATATCCAGCGCTTCTTTCAATTGCGGGATCACGTCGGGGGAGGAGTAGAGGCCGTCCTGGGGGAAGGCGACGAGCTGGATGTCCATCCGGTCGCGGAGCTCCTTCTTGAGACGCGTCAGCGCCTGGACGCCCCGAAGCTCGGGATCGCAGACGTCGACGTGGGAACGGATGGCCTGGATGCCCATGGAAAAGGCGTGCCCGCAGTAGCGGCTCGCTCGGTCGTACACGTCCTCGACGGTGAGCCTCTCCTGCTTGTAGCGGTACCAGTTGTCGATTCCTTCCCTTAGCGTCCCGGACGCGTTGGGGACCCGGGTCCAGACCGAGTCCAGGTGGAAGTGCACATCAATGAAGGGGGGCGAGACGAACCTCCCGGCGGCGTCGATCTCCTCGGCCCCCTTCGCCGCGATCTCCCTGTTCACCTCCACAATGGATCCGTCGCGGATCCCGATATCCCGTGGTCCGGATTCACCGGCAATTGTTGCGCTTCGAATGATCACATCCACAGCGAGCTCTCCTTTCTCCTCTCAGTTCACCCATCTCCTCCCAGTTCACCCAATCGGGCGGGGAGTCGTCAAGCTCAATTCCGGCTTGACAGCTCAGGAAACCGGTCTGAGAATGATACTCAGCTTTCACATCGGAGGGTTGTACGCGCTTTGCTTTCACGCTCACGCCCGATCGATTGCTCCATACCGGCTGCCTCGTTCCCATTGTCTTACCCGCGCTCTGCCCGAGAGGCGCGTTATTCCACTGGCTACCGACGTGATTCCCTGCGCCGCACGGCCGGGACGCGTTCGGCATGATCAACGTATGCGGCGCGTCACGCGCTGCACAAAAGAGGAGGTAGTGTCATGAAGAGAACACTGCTGTTACTGGGATGCCTGTTGGCAGTCGCTACAGTAGCCTTCGCCGGAGGAGAGCAGGAAGCAGCCGACGATGGTCAGTTCAGAATGGCTGCCGTCTACCAGACGGCAATTGAGGAACCCTGGGACGGGGCCATCCACCAGGCGGCACTGAAAGCGGAAGAGGAGCTCGATATCTCTTACGAGTTCACCGAACAGGTTGCCGCTGCGGACTTCGAGAAAGTGTTGCGGGAGTACGCCGAGCGCGGCTTCGATCTGATCATCGGCGACGCGTTCCTGGCAGGGGAGGAGCCCTCCCGTCGTGTCGCGAAGGACTATCCCGACATCGCCTTCGCCTTCGGCTCAGAGTTTGGCCCGGCAGAGCCCAACTACTCGGTCTTCGACAACTGGATTCACGAGCCCTCATATCTCATGGGCGTGATTGCCGGCCACATGACGGAGACGAACACCCTCGGGGTGGTCGCGGCCATACCGATCAATGAGGTGAACCGTTTGGTGAACGCCTTCTACGAGGGCGCCCTCAGCGTCAACGAGGACGTGGAGCTTGAGATCACCTACATTGGGAGCTGGTTTGATCCTCCCAAGGCCAAAGAAGCAACTCTGGCACAGATCGAGGCGGGTGCCGATCTGATCTTCGCAGAGCGCTTCGGCGTCTTCGAGGCGGCCCGGGAGAACGACGTCTATGCCTTCGGCAACATGACGGACCAGAACGAGCTTGCGCCGAACACGGTCATTACGAGTGCCGTTTGGAACATGTACCCGACTATCGAGTACCTGGTGAGTCAGGTGCGCGCCGACGCCTACGTGGCCCAGGATCTGAAGGACTGGTCCATGATGGCCAAGGGCGGGGCCGAGCTTGCGCCGTATCACGGCATGGCCGACGTCGTTCCGGAGGACGCCAAACAGCAGGTCGAGGAGCTGGAGCAGGCGATCCTCGACGGCACCTTCCGCGTTCCGATCATCGAGGAGGAGCCCGAGACGTAAGCTCGGCTCCGAGCTCTCACCTACACATCGACGCCGTCGCCCCTGCAGGGGCGGCGGCGCACCATTAGGAATGCCCATGCCCGAAAAAGCACCTGCCGTTCGTATGCGAGGCATAACCAAACGATTCCTCGATGTTGTTGCGAACGACGCCGTCGACTTCGAGGTTGCTCCCGGTGAGGTCTGCGCCCTCCTGGGGGAGAACGGCGCCGGCAAGACCACCCTTATGAACATCCTCTTCGGCTACTACAGCTACGATGAAGGGGAGATTCAGGTCGAAGGAAAACCCCTGCTGCTCCGCGCTCCTCGCGATGCGATCCGCGCTGGGATTGCCATGATTCACCAGCACTTCACGCTGGTGCCCGCTCACACCGTGCTGGAGAACATCATCATTGGCGCGCAGAGGGACCGGGGGCTCCTCATTGACCGAAAGGGCGCGCGGGACCGGATCCTGGCGATCCAGGACCGCTTCGGCCTTCACGTCGATACCGACGCCTACGTCTGGACCCTGTCGGTCGGCCAACAGCAGAAGGTCGAGATCCTGAAGGCGCTCTATCGCGACTCTCAGGTTCTGATCATGGATGAGCCGACCGCCGTCCTGCCTCCCGCAGAGGTTCACGACCTCTTCTCGACCCTGCGAGAGCTGGCCGCGGAGGGGCGGTCGATCGTGTTCATCTCCCACAAGCTCAAGGAGGTCATGGAGATCGCCGATCGCGTCGTGGTCCTCCGAAGCGGCCGGAACGTCGGGGAGCGTCTGACAAAGGATACGGACGTTCGGGAGCTCGCAAATCTCATGGTCGGCCGGGAAGTGCTCGAACGGATTGAGCGGTCCGACGTGGAACCCACGGAAAGCGCCCTGGAGGTCACTGACCTGACCGTGAAGGGCGATCGCGGTCTGGACGCGGTGGACAATGTCTCCTTTTCGGTGAGGCGGCATGAGATTCTCGGGCTCGCCGGTGTCTCCGGCAACGGTCAGAGCGAGCTGTGCGAAGCCATCTTCGGCGTTCGCACCTTCGCCGGGGGTGCGATCTCCGTCGGCGGCACCCGCGTCTACGGTGCGGATCCCGCAAAGGTCGTCAGCCTTGGGGTTGCGCGCATCCCCGAAGACCGGATCGGAACGGGGCTCCTCATGGAGCTGAACCTCCCGGCCAACGTCGTGCTCGAATCACATGGAAAGCCCCCCTACAGCCACAACGGCCTGTTGAAACACGGCGCGGTGGAGTCCTTTGCCAAGCAGCTCGTAGAGGAGTACAGCATAAAGGTGGGCGGGCTGTCCGAACCGGTGCGGAGCATGTCCGGCGGTAACCTTCAGAAGTTGATTCTTGCCCGAGAGCTGAGCGGGGAGCCTGAGGTGGTGGTTGCGGCCCAGCCGACACGCGGCCTGGACGTGGGCGCCATGGAGTATGTTCACACGCAGATCCTTGCGCAGAAGGAGCGTGGAGCGGCGGTTCTGCTTGTATCGGACGATCTGGACGAGGTCTTCGCGCTGAGCGATCGCATAATAGTCATGTACGAAGGCCGGATCGTCGGAGAGGCGGAAGCCGACCCGTCGAACCGGGAACAGGTGGGACTCTGGATGAGTGGGGTAGTAGAATGAGGCGACTGGTACTTGTGAAGCGCCCGCCCATGCCGGGCTGGACCCGCATTGCCATTCCCGTTGCGGCGGTCGTGGTTACGCTCATATTGACGGCAATCCCGATTCTCTTTGCCGGGGGCAATCTCTGGCAGGCCTACCGGGCACTCATATACGGCGCTCTTGGAACTCGATTCAACCTGTTCGAGACACTCTTGAAATCAGGGCCGCTGGTACTGACCGGCCTGGCCGTCGCCTTTGCGTTCCGAGCGAAGTTCTGGAATATCGGCGCAGAGGGACAGTTGCTCGCCGGTGCTATTGCCACCACCTGGCTCGGAATCCAGGGCTTTGGGCTCCCGTCGATCGTCTACATCCCTCTGGTCATGGTGGCCGGATTTCTGGCCGGTGCCTTGTGGGCATCGATCCCGGCCATCCTCAAGACGCGGCTCCAGGTGGATGATGTCGTCTCTACGCTACTCCTCAACTTCGTGATGATCCACATCATGGGGGCTCTCCTCTTCGGGCCGCTTCAGAACCCGGCGGCAAGTTGGCCGGTGTCGGCGGAGATCGCGGAGGCCGCGCGCTTTCCCCAAATGGCGGATCGGACCAGGCTGCACGTGGGCGTTCCCTTCGCCTATATCCTGGTAATGGTCGTGTGGTTCATCAATGCCAAGACGGTTTTCGGCTACAGAGCGCAGGCAGTGGGCGTGAACCTGAAGGCGGCGCGCTTCGGCGGTATCCCCACTACCAAAGTCGTTCTGGCAACCGCGGCGGTCTCGGGCGGACTTGCCGGCTTGGCGGGGGTGAGCGAGGTGGCCGCGGTGCAGTACAAGCTGGTAAGCGGCATCTCTCCGGGCTACGGGTACACCGGTATCGTCATTGCCATGCTCGGGAATCTGCATCCCGTGGGTGTGCTTCTGGCTGCGCTCTTCTTCAGCATCATAAACGTGGGCTCTCAGACCATGAGCCGCATGGCCGGGATCCCCAGCTTCATTTCCGGAGTCATGGAGGGAATTGCTCTCATGGTTATGCTGGTGTTCCTCCTGCTGAACCTGTATCGCTTCAAACTGGCAAAGACGGAGTAGACCGATGCTTGAGTTTCTCTCCGGTACGTTCATCACAGGACTCCTCGCAGCCATGCTGCGCATGGCTACACCTATCATTTTCGCCCTGCTCGGTGAGATCATCACGGAGCGCTCGGGAGTATTGAACCTGGGCATAGAGGGCATCATGCTCATGGGCGCAATGACGGGCTTCATGGTCACTTTCAACACCGGCTCCCTCTGGGCGGGAGTGGCAATGGCCGCCGTCGTAGGAATGCTCCTGGCACTTCTCATGGCCTTTCTGGCGGTCTTTCTCGGACTGAGTCAGCACGTCTCCGGCCTGGGCATCACGCTTTTCGCCACCGGCCTGGCCATGTTTGTCTATCGCCTGCAGATCGGTTCCCCCACCGTTCCTCCCACGGTGGATCCCTTCGCCCGCCTCGCCATTCCCGGTCTGGCATCGATCCCCGTCATCGGCCCGGCTTTCTTCAACCACTACTTTCTCACGTACGTGGCGATCATCATGATTCCTCTTGTGTGGGTCTTTCTCTACCGTACGCGACTGGGACTCATTGTGCGCACTGTCGGCGAGAATCCTCTTGCAGCGGACACCGTGGGCGTCAACGTCAACATGACCCGAACCTTGTGCCTTGTTGTCGGGGGCGCCTTCATGGGAGTCGGCGGCGCTTTTCTCACCCTGGCGCATCAGAATATGTTTCTGATCGATGTTATCGGCGGCCGCGGGTGGGTCGCCATTGCCATGGTGATCTTCGGCAACTGGAATCCGGTAAAGGGTACGATCGGCGCGCTGATTTTCGGTCTTCTTGACGGCTTGCAGCTGCGACTCCAGGGGGTCGGCTTGGACATACCCTTCGATGTCTTTCTCATGGTGCCGTACCTCCTCACCGTTGTTGCCCTGGTCGGCGTCAGCCGTCGCGCCAGCGTCCCCTCGGCGCTGCTTCGGCCCTACCGCCGGGAGGACCGCGGGTAACGGCGCCAAGCCCGGGGGCGGCGCCGGGCGCAGGATCGGCCCCGCGCGGGCCGGCCGAAACTTGACGAGCACGACAGGTGGGGTTAGGGTGCTTCGACGTGTCGCGTGAGGTCGGCGACCCGACGGCGGGGTGCCATCGGGGCGGCCTGGTCTCGCGGGGCCCACAAGGAGGTGTGGTATGAAACGGATCATTGTCGCTGTGCTGCTGATTGCGGTCGTCGGCGTCGGCTCCGTCTTTGCCGGCGGGCAGGGCGAAGAGGCTGAAGATGGCGATCAACTGCGCGTCGTTCTCTACGTGAACGGTACGCTGGGGGATCAGTCTTTCTTCGATTCCGCGCATCGAGGGATGCAGCGTGCCATTGATGAGTTCGACATTGTCGGTCGAACCGTCGAGGGCGGCTGGGATCCCGCCAACTGGCAGCCCGACATCGCGCAGCTCGCCGAAGGCAACTGGGACATTGTCATTGCCGGTACGTGGCAGCTCGCGGAGTACGTGGCGGAGATTGCACCGGAGCACCCGGATAAGCAGTTCATCACCTACGACACCGCGGTGAACTTTGGGCAGGGCAACCTGGACAACGTCTATTCCATCCTGTACAGCCAGAACGAAGGCTCCTTCCTGGCCGGGGCGCTGGCGGCCATGCTGACGACGCGGAGCGACATGGACCGAATCAACGAGGAGAAGGTCATCGGCTTCGTGGGAGGTCAGGACATTCCCGTCATTAACGACTTCCGTGTCGGCTATGAGCAGGGCGCCCGGTACATCGATCCGGAGGTGCAGATCCTGGCAACCTACGTCGGCAGCTTCAGCGACCCCGCCCGGGGCAAGGAGCTCGGCCTGGCGCAGATCGAGCAGGGCGCCGACATTGTGTTCGGTGTGGCCTCCGAGAGCGGTCTCGGTGTCATTGAGGCGGCCCACGAGCGGAGCCACTACGCGATCGGCGTCGATTCCGATCAGTACCAGCTGCTCCGGGAGACCGACGAGCAGGAAGCGCGGGCAATCGTCACGTCCATGATGAAGAACGTGGACAACTCGATCTACCGCGCCATCCGCCTCCACCGGCAGGGTGAGCTGCCCTACGGCGAGGCGGAAGTCCTGGGACTGCAGGAGAATGGTGTCGGTCTTGCGCGGAACGAGAACTTCGATCGGATCGTTCCCGACGAGGTTGTCGACCGCATCGACGAGCTCATTGAGCAGGTCGAGAACGGCGAGATCCAGGTCGAATCCGCCCTGGGCAACTAGGGTCGACTCGAAGCCCGAACAAATGACGAGGTTGTGCCCGGGCTCCGGTCCGGGCACTGCTGTTTCCATGGAGCCAATACTTCGCGTTCGCAACGTCTCGAAGATCTATCCGAACGGGACGGTGGCAAATCGAGACGTCTCCTTCGATGTGACTCCTCAGACGGTTCACGCCGTCGTTGGTGAGAACGGCGCCGGGAAGACCACCCTCATGAAGATCCTCTTCGGCATGACGGATGCCCAGGAGGGGGAGATCTTCTTCCGGGGTGAGCCCCACGCCCCTGCCTCACCGCACGAGGCGATCCGCCGCGGCATCGGTATGGTGCACCAGCACCTCATGCTTGCGCCGGACCTTACCGTGGCGGAGAACCTCGTCCTCGGGGTCGAGCCGCGCCGCGGAAAGGTGTTTCTCGACACCAGACGGACGGTCGAGATTGCCAGGGAGATTTCCGAGCGGTACCGGTTGGACGTGCCCGCGGACAGGCGAATCCGCGATCTCCCGGTGGGGACCCGGCAGCGCGTCGAGATCCTGAAGGCGCTCTTCCGGGAGGCGGAGCTCCTGATCCTGGACGAGCCGACGGCGGTGCTGACGCCGCAGGAGTCGGAGATCCTCTTTCAGACGCTGGATGCCCTCAAGGCGGAGGGGAAGACCATTCTCTTCATATCGCACAAGCTCGATGAGGTTACCCGGGTCGCCGACTCCGTAACGATCATGCGCGACGCCACCGTCGTTGAGACCCGTAGTGCCCAGGCTCTGTCCCGGGCGGAGATTGCGCGGCTCATGGTGGGCCGGGAGATCGACTTCAGCCGCGTCGGAGCGCCCGAAACGGCGGGAGAGCCTCTGCTCGAGGTTCGGAATCTGCGCCACGTCAACGACGAGGGTGTTCCCGTCCTTCGGGGCGTCTCATTCGAGGTGCGCACCGGCGAGATTCTCGGTATTGCCGGGGTGGAGGGGAACGGCCAGACCGAGCTGGTCCGCGCCATCACCGGGCTTCTTCAGCCCGAGGAGGGCGAGATCCTCATTCGCGGACAGGATATTGCCGGGCTTTCGCCGCGGCAGGTCCGGGAGCGCGGGGTCGCTCACATTCCGGAGGATCGCATGGAGGACGGCGTTGCAGTCGAGACCTCACTCCGGGAGAACTTCATCATCGACAGATACTATAAAGAGCCCTTCTCGAAGGGTCTGCGACTCAGATGGAAGGAGATCGGCGAGTTCAGCCGGGGGCTCATCCGGGACTTCCGCATCCTGGCGCGCGACGAGGAGCAGGAGATGTCCTCTCTGTCCGGGGGTAACATTCAGAAGTGCGTCGTCGCCAGGGAGCTCGCATCCGATCCGGACGTCGTGGTCGCCAGTCAGCCGACCCGAGGTGTCGATGTAGGCTCCTGGGAGCAGCTCCACCGATTGCTGGTGCAGGCGCGGGACCGTGGCCGGGCGGTGTTCCTGGTTTCCGCCGATCTGGACGAGGTGCTCAAGCTTTCGACGCGGATCCTCGTCATGTACAACGGCGAGGTCGTGGCGCGCTTCGATGACACCTCCTCCGTGGAGGCGGTTGATCTGGGTCCCTACATGCTCGGCGTCCAACGGCAGGGGGCGTAACCGGTGCAGCGCTTCATTCTCCGCAATTTCACCCTGATCCGGACGCTCGTTGCGATTGCAATCGGCATTGGCATTGTCGTGCTGGTGATCATCCTGATCAGCGCCTCTCCGGGAATCAGCCTGGACGCCTTTCTCTTCGGCCCGTTCCGCAGTCGCCGCACCATGGCGACCATCCTGGAGACCGCCTCACCCATCATCTTCGCGGGTCTGGCCATTGCAGTCTCCTTCAGAGCCCAGCAGTTCTACATTGGCGCCGAAGGGGCCATGTACATCACCGCTGCGGTGGGCACTGCCTTTGCCGTGTCGACCTCCATGCCGTGGTTCCTCCATGTACCCATCATCCTCATATTCTCTGCAGTGGTCGGCGGCGCATGGGGGGCGATACCCGGGTTTCTCAAGGCGCGATTCAACGCCAGTGAGATAGTGAGCGCTCTCATGTTGAACTTCGTCGCCTACTACGGCGGGCTCTACCTGATCAACTACCACTTCCGCGACCTGGATGCCGGTTACATGGTCTCGTACACCCTGCCCGAGAGCGCCTGGCTCGCGCAGTTCATTGAGGGCACGCGGATTCACTGGGGGATCGTACTCGCCTTCGTGGCGGCGGTGGCGGTGTGGTATCTCTTCTACCACACCACCACGGGGTACGAGATTCGCATGACCGGGCACAACCAGCGCTTTGCACGGTTCGGCGGGGTCAACACCTTCAAGGTGATCATCCTGGTGCACGTGCTTACCGGGTTGATCGCCGGGGTTGGCGGCATGACCGAGGTCATGGGAATACACCGACGCTTCAACTGGCAGCTCAGCCCGGGGTACGGCTGGGACGGCGTCATCGTGGCGATCATCGGGCGGAATCATCCCTTCCTGATCGTCCCGGCGTCGCTGTTTCTGGCGTACCTCCGCGTCGGAGGACAGCAGCTCAAGCTCATGTCGGACGTCCCCGGCGAGATCGTCCTGGTCATTCAGTCGGTGATCATTCTGCTGATCACCGCCCAGGCCTTCCTGGGGCAGTGGCGCCGAAGGCTGGTCATTGCCCAGGCCGAAGAGGAGGGGGCCGGTGAATCCACTACTTGAGAGCATCCTCTCGCCGGAGTTCGGCTTTGCCGTCATTCGCGTGACGACTCCGCTGGTGTACCCCGCCCTCGGCGTGGCCATTACCGCCATGAGCGGGAACATCAACATTGGTCTGGAAGGGATCATGCTCATCTCCGCCTTCGCCGGGGTCATGGTGAGCATCTATACCCAGAGCCTTCTTCTGGCGCTTCTCGGCGGCGTTGCCGCGGGAGTGCTCTTTGCGGCGATTCTGGCGTACTTCCATCTGAATCTGAAGGCGGACATCATTCTGGCGGCGGTTGCCACGAACTTCCTGGCGAGCGGCCTGTCGATCTTTCTGCTGATCGTGATAGCCGGGGAGCGCAGCACCAGCAGCCTGGCGAGCCTGGTCTTTCCTTCGCTCTCCATCCCGCTCATCTCACGCATTCCGATTCTGGGGCCGATCCTGAGCGGTCACAACATCCTCACCTACGGAGCCGTGCTGGCAGTGATCGTTTACGCGGTGCTGATGTATCGGACGCCGCTGGGCTTGCGGATCCGCGCGGTGGGACAGAATCCCGATGCGGCCAGGTCGGTCGGAATCAACGTGAACCGGACCAAGACCTGGGCGCTTCTCATTTCCGGGGTCTTCGGCGCCCTCGGGGGCCTCTACCTGGCCATGGGGTACGTCTCCTGGTTCTCCCGGGACATGACGGCGGGGCGCGGCTTCATTGCCGTAGCTGCGGCGACCATGGGCGGCAACATGCCTCTGGGCACGCTTCTCGGCTCCCTGCTCTTCGGCTTCGTGAACGCCGGCGCCATCTACATCAGCTCGCTGGATGTCCCGTCGGATCTCATTCAGGCAATTCCCTACATTGCCACGGTTATTGCATTGACCATCTACGCGGCGCAACGCCACCGCCATCGTCCACCCCGGAGCCGACACGAGGCGCCGGCCCAACCGGCTGGCGCGGGCGCCGGCCAGGGTACGGTAGACGGGGGCGCGGCGGGAGCGGCCGCGGGTCCGGAGACCGGCGGCCGAGGCGGGACCGGGCCGAGCGGCGCCACCGGACCGAGCGGTCCCAGCGCACCGGGCGGTCCCACCGGACCGGGGGACCCGGCCGACCCCGATAGCACCACAGACAGGAGTTAAGCATGCCCAAGGTATTACTCGACTGCGACCCCGGCCACGACGACATGATGGCCATGATGGTCGCTATTGCGCATCCTGGTATCGACCTGGTGGGAGTCACCACCGTTGCCGGTAACCAGACCGGGGACCGCACCTTTGCCAATGCGGGAAAGGTGCTCACCCTTCTGCGGGAGACCGGGATCCCCCTGGCGCGGGGCTGTGACCAACCGATGGTGCGCCCCCTGGAAACGGCGCCGAACATTCACGGTACCTCCGGCCTGGACGGCGCCGATCTTCCGGACTCAGCCGTCGCTGCGCGGCAGGAGCACGCCGTGGAGTTCCTGGAGGCGCACCTGGTGAGAGCCGACAAGCCACTGACCCTCGTTCCGACGGGACCGTTGACGAACATTGGAATGCTCCTGCGGAAGAACCCCCGCGTTGCCGAGAAGATCGACCGCATTGTCCTGATGGGCGGCGGGGTCTACGACTCCAACGTGACTCCTGCGGCGGAGTTCAACATCTACGTGGATCCGGAGGCGGCGGACATTGTCTTCAACTGCGGCCGCCCGATCACGATGGTAAGCTTGGACGTGACCAACCGCGCCATGCTGACCATGGACGACATTGCCGCGATAGGTGAGATGAATGGGCGGGTCTCGAGCGTCGTGGCGCCGCTGTTGCGCTTCTTCGCCGGCGCATACGAAGAGAACTTCGCCGTTGCGGGCGCTCCCCTCCACGACGCCCTTGCCATGATGACCGCCGCGGAGCCGGACATCATTACAACGCGGCACCTCCGGGTGGACGTTGAGACTGCCGGGATCCACACCCGCGGTCGCACCGTTGTGGACGTCTACGGCGTTACCGGCCGCGCTCCGAACGCCGAGGTCTCCTTCGAACTGGATCTCGATCGCTTCAAGAAGCACATCTTCGACGCGATTCGAGAGATGGACGGCCGGCAATGAGCGACCACCACCGCCACAGCGACCAGCACCGCCACAGCGACCACCACCAGAGCGATCGCACCGGCGCCCCCGACGGCCGCCGCGCCTGGGAGCGGGAGCACGAGCTCATGGCGAAGGCCGTGCCGGAGCTCCGGGAGGAGGAAGACCAGACCTGGAACGTCATCGAGCAGCTGGAGCAGCAGCAGGACGCTCTGATCAAGATGCAGTGGTTCAGCCAGGTTCCCGGCTCGGGAGCCCCGGAACGTCTCATGGTTGCCGCCGTCCAGGCCCTGGAGAACCGGGGGATGCGCGTGCCCGGCTGGGAGCCCCTGGTGGATGCCGGCCTGGCCGCGCTGGAAGCCGGTGACATGCCCGCCCTCATCCGGGCCCACGCGGAGCTTCAGGAAGCTCTTGCAGGTGCGGAGCGGGACCCATCATCGCCCTACTGGGATTATGAGCAGTACCCCGACTGGAAGGGCTTCGAAGCCGCGGCGTCCCTGTCGCCGAAGGCGGAGTACACGGAGCCGCGGGAGTACTACCAGCGCCGTGTTCACGCGGGATGGCAGGGCCAGATCGTCGGCGGCGCCCTGGGCACCAGCATTGAGGGCTACACCGCCCGGCGCCTCCGGGAGCGCTACGGCGAGATCCGTGACTACCTGACCACACCGTCGACCTTCAACGACGACATTACCTTCGAACTCGCCTTCCTGCGCGCCCTCGAAGGCGCCGGTGCCGCCGTGTCCACCCGGGATATTGCGCTGCAGTGGGTCTCCCTGATTCCCTTCGCCTGGTCGGCGGAGCTGATCGCGCTGCGCAACCTTCAGGAGGGTATTCTGCCGCCGGAGAGCGGCACGCACCGCAACCCCTTCAACGAGTGGATCGGCGCGCAAATGCGCGGCGCCGTATGCGGCCTGGTGGCCCCGGGAAACGCTCGCGAAGCCGCACGGCTCGCCTGGATGGACGGCACCATCTCCCACGCGAGTAACGGCATCATAGGTGAGGTATTCAACGCAGTTCTCGTGGCCCGCGCCTTCGTGCAGAGAGACATCCGCGCGCTCCTCGCCGAGACGGTCGCCGCACTGCCGCCGAAGAGCGAGTACGCCGCGGTTGTCTCCTTTGCCCTGGATGCGTGCCGGGAAGCCTCCGACTGGCAGGACGCCTGGGCGCGCTGCGAGGAGCGCTTCAAGCACTACAACTGGGTTCACGCCTATCCGAACGCCTGCGCCGAAGTGGTTGCACTCTGGTTCGGCAACGGTGATTTCGACGAGACGCTGCACATCATTGCCATGGAGGGCCAGGACGTCGACTGCAACGCCGCGCAGATCATGACCGCCGTAGCCGTCGCAGCCACCGACGGCGCCTCCGGCGAATCCGCCGTCCCGCCGAAGTGGATCGAGCCCATCGGGGACACCCTCCACACCTACGTCCGCACCATGAAGGAACTGAGCATCCACGGGCTTGCCGCCTGGACCGTCGAGGGGGCGCGCAAGCTCGGCACCGTCTCCTGACGGCGGCATCGCCCGGGTAACCGGGACATCGCCGCATGACGCTCGGATTCTGTATTTGTATATTCAGGATCAGGAGCGATTCATGCACACACAGACAGGAACCATCTCATCCAGATCACAGTGGACGATGCCCACGGCCCCTCCCCGCAGGAGCGTCCTTCGGCGCCTCGCGACGGTATGCGCGGCCCTGGTGTTCTTCGCAACCCTCGCCGGCGGCACGGCCTTCGCCCAGGGACAGGCCGGCGGCGCCGGCAGCGGCGACGACCTCGATCTCCGTGAGGCCAACGTCACCGACGTGGAAGTGGAGACGAGCGGCACCGGCGCCTACCGGTTCAGCGTCACCCTCATCCACGATGACGACGGTGAGGAGGGCTACGCCAACTGGTGGCAGGTCGAGACTCTCGCCGGGGAGCAGCTTGGACGACGCGAGCTCCTCCACGCCCACGGCACGGTGGAGTTCACCCGATCCGAGACCATTCAGATCCCCTCCGGAACGGCCCGGGTGGTCGTCCGCGGCCACGACCAGACCCACGGCTACGGCGGTCAGGCGGCCATTCTGAATCTCGAAAGCGGCGACATTGAGTTCGTCATGCAGGGGTCGGAGCCGGCGGACTTCTCCGACCGCGCGCAGTAGCGCCCGCCGCCGGGCCACCCCGCGCGCGACCGCCCGGGCCCAGGTGCGACCGCCCGCGCCCAGGTGCAGCCGCCCGCGCCACCGCGTGCGCCCAGGTGCGGCGGTCCGGCGGTGCCACGCGCTTCGTCAGAGGGCGGCGAAGTAGCGGCGGACCTCTTCCAGCCTGCGCCGCCGTGCGGCGTCACCGATGCGGGCAACGTTGCCGACGTTGATCCACCGCCGGCGGCGCCGCGAAACACCGACAAAGCCGAAGGTCCCCCGCATCAGGGCTCCCGCCAGGGCGTTGCCGAAGAAGAGGCGATAGTACCAGTGCGGGAATCCCATGGTCGTAATGACCGTGACGCCCAGACGCGAGAGGAGTCCCCGCGGGACCATGCCGCTCGTTTCCTCGAAGGACCACTTCGGCAGGAGGACCTTGTCGAGGAAGCCCTTTGACAGCGCCGGCATGACCTGCCACCACACCGGGAAGATCATGACGAAGTGGTCGGCAGCATCCACCCGGCGCTGATACTCTCCCACCTTCTCGTCCGAGAAGGTTCCCTCCCCGTAGAGTGCCAGATCCTCGGTCTTGAGAATGGGATCGAAGCGTTCCCGGTAGATATCAATGACGTCGGACTCGTGTCCCGCCTCCTGCAACCCGGCGAGGGCGGCATCCAGGAGCGCCCGGCAGTAGCTGTTCTCGTGGGGATGATCAAAGAGGAAGAGCACGCGCACGGTTCACTCCGTCGGGCGAATGGGCGACATGGACACGTCGAGGTCCCGCTCCAGGGCAATGTCCTCAAGGCGCTCCTTCACCAGCTGTACCCGGACTGTCTGCGGTACTACCGCGCGGATGCGCATGTGAAACATGGGCGCTCCGGTGAAGGGGGCCCGGGAGGTTTCCGTCTCAAGGTCCTCAACGTTGATGTTGTTCTCCCGCAGGAGTGAGGTGATCGCGTGAACGATTCCCGGTGTGTCCAGAGATGTCGACTCGATCAGGTAGGGGCGGCCCGTCGCGTCCTCTCTGTGGCCGACGGTCCGCTGCGCCGCAACGGTCATTCCCAGGTCCTCGCCGAAGCTCGGGGCGTCGGTGACCAGCCGATCCACCTGCTTCTCCGGGCCGGATACCAGAATGACCACGGCAAAGGCGCCGCCGAGGACCGCCATCTTGCTCTCCTCAATGTTGCAGTCGTAGGTGAGGATCTTCATGGAAACGTCGTCGGCCAGGCCGACGCGGTCGTTTCCGTAGGCGGTGATTATCGCGTAGCTCTCCATGTTCGGGATCGTAGCATGTTAGGATGCGGTATGGCAGGTATCGTATTCTTCAAGACCGAAGATCTGGATCAGATAACGGCCTTCTACCGGAACCGTCTGGGCATGGGCCTCTGGCTCGACCAGGGAGGCTGTCGGGTACTCCGACACGGCAACATGCTTCTGGGGTTCTGCACGCTCCCGGAGGAGTCCGGCGGGGCGGCTGCGGCGGGCGAGGCGGCGGGTCTCAACCGCAACGGCTGCGCCGATACCACCGGCGTCATCACCTTCTTCTTTCCCCGGACAGATGAGGTCGATCGCGCATACCGGGAGCTCGTGGACGTCGCCGTGTCGGAGCCGAAGCACAACAAGAGTTACCGGATCTACCACTTCTACGCGAAGGACCCGGAGGGCCGAGACATCGAGTTCCAGTGCTTCGAGCACGAGATCGACTGGGAGTTCCTCCAGGAAGGGTAAGCCCGGCCCGTAAGGGTGTACCGGTGCCGACGAGTCGGTCGCCCCCTCCTCGACGGGATCGCGCGTTCGGCAGCGCTTTCCCTGGGGATGATTCTCCCGGCGGGGCGAGATATAATCTCAGGCAATCTCAGGACACCTGAACCCCCGCGATCATACGTCCGCGTTCCCAGTGCGCGCGGCGTCCTTCGCGGAATCGTTGAGACCCCCACGAGGTTGTATGAGCCATGACTGAACACGCTACCATTGAGATCGTCCGCAATTTCGCTCCCGTTGTGGGAGTTTTTGGACTGGCCGGCGCAATCGGCGCGGTGGCCTGGTTGATCTCGGTCATTCGCCGGCCGAGCCGCCGGCAGATCCAGGATCTGGAACAGCGGATCGAGCGGCTTGAGCGCTACGGCCGTCTGGACCCCGACGAGGTCGGCGATCTGCGCAAGCGGGTCGAGACCATGGAGAGCCTGGTCATCGATCAGGATTTGCTGCCCAGGCGCTAGCCGATCACAGCCGTGAAGGACGCGTCAGAACCACCGTTTGCGCTTGAAGTAGACGAGCAACCCGCCTGCAATGATCGCCATTATACCCACAACGACGGGATAGCCCCAGCGCCAGGCGAGCTCCGGCATGTGGATGAAGTTCATGCCGTAGATGCCGGCCACGAAGGTGAGGGGAATGAAGATGGTGGCGATCACGGTGAGGACCTTCATGATTTCACCGAGTCGATGGTTCTGGTAGGAGAGGTGGAGCTCCAGAAGGCCGCTCAGGATCTCCCGCTGTGTTTCCGCGGACTCCAGGACGTGGCGCACATGGTCGCGGACGTCCACGAAGAAGACGTGGCTGTCCGCAGAGACTTCAGGAACCTTGCCCGAGGCGATGTTGTTGACCGCGTCGAAGGCGTAGGCGAGGTAGCGCCGGAGGAAGACGACGTTGCGCCGGGTGTCGCTGATGCGCTGCAGAATGTCCTGCCCGCTGTCCGGTCCCACCGCATCCTCCAGCTCGTCCACCTGTGTGGTGACGGTATCGGCCAGGGCAAAGTAGCTGTCGGCAATGGCGTCGACGATTGCGTAGAAGAGGTAGTCCGTGGTGCCGCCACGGATGTCGCTGGCCGGATGGTGCAGCCGTTGTCGTATGGACTGCACCACCGGATCGGGGCCCGCTTGCGTGAAGAGAATCACCGTGTTTCCGATCAGGACGATGCTGTACTGCCGCCGCTCGATCTCCCGGCCCCCTGCCGCGGCGGTTTCCGCCGGCGGCAAGGTGAGACGCCGAAGGACTACGAAGGCGTAGCCGGCGTAGTTGTCCACCTTGGCGCGTTGCTCGGTGTTCACCACGTCTTCCAGAACCAGAGGGTGCAGACCGTAGGCGCGGCCGACGGCGCGGATCGTCTCCAGGTCGTGAATGCCCTCCACGATAAGAAGTACGGAGGAATCCTCCAGCAGGCTCGCCGGTGAGAGCGCGGAGCGGTCGACGTGCTCGTCACGGATGTGCGCGGCGTTGTATTCGATGCGAGTGAGCGCTGCCGTCTCCGGCGCGGCCGGACCAATGTAGGTCAGAGTCCCGGGCGGCATGCCACTCTTGTCGGCGTGACGGCGTCGGCGTTCGTTCACCGGGCTTCCCCTCCGCGGGTCTGAGGAGGTACATCCTCGTTCCTGTGCAGGTGTACGGTGCGCGTCGGGAAGGCGAACTCGAGGCCGCGCTCCTCGAAGGCGCGATAGATGGCCAGGTTGATTGCCTGCTGCGTGTTCATGTAGACGGTGTAGTCCGGGGAGAGCACGTAGTAGACAATCTCGAAGTTCAGGCTGAAGTCGCCGTAGCTCTTGAAGTGCGCGCGGTCGAATCTGACGTTCTCCTGCGCCTCCACGATGTCCTGTAGCAGACCCGGCACCGACTCCAGAGCGTCTGCCGGAGTGTCGTAGACCAGTCCGATGGAGAAGACGATCCGGCGCTCGTGCATCTGCTTGTAGTTGTGCATCCGGGAGCTGGTCAGATCGCCGTTGGGAACGATGATCTGTTCCCCGGAAAGTGAACGGATGCGTGAGTTCTTGATGCCGAGTTTCTCCACCGTCCCCATGATGTCGCCGAAAATGACGAAGTCCCCGACGTCAAAGGGCCGATCCATGAGCACGACGAAGTAGCTGAACAGGTCCCCCAGCACGGCCTGCGCCGCCAGGGCGACGGCGATACCGCTGATCCCGATCCCGGCCACGATGGTGGAAATCTGAATACCAAGGTTTTCCAGCAGAATGAGCACCCCGATGACCCAGATCACCGGACTGATGATCGCCTGTACCGCCTTATAGCGTTTCTGCTCGTCTTCGGTCAGGCCACGGCTGCTCGTAACGCGAGCGACCACACGGTCGGTCGTGGCCAGGGCGAGGCGGATGCCGAAGTATCCCAGAATGATCGCGAAGGCGACCGTGACCACCTGCCCCGCACTCGGGGGCACGCCAATGGTTCGGACGACTCCGAAAAGGAGCGCCACATTGAGTCCGGGGAAGAGATGGCGGTTCGCCGGGCGCGCGAAGGCGGACTCCCGCCGGCGGAGCCGGACTACGGTGATTCGCCGTACGATCTGAATCACGATCAACCCGACAACCAGGGTGATACCGGCAATGATGACCCGGCGCAGCTCGAGGTTTTCGAAATAGGCGAGTAGTGCTTCCATGCCACTACTATGGCATGAGACGCGCTTCGACGGAAGAGAAGTGGCCCGAGCCTTGGGGAACGGTGAAGCAGCAGGGAGTCCGGCGCGGACGCTCCGCCGCACCGCGCCGCACCGATGCTGAGTCGGCACAGTGGCTTGTCCGGCGGCCCCAGTAATACTATGCTGCCTGACATGAGCTATCAGAAAATCACCATTCCTGAAACGGGCGAGCGCATTCAGCTCGTCAACGGCGAGTTGCGGGTTCCGGACCATCCGGTCATTACCTTCATTGAGGGAGACGGCACGGGCCCCGACATCTGGGCCGCCGCGCAGCGCGTCTTCGACGCCGCGGTGGAAAAGGCGTATGGTGGCCGCCGGCAGATCTCATGGATGGAGATCTTTGCCGGGGAGAAGGCCAACCACGTGTACGGCGAGGAGATATGGCTCCCCCAGGAATCTCTCGAAGCTCTGCGGGAGTTCCTGATTGGCATCAAGGGACCTCTGACCACCCCGGTCGGTGGCGGTATTCGCTCCATCAACGTCGCCATTCGCCAGCGTCTGGATCTCTACGCGTGTGTACGGCCGGTCCGGTACTTCACGGGAGTACCCTCTCCGGTCAAGAAGCCCGAGGATGTGGATATGGTCGTCTTCCGGGAGAATACGGAAGACATCTATGCCGGCATTGAGTATCAGGCCGGAAGCGATGAGGTGAAGAAGCTCCTCGCCCTGATGAAGGAGCATTTCCCGGACTCGTACCGGCAGATTCGCTTCCCGGACACGGCGGGTATCGGAATCAAGCCGGTATCTCAGGAGGGGACCGCCCGTCTCGTTCGTGCTGCCATCGACTACGCAATCGATCGCGATCTGCCGAGCGTGACACTGGTGCACAAGGGCAACATCATGAAGTTCACCGAGGGCGCCTTCCGCGCCTGGGGTTACGAGGTTGCCAGGCAGGACTACGGTGCCACTGAGCTCGACGGCGGTCCCTGGCACACCTTCAAGAATCCGACGACCGGGCGCGACATCGTCATCAAGGACGTCATTGCGGACGCCATGCTTCAGCAGATCCTCACCCGTGCCGACGAGTACAGCGTTATCGCAACGCTCAACCTCAACGGCGACTACATCTCGGACGCCCTGGCGGCGCAGGTCGGGGGTATCGGCATTGCGCCGGGCGCCAACATCAACTATCAGACGGGACACGCGGTCTTCGAGGCCACTCACGGGACGGCGCCGAAGTACGCCAACCAGGATAAGGTGAACCCCTCCTCGGTGATCCTGTCCGGCGAAATGATGTTTCGGCATCTCGGGTGGGATGAGGCGGCCGACAAGATCCTTACCGCCATGGATCGAACGATCGCGCAGAAGCGCGTGACTTACGACTTCCACCGTCTCATGGAGGGCGCCACCAAGCTGGCAACCAGCGAGTTCGGGAACGCGATCATCGAGAACATGGACTGATCGGCAATTCGGGTCCTGCGGACGTATGCGGCATGTGGTATACTGCGCTACACGGCGCACACCATGAGGCATCGACGGGGATGAGCGAGTCGCAGGAATCTCGGGAGGCTCTGGCCCGCGAGTGGGCCCGCCTCGAAGAGGAACGGGCGGAACTGGATCGTGAGCGCGGGCGGATCAACGCCGTCTGGAACGGTCTGGCGAGCCTCGGCGTCTTTGTGAAGGACTTTGAGAGCGGTCTCGACCGGCCGAACACCTACTGGCAGCAGTGGGGATTCACCCGGGAGGAGATGCGCTACGACGGTTGGATCTCCAAGCTCCATCCGGATGATCGCGGCCGGGTCCAGCGGGAAGTAGACGACCTGGTCCGGTCGACCGACGACGTCTATTCAGTCGAGTATCGCGTCGTCACCGCAGCCGGGGATCAACGCGACATCCTCACCAAAGGAATCGTCAACTCCCGGTTCGACGACGGGCGGCCCCGGTCGATCATCGCCATGGACATTGATGTCACCGACCTGCGCAACGCCGAGCGCAAGGTGACCGAGGCGCGGGAGGAAGCGCAACAGCGTGCGGAAGAGGCGGAGACGCTTCGGACCATTGGAGCCGTCATTGCCTCGGCCCTCGATCTCGAGCACGCCACCAGCCTCGTTCTCGAACAGATCCGCCACGTCGTGCCGTATGAGACGGCATCCGTGCAGCTCGTGCGACAGGGGCAGGCCGTCGAGGTCGTCGGGCTCCGCTACTCCTCGACGGAGTCAATCGATACGGTTCAGATCCGCGAATACCTGCCCATGAATGCCGACTCTCCTCAGGCAAAGGTCGTGGAGAATGGGAAGCCGCTCCGGATAGAGGACATGGCGGTGGAGTTCCCCGCCTACTTCGTATCGCAGAAACGTCTCAACCACTCCTGGCTCGGGGTTCCTCTGGCGGTCAAGGGTGAGATCATCGGCCTCCTGGCGCTGGAAGTGCAGGCGCCGGCCTTCTTCACAATGCGGCATCTCCGCCTGGCCATGAATCTGGTGGACTACATTGCCGTGGCTATTCAGAACGCCAAGGCGTACAACGCCGTCCAGGAGCAGGCCGCCACGGACCCTCTCACGGGGCTGCGCACCCGGCGGTGGTTCTTTGAGCACGGGGACAAGCTTCTCAGCCAGGCGCTTCGATACGACACGCCCCTGGCGATCCTCATCACCGACGTGGATCACTTCAAACGCATCAACGATCAGCACGGCCATCTCAACGGCGACCGTGTGCTCCGGGCGTTGGCATCGATCTTTTTGCAGGAGATGCGGAGCGCCGATGCGATCTGTCGGTATGGCGGTGAGGAGTTTGCGGTGCTCCTGCCGCAAACCGACATGGAATCCGCGGTTGCCATTGCGGAGCGCTTGCGTCGACGCGCCTCAGAGGTTACCGTCGAGAAGACGGGTACATCTTTGAGCGTAAGTATTGGCGTGACGACCGCGCATCACAGTGGCGCGCGGACGCTGACCGACCTCATTGCCGGTGCGGACGAGGCGCTGTACCGGGCGAAGCATGAGGGGCGCAATCGCGTCTGCAAGGCGTCGTAGCGGCGGCCGTGAAGGGAATGACCGCATGATCAGCTCGCCCAGATTTCAGGAGTTCGATGGGAACGGCTCTCCGGAAGCCATTACGGTATACGGGCTCCTCCAGTGCGTGCCCTGCAAAGAGGCGAAGGAGTTCCTCCAGAGCACCGGCCTGGCCTTTCGCTACGTAGTCCTGGAACAGCAGAAGCCGGAGATTCGACAGGAGCTCAAGCGCACCTTTCAGGAGCGCCTGGGCAAGCGCCCCATCTATCCGGTCCTCGAGATCGACGGTGAGCTCACCTTCGGCTTCCACCTTCCCACCTGGCGCACCGTCCTGGCACAGGTCGAAGGCGCCGAGCAGTAGCGTCCGGGCAGGCTCGCAGTGTGGCGCATACCCCCGCCGCCGCGCGGTAGCCCGGGCAACCGCGCAGCCGCGCTGCGGGGCGGCACCGGCGCCGCGCGCTGCGGGGCGCGCCACCCCGGCCGCTCCTTGCACCGGGCGCGTCGCGCAGGACACATCTTCCGAACCTCAGGTCAGAATCGCAATCCAGATCGGCAGCGTTACCAGGGCAAGAATCGTGTCCAGGCTCACCGTTGCGGCGGCGACCTCCGTGTCGGCGTTGAACTGCCGCGCGAATGCCTGGGAGACGACCGCCGTCGGCATGGCGGACATGAGAACAATGGTGTTCCGGAGATCCCCGGTTGCGCCGAAGAGCCAGACCGTGAAGCCCAGCGCAATCATCGGCATGAGGATCAGCTTCAGGAAGGTCGCTGCGGACGCGGGTACGATCGACTTTCCCACCGACGTGAAGGAGAGGGAGAAGCCGATGATGATCAGGATCACCGGGAGACTCATCGACGCGACCATGTCGATGGTGCGTGTCAGGAAGCCCGGGAGCTCCAGACCGATGCCGGCCACCAGAAGCCCCGCGGCAATGGCGAGAATCAACGGGTTCGTGACGATGTGAAGAAGGTGCGAAGCGATGCCGGTACGCTCGGCGTTCGGGTCGAGGATCCGCAGGGTGACGACGCTCAGGGCGGTGTGGAGGACGACCCCCACCGCAATGATCACGGCAATCGTGCCGACGACGTGATCGCCGAGGGCCGAGGAGACGATGGGCAGACCGAGATAGGCCAGGTTGCCCCGGAAGCTCGCCTGGATGAAGGAGCCGCGCAACCCCGCGGCGTGCTTCAGGGTTACCGTAATGGCCAGGATGGTGACCAGTATGACCGCGATGGAGTACACTGCCGCCGCGGTGCCGAACGCCCGGGGCAGGGCGGTGAGGCGCGCCGTATTCCCGAATAGCATCGTCGGAAGCGCGATGTAATAGACCAGGCGGTTCAGCTCCGCGATGAAGCCCCCGGTGATGAAGCGCGTCTTCTTCAGGACGTATCCCAGGGCGATCAGGATGAAGAGAGGCACGACCAGGACGATGGTTTCCACGAGGCTGACGGTAGCACAGTTTCTGAGCATTGTAGAACTGCGCACCAAGGTCATCAGCATTGCCACCTTCGCCGCAGGTACGCTGTTTGCCGTTCTCCAGACCGACGTCTTCTCCCCCGGGGTGACCCTGCTCATGTTCGTCGCCGTTCTCTTTGTCGATATGGCGACGACGGCATTCAACAACTTCTTCGACTACATGCGCGGCACGGACGTCATTGACTACAACGTGGAGGAGAACAAGGTTCTGGTGCACGAGGGCGTCGCCCCGGGGTGGGCGCTCATCATTGCACTTCTCTTCTACGCCCTTGCCGCGGTGCTGGGCGTGGTCATTGCCTACCTCCGGGGGTGGTGGATCATCCCGGTCGGGGCGGCGTGCATGCTCGTCGGCTACTTCTACACCGGCGGACCGCGGCCAATCTCGACCACGCCCGTCGGCGAGCTCTTCGCGGGTGGCTTCCTGGGGATGGTTCTTTTTCTGCTCTCTGCGGCGGTTCAAACGCCGTCAGGCTCCGAATTGCTTACGGCGTGGGTCGTCGTGGGTGGTTTGCCGCCCTTCTTCACGGTGGCGGCGATCCTGGCGGTGAACAACAGCTGCGACAGGGAGGGCGACGCTGCGGCCGGCAGGCGCACCTTCGCGGTGCTCGTGGGAGGTCCGGGAAGCCGCGTCTACGTGTACGTTCTGGTGGCGCTCGCCCACCTCGCCCTTGCACTCCTGATCATCTTTGGTAAGCTCCCGGTGCCGGCGGCGGCGCTCACTGCCGTGTCGGCGGCGTTCGCGATCATCCAGTTCCGAGGCATGCATCGGAGGGGCTTCACCTTCGAGACGAAGGGCCCCAACATGATCGCCATTCTGAAGGTGTACGTGGTTCAGAGCGCCATGTACCTGGCAGCATTGGTCGCGGGGCTGCTGCTGTAGTAGTGCGTGGACGGGGACGGCTCCACGTGAATGCGCGTGGGTCCCTGCGGGGGTGCCCGCGGGGCGGTGGCTCGGCGTCCGGGGGCCACGGTACGCCCGGCGCCTACCCCAGCGTCAGACGATGGGCACGTGCTCGAAGGAGTTGCTCTCGGTGTCGTAGATACC
>CAZZIE010000059.1:0-25376 GCA_964654185.1 uncultured Spirochaetaceae bacterium | reverse complement strand
GATACCGAAGCTCGGCTCCCCGAAGCGGCCCATGACCTCTCCGGGATTGGCCCAGAGGGTGTTGCCACGCCGTTCGAGCTGCTTCAGGTGGTTGTGCCCGCTGAACACCGCGTCGTAGGCGCCGCTCTCGGCCAGGCGCTCGGAGATATCCGGATAATGGTTGATGGCTATGCTTCGACCGCCGATACTGATCTCTCCCAGGTGGCCATGCAGGGTGAAGTTGGCGTGCTCCGCCGCCTTGGACGTCAGGAGGAACTGGTCTCCGTCGTTGTTTCCGAAGACGGCGTGGATCGGACCCTGGTATCCCCTGGCCATTTGGACCAGCGTGAAGGGGGCGCAGAAGTCTCCGAGGAAGAGCAGCGTCTGGGGGCTGCGGTCGTTGATGAGGTCGAGGGCCTTCTCCAGGTTCCAGATGTTGTCGTGAATGTCGCTTGTGACGGCAATGATCATGGTAGCTCCTTCACGTTGAAGCTGCTATGACGTGCCTGCTTGAGGCAAGCCGTTATTCCGAATGGAGTGGAAGGTGCAACAGCAGAAGAGCAGTGCGAAAAGCGAGCCGTCGGCGCCGCGGACGTGCGTAGTCGTGGGAGCCGGGATCCGCGGACGCGAGATCTACGGTCAGTGGATACGCCGTCACCCGCAGCGTGCACAGGTCGTAGCGGTAGCCGAACCCAACGAAGCTCGCCGCAACGCCATGGCGCGGGAGCACGCCGTTCCCGCCGAGCGGTGCTTCACCGACTGGCGGGAGTTGTTCGCGGGCCCGCGCATCGCGGAGGCCTGCCTGGTAACGACGCAGGACCGCGGGCATACCGAGCCGGCGGTTGCCGCCCTCGAGGCGGGATACACGGTGCTTCTGGAGAAACCCATGGCGACCACCCCGGAGGAGTGCAGGCTCCTGGTGGAAACCGCCGATCGGACGGGCAACGAGTTGCGCGTATGTCACGTCATGCGCTACGCTCCCCTCTTCCAGGCCGCGTACCGCTCCGTGGCTGCCGGCGACATCGGCCGCGTCCTCCACGTGGAGCACTCGGAGAACGTCGCCTACTGGCACTTCGCCCACAGTTACGTCCGGGGACCCTGGCGACGCCAGGATGAGTCCTCCCCGCTCATTCTCGCCAAGAGCTGTCACGATCTGGACATCATCCACTGGCTTACCGGCTCCTTCGTGAAGAGGGTGCAGTCCTTCGGAAGCCGCGTCTTCTTCCGGGAGGAGTCGGCCCCTGCCGGAGCACCGGAGCGCTGCACCGACGGGTGCCCGGTCGCGGACACCTGCCTCTGGTTCGCTCCTCGGCTCTATCTGGAGGGTCAGTCTCTCTATCACACCACACAGTACGCGTCGTCCCCGGTGATTCGCGCGGCCGGCAAGGTCGTGAAGCGCCTGTTTCGCTCACGCTTCCGCCGCTGGCCGGCCACGGTGATATCCGACGACAACTCCCGGGAAGCGCGGCTCGAAGCGCTGAAGAACGGCCCCTACGGGCGCTGCGTCTATCGCTGCGACAACGACGTGCCCGACCAGCAGGCGATTACCCTCGAATTCGACAACGGCATCACTGCAACCATGGGCCTTCACGGATTCTCATACCTCGACGGCAGGTGGTTCCGGATAGATGGAAGCAAGGGGACGCTTCAGGGGCGCTTCACCTACGCCGGGCAGGAACTGCTCCTCCACCGCCATGAGGGACGGAGTCGGACTCTCTATCGCGCGGGGTTGGATCCGGGCGGTCACGGCCACGCGGATGCAGCCCTCATGGAGGCCTTCTTCCCGGCACCGGACGCGGCCCGCCGCGCAGCTGGGGAGAAACGCGCCGCCCCGGAGCATGGGGCCGCGTCAGCCCGCCGCGCCGCCCCGGAGAATCGCGCCTCACAGAGTCTCTCCTCGGCGGCGGAGTCCCTGGAGAGCCATCTGGCTGCCTTCGCGGTCGAACGCTCCCGGCTGGAGGGACGTGTCGTGGAGCTAACGGAGTTGCGGGGAGAGGCGCGCTAGTGGCACACATCGCCCCGCTCAAGCCGCGGATGGCGCCCAACCGGCCGGGACGTCTTCACATCTCCCGCACCCTGGCCATGTCCCTCGCGTTCTTCTCAGTGCTTCTTTCGTGGTCGTATTTCAATCTGAAGGTCCCGCTCATCCTGGACGAGTTGCTCCCCGACATTGCGGTCAAGGACACCCTGAAAGGGCTGATCATGGCGATCGACAACTTCCTGGCGCTCCTCCTTCAGCCCTTCTTCGGAGACCTCTCCGACCGCACTTCGAGCCGGTTCGGCCGCCGGATGCCCTACATCGTCGTAGGGACGTGTGCCGGCGCGCTCTTCTTCGCGGCCATTCCCTGGATTCAGGCGCTTGCGGGCTTTGTGGCGATCGTTTTTCTCTTCAATCTCGCCATGTCCCTGTACCGGACGGTCTCTCTGGTGATCGTTGCGGACTACACGCCCGACGATGTCCGCGCCCGGGGCAGCGCCATCCAGCAGTTCGTCGCAAATCTCGGCGGGGTGATCGGGTTCTCCATACCCATACTGCTCAGTCGCCTCACGCTTCCCCCACGCCTCTACGACGCCGGCGGGTTTGTCCTGATATCCGTGCTCATGCTGGTGGTGCTGCTCGTTCAGGTGCTGACCATCCGTGAGACCCCGACCGGAACGGGGGTATACACCGTCTCCCAGCGCGCCTTTGCCCTCGACTCCGTGACTCTCCGGGCGTCCCGGAGCGCCGCAGCAAAGCGCAATCCCCGACCGGGAATGAAGGCCATCCGCGACGTCCTGGGGAAGGACCGGAACATGCTGTTCTTCGTCGTGGCGGTGTTCTTCTGGTACCTTGGATTCGCCTCGACGGAGGCCTTCTTCTCGAGCTTCGCCGTCTCCTTCCTTGGCAAGGCGAACGACGCCGAGGCGTCGCAACTCTTCCTTGCCTTCACGGCGCCGATGATCCTCTTCGCCTACCCTGCCGGCCTGGTGGGAACGCGCTTCGGCCGCAAGCGCGCCGTGGTCTTTTTTCTGGTGTGGCTCGTGCTCTCTCTGGGGGTCATGGCCGGCGGCGTGGCACCCTTCATGTACAGGGCCCCCAACGACACACTGGTCATCGTCATGCTCATTCTGACCGGCATGCCCTGGATGGGAGTGGTGGTCAACAGTTTCCCCCTCATGTGGGGCTTCGCTCCGGACCGGCGCATTGCGACCTACACCGGCGTCTACTTCACCTTCAATCAGACGGCATACTCGCTGGCGCCGATCATCATGGGCAGCGTCCTCTCACTCTTCTCAGACCTCGGGGGGTATCGCTACATTGTGATGTTCCCCTTCATCTTCGTCTGTTTTCTGATCGGACTCGTTGTCGTACTTTTCATACGGTACCGCGGGTAGTTTTGGCGGGTACGCCGATAGTATGGATATGGACCTTTTTCGAAGGAGGCGCCCTATGTGGCGGCGCGCAGCGTTCGTACTTGTACTTGTGATAATCTCGAGCCTGGTTGCGGCACAGGACACGGGTGACCCCCCCGGACAGGCTCAGGCCGATCCG
This sequence comes from uncultured Spirochaetaceae bacterium, assembly GCA_964654185.1. GTDB lineage: Bacteria > Spirochaetota > Spirochaetia > DSM-27196 > PWMO01 > CAYFQV01. The sequence continues at coordinate 21,865 of CAZZIE010000059.1, read as the reverse complement.
GCCGGAGCGGATCAGGCCGACGGGGAGACCACGTATGTCGGAATCTGGTCGGCACGGTTCGGTCCGGTCACCCTGGAGTGGATTCTTCAGGACGAGCAGTATGAGTTCTACGCCTATCAGGAACAGAGCATCCGGATAGGCTCCAGGGGCTCTCTCACGGTGGAGAACGGCCGCATTACCTTCGTTTCGGAGGAGACCACCGGCGACGGCGAGGAGTGGAGCGAAGTCGACCTGCCGGAAGAGGAGAGGTCGACGACCTTCGCGCTCATCCTCGAGGAGGAGGCTCTCAGGCTCGCGCAGACCGAGCGAGCGCAGTTCTACGTTGAGTACCGCAGCCGCGAGCAGTCGGTTCAGGAGCAGGCGCCGGAAGAGGAGAGTGGTGGCGGCGCCGACGGCGCCGCCGATGCAAACGGAATGGCGCCGGAGAACGAGGAGCAGTAGCAGCAACAATCATGGCAGCGCATCAATCGTCTCACCGTTTCTTTGCGAGCGACAACGCCTCGCCGGTTCATCCGCGAGTTCTCGAAGCGATCACCGAAGCGAACGCCGGTCACGCCGTTGCCTACGGAGATGATCCCTGGACGACGCGCGCCCGGAAGGCCGTGTCCGAGCTCTTCGACACCGACACGGAGACCTTCTTCGTCTTCACCGGCACCGGTGCCAACGTTCTTGCCGTAGCCGGCACAGTGCCCTCCTACGGCGCGGTGGTGTGCACGGAGATGGCACATCTCTACGAGGACGAAGCCGGGGCCCCGGAAAAGTTCGCCGGATGCAAGCTCCTCCCGGCTCATCGACCGGATGGGAAGCTCCGCCCGGAGGACGTTGTCGAGCTCGGTACACCCGGCCGGCAGCCTCACCAGTCGGTTCCCTTCATGGTCTCGGTAACGCAATCCACCGAAGCGGGCACACTCTACACTGCCGCGGAGCTCGCCGAGATCTGCACGGCGGCGCACGATCTCGGTCTGCTGGTGCACATGGATGGGGCGCGCATCGCGAACGCCGCCGCGGCGGCGGCCGGGAACGGCGCTGCTCCGTCGGTGGACGACGCCGTGGCGGCGCTCCGAGAGATGACGGTCAAAGCCGGCATCGACGTCATCTCTTTCGGAGGGACGAAGAACGGTCTCATGTTCGGTGAGGCGCTGCTCTTTCTCGGTCCTCACGCCCGCGAGCTGAGTCGGCCGTTATCATCGCTTCGCAAGCAGGGCATGCAGCTCGCAAGCAAGATGCGCTACATTGCGGCGCAGTTCATTCCCTACCTCGAGGAAGGCATCTGGGTGGCGAATGCGGCGCACGCCAATACCATGGCGCAGCGGCTGTCCGAGGGCCTGATCGAGGCGGGCTTCGCTCTGGCGTATCCCACCCAGGCCAACGGCGTCTTTCCGGTTCTGCCGGGGCGGATCGTCCCGGCGCTGCAGGAGCGGTGGCCCTTCTACATCTGGGACGAAGCAACGGAGGTGTGCCGCCTCATGTGCTCCTTCGACACCGAAGCGGAGGAGGTGGATGCCTTCATCCGCGCCGCCCGGGAGGCGATCGCATGAGCGCTCCCTGGGAGGACACGCCGCGCTTCGACATTTCCGTTCTCGAGCAGAACTTCGGCGACGACCCCGACGTGCTGGAGTCGATACTCCAGATCTTCCTCGAAGAGGCACCTCAGCGCGTAGCCGCGATTCGGCAAGGTGTCCAGGACGGGGACCATCACGCCGTGAAGAAGGCGGCGCACTCCCTTGCCAACACTACCGGGACTCTGGAGGCCGAGCGCGCACTGCTCCTTGCCCGGGCCACCGAGGAGGCTGCCCGCTCCGCCGACCATGCACTGGTCACCGAACGTGCCGGGCTTCTTCTCGACGAGGTCGAGCGCATTCTCTCGCAGATCCGCGGCTATAGCGGCAACCAGTCCGACGGCTGAGGCAGCGCTCCGGCAGTGCTCCGGCACGTGGGCGGCTCGGATCCCGCACCGCCGAACCTGTCGTTCCCCGTCGCGATACGGTCACCCTTCGAAGGCCCTGTTCCGGGTGAACAGCAGCCGATAGATCCGGTCTCGCATGGGTTCCCGCATTTGCTCGAACTTCACATGCAGAACGCTGTCTTCCTGGGACGTTCTGATCACCGAGGCTTGAACCCGGAGGGGTTGACGGCTGTCAGGGTGGAAGGTCAGCTCAATGTGATCTCCCGCTTGGAATTGCTTGTCGGGGTTCTTCAGGCTTGCGCCGCCCCCGCCAATGTCCAGAAACTCACTCTGTTTGGGCTTTCCCTTTTTTGCGGTACCGCGAATGTGGACGGGCAGGTGCAGCTCGGCACGGTAGTGCTTGCGCCGCTGAATGCGATCCGGTTCCTCGTCGTGGGTGAGAGACAACACCCCCTCGTTGAATCCCTCGACGGCGCAGGTGAATGCAAAGATGCCGATGTTGTTCTGATAGATCACGCGCACCAGCGTGCCGAACACAAATGGACGCTCCTCGACGTCGGTCTGCAGACGAAAGGAGGTCTCAGTTGGTTCAAGTACGCGCGCCTTGATCGTGCGCTGTTTCTGCTTTCCAACCAGGACGGAAGCTCCCTGGGGCAAATCCGCCGTCGAGTGCGGCGGCTTGTTTGTGGCCTGTTCGGTGTAGTCGAGCTTCACCCGGAGCGCCGACAATGTTCCTTCGCTCACCCTGCCGTCCCGGAGGGCGGGGCCGGCTGCCGCATTGAACATCGCCTGACTCTCGATAAGTACGTACTTCCGCTCCGGGCGATTGAGGTAGTTACTGAGCTGGGAGATCGCCTCTTCTTCCGTCGGGGTGAGCTTGTGCTTCTCCTTGAGCTCCTTGTAGAGCTGTTCGGCGTGCTCACGACGAGTCTGGTCTTCCTTTCGTGTGCGCCGCCTGGCGAGGTAGATGAGTCCGCCGAAGAAGAAGGCAACGAAGGCCGCTACGATGGCGATCTCGAGGGGTGAGCCTGCGAATCCCGTGTAGAACGACTCAAAGGCTTCTTGCATAGTACGTACAGGGTAAACCTGTTTGGATCAAAGGAGAATATGCCGAACGGGGTATGTACTTGCATTGGAGGAAAGATAGCTATTGGGGCCGGCGGTGAGCTCCGCCCGTTCTGGTTCTGATACTCTCTTCTACGTCTGATACTCTTCAGGTCGCCGTTCCGGAATCTGCTCCGGCTGCCTGCCCGCCGCTTCAAACTCTCGGGTTACAAAGAGACCGCAGAAGCACTGCCCGTACTCCTTCTGGTCCGGCACGTTGTAGACGCAGGGACAGATGATGTCTTTGTCCTTCTCGCGGACTCCTGCCCCGTCACGGCAAGGGCACAGGAAGTAGCCGTAGCGATTGTGATTCTCGGTGAGCCCCTGGATCAGATCTTCCAGGAGCCCCTTGTCCGGACAGACGCCCCATCCCTGCTTCCGGGCGACCATGGTAACGAACCGTCGGGTATCTTCGATCGTCTTCTGCTTTGCCGCCATTACTCAATATCCAGGATCTGTTTCCACTTCTCTTCAGAGTACCCGGAGATGGCCCGCTCATTGTCGATAACGAGGATGGGAAAGACCGGCAGGCTCTCGTACTGCTGCTTCAGCTCCGACTTGACCGTCTGCTTGACCATTGGATTGATCTTGTCCAGGAAGATGTACCTGAACCCGATGTCGTTTTCCTTCAGAAAGTTTATTGCCTTCTTGCAGAATCCGCACGTGGAGAGGGCGTAAAGGGTGAGGTCGTGCTTCCCCTTCGAGCCCTGCTCCTCGGTGAACTCCAATTTCTCGATCATTTTCGCCATGGTGTTCTCCAGTCGGTGAACTTGCCTAGGACTCTATCTGAGCGGGCGCGCTCCTGCAAGTGAGGCGACGGCACACTACACGGAAGGGCCGGTTGCCGAAAGCGGGCCGCCGGCAGAAATCACCCGGCTCCACGTCGGGGGTGCCGCCTGGACTAATCCTCCGCCGGCCCGGCCGCGTCGTCCGGCGGGGCTGGAGGGGCCGGGGAGTCGCCGAGGCTGGCGAGTCGCTCCTCCACGGTGCGAAGCTTCGATTCCAGGCTCTTGATGGTGCGCTCAATGCGTCGCTTCTCCTTCTGCAGCGCATCGAGGGGATCCTCGGTGTGCTCCTTTCCCTGCCTGGTCATTGCCTTCACCATGTCCGCCGACTGACCGCTCTTGAAGGCGACTTCGGCGGCCTTCCGCTCCTTCGGATCGCGAATGGCTGCCACGGTCTTCATGTTCTCGTACCCGAGCTCGGGACTTACGTCGGTCTGGTGGATCCGCATGAGGGTGTTTGCCGCGCTCTTGTTCAGGGCGAGGACCCGTTCGACATAGTCGTCGAATCTGGCGTTGCGCTGCTCGCACAGTCGGTGCGCCTCCGCCAGGAGGGCGCCGAACTCCTTCATGAGCTGTCCGTTCTCCTTGAGAAACTGATTGCGAATGCGATAGGTGAGCCCCATGAATTCGGGGTCGTGATTGAAGGGGCTGTAGTAGATCTCCTGATCCTCGGCACGATTCAAGAGCTCGTGCAGGATCCGGCGAAATTCGATCGTGTGGGCCCGATTGCCTACCGGGACCGGGGATGTCGTGAAGTGCACGTGATGGGCGAACTCGTGAACCGCCGTATACATGAGGCTGTTGTCATCTTCAAAGTTCCTGTTATGGATGATGATTTCGCGTGTGTCGGGATAGTAGAGGCCGTTCGCCTTCTTGCTCGTCTTCCCGGAGAAGATGAGGAAGAACTCCTCGACGTCCGGCTCGAGCTGGAGGAGGCGCTCCTTCACCTGGTCCTGATTCATCCGGCCCTTCCTTTACAGCGATCTGGGGGGTCTCTATACTTTACTGCTAAGACTCGGAAGCCGTTTGTATCGTTCTGCGCAGGCGCTGTCAAGCGCGGGTCGATTCGGTTCGCACGTGGTGGAATGGCCAAAATTACGCGAAACTCCATAGATCTGGTTGAGAATCTCAATGCTCTCATTGAGGATCGCTATGAAGCGATAGACCCCCAGCGGGTGTCGGCGGAAGCTCGCCCTCTCGTCGAGGCGCTCAACCTGCTCCATACCCGGCTGAAACGCGCGGATTCCTCTCAGCCGGCCCGGCCCGAGGGCGGGACCGCGAAGGAGAGTGTGCACAGCGCCCAGGAGCGGCTCCGTCGGATCGTGGAGAATACACCCGTCGGCATCTGCATCACGAACCGGTACGGCAACTTCGAGTACGTGAACCCCCAGTACTGCCGTCTCTATCAGTACGACAGGGACGAGCTCATCGGGAGGCACTTCACCATTGTCGTGCCCGAGGATGAGCAGGATCGGATGCGACGACTCCACGACGACTTCATTGCCGGTACTGCGGAGCTCAGAGGAGAGTGGCCGGTCCTCCGCAAGGACGGTACGGAGCTCTCGATCCTTGCAGACGCCGCACACATCACCGACGTCGATGGTGAGCCGAAGAAGGTCACCTTCGTCATGGACATTACGCAGCGAAAGCGTGCGGAAGAATCACTTCGGGAGGCGAACAATCGCCTCCAGAACGAGATGGAAGAGCGGCTGCGGATGGAGCGGACCCAGCGGGAGGTGGAGCGGATCATCCGGCACGACCTGCGCAACCCTTTGAACGGCGTCTTCACCGCGTCGGAGCTCCTTTCGCGCACCTCCCTCTCCGAGGAGCAGCAGGATCTCTTGCGCATCATCCGGGACTCCGGTAACCGTCTCAAGAACATGATCGACAGCTCTCTCGACCTTGCCAAGATGGAGCAGGGCATCTTCACCCTCGAGCCCGAGCTCGTTGAGGTGCAGGAGACCCTTCTGGCGGTGCAGTCACAGCTTCTCGGACTGATGGGAGAGCACAAGGTGACCGCCGCGCTGCGAGTCAACGGTGAGGCCCTGGAAGTGACCGAACCGGTGGTCGTCCACGGCGAGGCGCAGTACCTCGAAAACCTCCTGGCCAACCTGGTTCGGAACGCAATCGAGGCGTCCCCCCGGGGCGGTACCGTGACGGTGGCGGTCACCGATGAGGGCGATCACGTTCTCTTCGATATCCACAATGTCGGGGTGGTTCCCGAACAGATCCGGGACCGCTTCTTCGAGCGCAACAGCAGTCACGGAAAACCCGACGGGCACGGTATCGGAACCTACGTGGCGGCGCTTATAACGTCGGCACATTCGGGGAGCATCTGGTTCACCACCGACGAGAGCGAAGGGACGCACGTCTACGTGCGCATTCCGAAGGAGCCTTCTCGCCGGGCCGACGCCGCGGTGCCAACGGGATAGAGTGCCGCCCCAACCGGCAAGTCCCGGCCCGCGACGGCAGGTTGGGCCGGGGCAACAGGTTAGGCCGGGGCAACACGTTAGGTCGTGGCAACAGGTTGGGCCGCGACGGCCGGTTGGGCCGGGGCAACAGGTTGAGCCGGGGCGGCCGAGACTCTCTCGTCGTGAAGGTATGAAAGGAGCATCACATGGCCGGGATTGCATGGATTGGAACCGGAATCATGGGCGCCGGGATGAGCCGGAATCTCGCCCGGGCGGGGTACTCGGTTACCGCGTACAACCGCACCGTTGAGAAGGCGGAGACCCTGCGGCCGGACGGGATTGAGGTCGCCTCTTCGATCAAGACGGCCGTGTCCGACGCAGAGGTCATTTTCACGATCGTGGGCTATCCGGAAGATGTCCGGGAGGTCTACTTCGGCGATGCGGGCATCCTCAACAACGCGCCGAAGGGCAGCGTTCTCGTGGATATGACCACCTCACAGCCAAGGCTGGCCGAGGAAATCGCTGCGGCGGCCCACGACGCAGGGTGCCTTGCATTGGACGCGCCGGTCTCCGGCGGCGACGTCGGGGCGCGGGAAGGTACCCTCTCCATCATGGTCGGCGGCGACCGGGAGGCTTTCGACCGGGTGAAGCCGTTCTTCGAGGTCATGGGAAAGACCATCAGCCTTCTGGGGCCGGCCGGGGCTGGGCAGCACACCAAAATGGCGAATCAGATCCTGATCGCCTCCACCATGATCGGCGTGGTGGAGTCCCTTCTCTATGCGGAGAAGGCGGGCCTCGATCGCGACGATGTCATTGCCATCATCGGGAAGGGGGCGGCGGCCTCCTGGTCGATCAACAACCTCGGTCCGCGCATTACCGCCGATGACTTCGAGCCGGGTTTCATTATTGACCACTTCGTGAAGGACATGGGCATTGCCCTCGACGAGGCCGCCCGGATGCGGCTCGCCCTGCCGGGGCTGGCGCTGGCAAAGCAGTTCTACGTCGCCGCCCAGGCCGAAGGGCTCTCCCGCAAGGGCACCCAGGCGCTCTACCGCGTTCTGGCGCGTATGAACGAGGGCGGCTAACCACCCGCCGCGCCTTCCCCCGCACCTCCGGTTGTACTACCCGCCGCATCTCCCCTTACACCACCCGCCGCACCGCGGGTCGCAACCGCTTCTACCACCTCATCCAGCGCCGGCGCGCTCACCGACCAGTCGTAGCGCTCCATGGCATCCTGCAGGCCGACGGCCCCGCCCGGACCCGTCGCCTCGGTTACCGCACGCTTCAGCATGGCGACCAGACTGCGCTGGGAGGTGTAGAGGCAGCGGTCGTGGAGCTTCTCCGGCAGGAGCTCCGGGTAGGAGAGCCGGTGCGGCAGAATCGGGAAGCACCCGGCGGCAATCGCCTCGACCGTGGCAATGCCGAAGTTCTCCTGGTTCGACGTCGAGACCATGATGTCCCCTTGCGCAAGCAACTCCAGGTAGCGGCGCCGATCCTCGGCGTATCCGAAGTGGCGGATCCGCGCTCCCAGGCGTGAGCGCGCCTCCTCGAACTCCTTTGGGTGAACCTGGGGGTTCTCTCCGAGAACGGTCACGGTGAAGTCGAGGCCCTCCGCCGCCAGGGCGTCGAGGGCTCGGAAGAAGGCGGGCGGGTTCTTGTCGTACTCCCAGCGGTGGTTCCACACGATGTTGGGCGTCCGGCGGCCTGGCGGTTCGCTGCCGGTGTCCTGGCCGCCGGCCGCGCCGCTCGCCGGCGACCGCACCCCACCCCGGTGCGCCCGCGCCACCCGTCGCACCTCGGCAACGTCGACGCCGGGATAGACCACCGTGGACTGCTCCCGGACGTGGCGGTTCCAGCCGTCGGCATCGATCTCATGAGTCTTTGTGAGGTGCGGTCCAATGGCTTCCAGGAACGCCCCGCGGTGAAACCAGGAATTGAACACAATGCGCTCGGCGAGGCGGGTGTTCTTCACGTCGAAGAAGACTGTGTCGGCGTCGTGGGCGCGGCCCTTCGGGAGCGGATAGGTGCATTGAGTTTCATGCATGTAGAGGACGATGGGGACGGCCCTCCCGACCCTGGCGGTGAAGTCGGCCAGGTCCATGAGGTCGGTCGCCACGACCGCGTCGTACCCCGCCGCGCTTTCCACGGCCTCGGCGAAGGCGGCACCGGCGAGGCGTTGTCGGCGCCGCCACTCCTGTCCCGGCAGGGTGTGCAGGTCGACCGCGTGGGCGCTGCGTGCGGCGTATCCGTCGGCGAAGGCTTTGTGGGAGCCGCCGTAGAAGCTTTCGAGAAAGAGCACGTTCAGTCGGCGCATGCGTCTCCGGCATCTTGCCACATTCACGAGCAAGCCGGTAGAGTCGGAACAGGCGGAACCCCCAAATGCAGAGTTCCCGGCAAACCTGGTTTCCTCTCGATAACGCGGCCAAGATCTTCCCGCCCGCTCTGTCGGGCCACTTCACGACGGTCTTTCGCATTGCCGTAGTGCTGAAGGATGCGGTGCATCTGCCGACGCTTCAGGCCTCCCTTGAGGCGGTGCTCCCTCGCTTCCCGGTCTTCAAGGTTCATTTGAAGAAGGGCGCCTTCTGGTACTACATGGAGGAGAATCGCCGGTCGCCCCGGGTATATCCGGAGACGCGCTACCCCTGCATGTGGAAGGCCACCGGCGGGGCCGGGATGTTTCCCTTTCGAGTCAAAGCGTACCGGCGGCGAATAGCATTGGAGGTGGCGCACATGGTCTCCGACGGTACCGGTGCCATGGCGTTTCTCCGCTCCCTGACGGCGGAGTACCTCCGCCGCCGCGGGCTGGAGCCGGAGGACTGGGGAGACATCCTGCGCCCGGGCGAGGGCGTCCACGCCGACGAGCTGGAGGACAGCTTCCTCCGTGTCTTTGATCCTGCCGTACCCGACATGAAAGCGCAGCGCAAAGCGTACCATTTGCCCCTTCCCATTTCGGCGCAGGGGGCGTACTACATCGTGACGGGGCTTGTACCGGCGGACGCGGTGCGGGAGCAGGCGGCCGGCTTCGGGGTGAGCGTTACGGAGTATCTCCTGGCGCTCCTCTTCTCGGCGTATCAGGAAGTGGCGACCGAGCTGGAGGGTGCGGCCGAGCTGGAGGGTGCTGCGGGGCGAGGGCCGGGCCCCGGCGCTGCCGGTGGGTTGGGCGCTTCCGCCACGGGTGCTGCCGCCGGCGGCGGACACCGGGCGGGTGGCGGAAGCCGCGCCGGACGGGGAGGACACGCGGGGCGGGAAGGCTACGCCGGGCGGGGAAGTACCGCCGCTGACGTGACCCGGCCGATCCGCATCCTCGTTCCGGTTGATCTGCGGCGGTTCTACGGCTCTCGAACGACGCGGAACTTCTTCGTCTTCGTGGAGCCGGAGATCGACCTGCGCCTGGGTCATTACACCATGGATGAGCTTGCCCGGCAGGCTCACCACTTCATGCGCCTCCACACGACGCCGAAGGTGTTGAGCCGCTACGTATCCCGGAACGTGCGACCGGAGTCGCGGACCGCCATGCGGCTCATGCCGCGAGGGGCGAAGGATCTGGTGCTGGCGTACGCGCACCAGCGCTACGGCGAGCAATCAAACACCGGAAGCCTCTCGAACCTGGGGCGAGTCGTCATGCCGTCGGAACAGCGGGATGCAATCGATCACTTCGAGGTCGTGCCCATCCCGAGTCGTACGACCAAGATCAATTGCGCCGTCGTCTCCCACGAGAACACTCTGGCGGTATCCTTCGGGAAGATGACGCCGGCCCGCATTCTGGAGCGCACCTTCTTCCGGTCGCTCCGTTCTCTCGGCATGCCGGTGAAGATGGTCACCAACGACGAGAGCGTGACGGCTCCGGTTCCACGGGAGGAGCAATCAGAGGCGGGAGCATCGAGTTAGAGGAGAAATCAGATGGCGTACTGTTCACGCTGCGGAGTCGAGGTCGATGAGTACACGGACTACTGCCCGCTCTGCGAGGCACCGATCCAGCGCTTCGATGAGCACGGCGAGCCGCGGCTGCCGGCCTATCCGCAGGAGGATCGCGAGCGACCGGAGGACCGGAGTGAGCGCACCCGCATCCGGCGCATGATCGCCCTGCAAATCATCTCGACCGTGGTGGCAACACCGCTGGTAGTTGTTCTGGCGACTGATCTGCTCTTAGGCCGCCACGTGACGTGGTCGGGGTATGTCGTCGCATCTCTCGTCGCTGCGTGGGCGTACGCTGCGGTCCCTCTTCTCGCGCCGCGGCGTCCGGGGCTCATTCTCTTGATCGACGTCGGAGTCACGGCGGGGTACCTGGCGGCCCTGGATCTTTTCTCGGGCGCTCTGGAGTGGTTCGTTCCGCTGGGAGTACCGCTGATCGGTGCGGTGGCCGTGGTGGCCGTCGCCATCTGGTTCTTGAGTGTCCGCTCTCGACGCCTTGGCGCGAATCTCGCCGGCTTCATTGTCGTCGGGATTGCGGTGATTTGCGTCATAACCGAAACCGTCGTCGAAGCGTATCTCGAGACGAGCATTGCCCTGGACTGGTCACTAATCGTAGCCGTGGCGATCCTGCCGATCGCGGCCTTCACCTTCTATCTGCACTACGTGCTGAGCAAGCGCGTCGACTTCAAACGCCACTTCCACGTGTAGCTCCGACGCCGGCAGTGGGGGCGTCGGGCCCGGGCGGGACGTTGAATCCAGGCTGGGCGTTGAATCCAGGCGGGACGTTGGACCCGGGCGGGCCGTTGGACCCGGGAGGAAGGTCAGTCAGCCAGCCAGCCAGCCAGCCAGCCAGGAACCCCGCGCACCCGGCCGCGTCCGCCCCGCGGCTAACTCGCCGCTTCGACGAGCCGCAGCGACTCTTCCTCGGCCCGGATGACACGGACGGGGAGGTCGCGGTCGATGCCGGAGAGAATCTCCCGGAGGATTCCCGCCGTCTCCAGGGCGGCCGCAGGATCCTCGAAGACGGCGAAGAAGGCACCGCCGCCGCCGGCGCCGCTGATCTTTCCGCCCACGGCGCCGTTCTCCTTAGCCGTTGCCAGGCACTGCTCGGTGATCGGCGTGGAGAGCCCGAGATCCGCAAGCAAGCGGTGTGCGCGCCCGGCGAGGGCACCGAGGTGTGCGAGATTGTCGGCGGCGTCGGGTGAACGGATCAGGGCGTCCGCCTCGTGGGCGATCTCCCCCAGCTTCGCAAGCTCCCCGATGACGCGCTTTTCCCGGTGCTGGACCCGCTCCTTCAACGCCCCCACCAGGGTCTTGGTGTCGGAGTCCCGGGGTGTGGCGGCCGCGACGATCACCCCCGGCGGAAGCGGAAGCGGCGACGCCTGGGGCAACCCCGGTTTGTCGAAGGTGAAGGACTGTGCGCCACCAAGTGTCGCCAGGCCGGTATCGATGCCGGAGGGACTGCCGTGGAAGAGGCGTTCGAGCTCGTTGGCCAGGGCCCACACTTCCATGTCCCGGTCGCGCACGCTGTGGCGCTGTACAGCCGGGACAGTTCCGAGAGCGGCTCGCGCAAGGGCGACGGAGAGCGCCGCGGAAGAGCCGAAGCCGATCCCGGTCGGGACGATCTGGTGGAACCACACCGCTCCCCGGGCGTGATTGGCGGCATCCGCGCCGTAACGCTCGTGGAGGTGCGCGTCCAGACGTTCCAGAACGGGCTCCAGAATCGCATGGTATCGGCGCGGGACATTGGCCAGACTCCATTCGGGGCCGTGCTCGATCTCCAGCTCGACCGTCTCCGGGAGAGCAATGCCGAGAGCGGGGTAGCCGTAGACCGCAGCGTGCTCGCCGAAGAGAAGCAGTTTCCCGTGGCCGGAACCTTTCACTCCCATATCAGTCCTTCCTTCTCCGGTATCAACGGTAACACATGGGAGTGCGCTTTTGCCTCTCCCGGGTATGCGTGGCCGGAATGGGCATCTTCCGGATTGCCCAGGCAGAGCATGAGCTCCGAGCCGGCGCCGACGGTCTTGCATACCGTGTCTCCCTCGGGGAGGCGATCCTCGAAGGCGGTATCGATGCACGCCGGAACACCGATGGCCGCGCCGACCTCTCTGCCCACATGCCGTGCGTGAACAATTGCCGCCTTGACGTCGCGCCAGGTATTCGCGTTGGCGAGCTTCCTGGTCGCGGCCTCGCTGTCCGCGCGAAGCTGTTGCCACGTCTCGGGAAAGGAGTCGCGCCAGCCGGTGTGTCGGCGTACGGCGTCCACCGTGTCGGTGTGCCGGTCGTTCAGCACCAGCGAGCCGTGTGCGAGCCACCAACCGTCCAGGGGCTCCCATGAGGGGTGTCTGCCTCCTGTGAACAGCCCCACACCACCGAAGAGGGACGTAGCCACGTCGTAGCCGCTACCCCTGCCGCCCTGGGCGTGCCGATGCGCCGCCACCGCCAGATCCAGGATCTCCCGGTCCGGCGTCTGAGGATCCGCGCAGAGGAGGCTCGTAAGCGCCACCGTCACCGCTGCGCTCGATCCGAAGCCGAGCTTGCGGCCGTTCGGGCCGAAGAAGGCGGAAGAGTCGACGATCACGCGGCCGGTCCGCCGGGACCTGCGATGGTCCAGCAGAAAGGGTACCACTCGATCGAGGAGGTTCCCCGCCTTCGAGGTCCCTCCGCCCGCGGCGGACGCGGCGTCTGCCGCGCCTTCGCCCGTCGCGGCGGCTTCCCGCCACTCCAGGACCGCCTTACGGGTTCGCCCCTCGACCCGTAGCTCCGGTGCATCCTCCATCCACGCCACCATTCGGGGCGCGATGGCGCAGGCCACGCCGATTCCGCCCTCTTCGGTGATTACGTACTCCCCGGTAACGAGGAGATTCCCCGGTACGGTTACGCTCTTCACGATGGGGCCTCCGACTTCACGACGACACCTCCGAGAGCACTTGCGGGGCGTCGGCGATCCGGCACACAAGCGGATCCGCCGCCAGGGCGACCCCTCCGAGCGCCTCAACCACCTGCGGAGCCTCCGCCGCGGTGGTCAGGATCTTCACCTGCGGTCCCGCATCCATTGTCTCGAAGGCGGCAATCCCGCGCCGCCGAAGCTCGTCACAGACGGCGAGGAGCTCCAGGCTGCCGGGAAGCCAGTACCGGATCGGCGGCCGCGCGGCGAGCATGGTTGCGTGCATGCGGAGGTAGCTCACGCGCATGAGCTCGCCGAGCCCCTCGATATCCCTCGCCGCAATCCGCTCTTCCGCTTCCGCAGCCACTTCCGCGGCGTCCTGAACCCAGGCGGCGTAGTAGGGCGATGTCCGCCGCGTCGACTCCATGGCGTCCCGGGAGGGCGTGGCCTTCGCGGCGGTGGTGACCACGGCAACGACAACGCGCAGCTCCGGCCAGGCATCCGCCGGGGCAATCTGGTGGGCGTGGGTACCGCCGGCAGGCAGCAGGGAGAATCCCCCGACTACTGCGCGCGCCGCGGAGCCCGAGCCGACTCGCGCCACTGCGGAGAGCTCATTCCGGTCGAGGCGGCGGCCGCCGTTCCTCGCCGCGATCTCGGCGCAGCCCACGGCCAGGGCCGCGAATCCCGCCGCGGAGCTCGCCAGCCCCGCTCCCTGCGGAAAGGAGCCGACGCTCTCCGCCTCCAGGACGCCGTCGTATCCGGTCGCCTCCCGAAAGGCGCGCATGAAGTCGCCATACCGCTCGGCCGGCTGCATCTCACCGTTCACTATCACGCGAAAGTCTTCAGGGTCGATGTCAACGGTCCGATCCCCGCCCGCAGGCCGTACCACTGTTTCCAGCGAGAGTTCCTCCAGGTTCACGCCGATACTCGGCGTCGCCGGGAGGTTGCGCGCGCGATCCGCCTTGCCCCAGTACTTCACCAGCGCCAGGTTGGCGAAGGCGCGCACGGTCACCTGCGCGTCGGCATCGCTCCCGGTCATGGTCGGCCTCCCGACTCGAAGAGACGGCGCGCCTCCTCCACGTTGAAGACACCGCGCTCCTGAAGCATCCCGGCGAGGTTCTCGATCTCGTGGCCCCGGGCGCCGGCGCGCCATGCAACCCGCCGGGCGTGGAGCCGCATGTGCCCCTGCTGAATACCCTCGGTCACGAGGGCCCACATGGCGGCGAGGTTCTGAGCCAGACCGACCGATGCCACAACCCGGGCGAGCTCGTCGGCGGAGGGTTCGCCGAGAATCCGCAGGGCGGCGCGCGCCCCGGGATGGAAGCTCACCGCACCCCCGACGGTGCCGAGGGCGAGGGGCAGCTCCAGCGAGGCGACCAGCTCGTCGCCCTCCCGGGTGAAGCTGCTCAGGGAGCGGTAACGTCCGGACCGAGCCGCGTAGGCGTGAGCGGCGGCCTCGACGGCGCGGGTATCGTTGCCGGTGGCGAGGGTCACGGCGGTGATGCCGTTCATGATCCCTTTGTTGTGCGTGACGGCGCGGTTCTCATCGCGGTCGGCGAAGAGCGCCGCGACCTCCAGGCGGCGGGCAACCTCGTGGCCGTCGAGGCCGCCGCGGGCGAGGTGACGCACGGGCAGGCGGAAGGACGTTCGCACACGGCGTCTTCGGCCCGCATTGGTGAGGATTGCCATGAGGGCGGTGCCGCCGGTGATCTCCGCAATCAGAGGGCGGACCGTTTCGGCGGCGGTGTTGAGAACGTTTGCTCCCATGGCGTTGCGCACGTCGATGTGGAACTCGACCACAAGCAACGGCGCACCGCCCCTCGCGGCGGGGAGCGGCGCTTCGGAGGGCCCGGCGCCGGCCGCACCGGTGGCCGCACCGCTGACCGCGTCGGTGCCGAGACGCCGCGTCTCCACGCCGCGGAAGCCGCCGCCGCGCTTCTCCATGGAGGCGAGAACCGGCTTGAGCGCGGCGATGACCTCCTCACGTCGCGCGGAGAGGCGCTCTTCGGCGCGGTCGTCGGCGTTCTCGACCAGGATCTGTGTCGTCATGACGGGATCGTCGGCACTGGTGGTGAAGCCGCCGTTCCGGGAAATGAGCCGGCAGGCGAAGCCCGCCGCGGCAATGACCGAGGGCTCTTCCGTCGTCATGGGGACGGTGTAACGGGTCCCATCCACCAGGGCTTCCGCGACGATCCCCAGCGGCAGCGGCAGGGTCCCGACCGCGGACTCCACCATGACGTCGGCGAGGTCGAGGGTCTCCTCGTTGAAGAGGACCCGGCGTTGCTCCTCCGTGAGATCCGCCTCCTCCGCAAGGGCGGTGGTGCGCTCCCGGATGGGGAGCTTCCGGAAAGCGGGAGTCATGAGGCGGCTCCGCCGGTGGGATCGCCGTCGGCGGAGCGGAGGGAGGCGACGGCGTCGGAGAAGGAGCGGGAGCGCATGAGGCGGCACCGGCGCAGGTCCGTCAGGGTGCGAGATCCCGTCAGAACCATCGCATTTCGCAGGACCGTCTCGAGATGCTCGATGTAGCCAAGCACACCGTCTACCCCGCCCTCGGTAACGGCGCGCACCATGGGGAGGGCAAAGCCGGAGAGACGGGCGCCCATGGCGGTCGCCTTTGCGAGGTCCAGGCCGGTGCGCATTCCCCCGGAGGCGAGAACACGGTCGGTTTCCCCTTCCAGCGCCGCAAGAACGACTGCCGTCGGCAGCCCCCAGGTGTCGAACTCCTCCGCCGCTTCCCGAACCTCGGCGGGGAGGCGGTGCGACTCCACCCGTACCCAGTTCGTTCCGCCGCTGCCGGCAATGTTCACGAAGGCGGCGCCGCGCTTCAACAATTCTCGCACCAGTGAGGGGGAGATGCCGAAGCCTGTTTCCTTCACCATTACCGGTACCGGCGACGCCCTGCAGAAGCGCTCAATCCCGTCCAGAACGCCGCGGAAATCGCGGTCGCCGTCGGGCTGGAAGAGCTCCTGGCCGGGATTGAGGTGTACCGCCAGGGCGTCGACCTCCAGGCGCTTCACCATCTCGATGATCGAAGCGTGCTCCATGTCGCGCAGCTGGACGCCGCCGATGTTGGCGAAGACCGGCACGTCCGGCGCAAGCTCTTTGAGGCGAAAGTGATCCAGCACCTCCGGCTTCCGAAAGAGAATGCGAATGGATCCCATGCCCACCGGGACTCCCGCCTCCTGGGCGGCCCGGGCGAGTTGCTTGTTGACGTTGTAGCCTTCGGCGGAACCGCCGGTCATGGAGGAGATGAAGAGCGGAAGGCGTGAACGGTAGCCCAGGAAGTCCATCCCGGTGTCCACTTCCTCCATGGCGATCTCGGGAAGCGCCCGGTGCACGAAGGAGACGTGCTCGAAGCCGGTGGCTCCCGACTCCACGGCGTACTCATCGGCACGAATGCAGATGTCGAGGTGCTGCGCCTTCCGCGTGCTGAGGTCGCCTTCAGAAATCTGTGGATCCAGCGTTCCCTGGGAGCTCTTACCGCTTGTAGACATACTCTCGATATCCGTCTTCTCGTACGCCGCTGAGGTAGAACGAGTCGGCGGGGATAGCGCTTACGTCGAGGCGCCTGGCGTACTCCTCCGGGCAGAGGGGCGCCTCAATGAACTGCTCGTACGTCGGCAGGTCGGCGTGGCGACTCCCCTTTACCACTCGGTCTACGTCCCAACTGCGGATAACTTCCGGAGCGCCTTCCGCGACGCGCGCCGAGAGCACGATCATGGTGTTGCCGGAGCCGTAGGAGCCGAGCATCAGCCGCTTCCCGACAATGGCGTCGCCGTGCTTCTGGAACTGCTGGTGCAGCAGGAAGTAGAGCGCCATGTAGGCGGAGCCGGAGTAGATGTTACCGATGCGGCGGATGGGCTGGAGGGAGGCGTCGAAGCCGCGCTCTTCGAGAAAGGCGTCAATGGCTTCCGCGTCATATCCGGTGTGTTTCTGGATGAGCCTGTGCATGGCGGTGATGGCCATGCGGTAGAAGGGTACGTGCAGCACGAAGAGATCCGTCGAGAGGAGGAGCTCCTTCGGGTCCATCTCCAGCCGGTCTGCGTGGTCCTCGAATGCCGCCTCGAGCGCTTCGTTATAGCACTGAACCGAGTATCCGCCCTTCACCTTGGCAATGGTTGATCCGAGGGGGCGGAAGAAGTCGTCCACATCCTGGGAGGCGTAGCCCTGGCTGGTGATGTCGAGCTCCAGGAGCCGCGGGTTGCTCTCGATCAGGAGCCCTACCGATCCGGCGCCCTGGGTGATCTCCGCCGTGGACGGTACTGCGTAGCGCGCAATGTCGCTGCAGACAACGAGGCCCTGCTCGTTGTCGCGAGGAGCCGCTTTCAGCAGCGCGCCGACGCTGAGCATAGCGATGGTTCCACCCGCACAGGCGTGCTGGACCTGGAAGGTCGACAGGCTGCTTGGAATGGAAACATCGCTCTGCTGCATCATCCCCTGAACGTATGCCGCAATGGGCTTGGAATGATCTACCGACGTCTCGGTGCCGACGGCGAGGTATCGAACCCCGCCGAGGTCGTTCCCCTGGCTCGCAAGGGTGCTCACCGCCTCGGCGCTGAGCGTTGCGGAGTCTTCCCACAGCTCCGGATACCGGATGGACACCTGGCCGGTGGAGTCCACCGCGCGGCGCAGGCGCCGCTCAAGATCCGGCCGCTGTCCGACCCTGTGCTCCAGCAACTCGTCGAGGTGAATCTCCGGTGACGGTATGTATAGGGAGATGTCGCCAATACCAATCGATCGATCTTTCATGAAGCCTGTGCCCCTTATCCAATCAACCTATGTATTCAACCTATGCAATCAAGGTTTCGGCATAGTTCCCGTTCATTCCGGGCGGCGGCCGTGACCCCGAGCCTTTCGTAAGCCCCGTATCCGGTGTCCAGGTCCCGCCGGTCAAGCCTGCCACACAATGTACCCATTGAAAACGCAAGCGGATACCTTTAAATATATATCGGTATGAGAATTGCTATCCTCCTTTCGGGAGGAGTCGACAGTGCCACCGCCCTGGCGCGACTCAAGCAGCAGGGTCATCGGGACCTTCGCGCGTACTACCTGAAAATCTGGCTCGAGGACGAGATGTCCTACCTGGGTCACTGCCCCTGGGAGGAGGACCTCTCCTACGCCCGGGACGTGTGCCGCGATCTCGACGTGCCTTTGGAGGTCGTCCCTCTGCAGATTGAGTACTACGATCGCGTCGTATCCTATGCCGTTGCCGAGCTGAAGGCGGGACGGACGCCGAGCCCGGACATCTTCTGCAACGCCCGGATCAAGTTCGGTGCCTTCTACGATGCCGTCGACGCAAGCTTCGACTTCGTGGCGACCGGTCACTACGCCAGGGTGGATCGCACCGGCCCGGTGCCACTGTTGCGTCGCGCCCCGGACCCCGTGAAGGATCAGACCTACTTCCTTTCGCATCTCACGCAGGAGCAGCTCTCGCGCATTCTCTTTCCCATCGGCGACCTCACGAAGGAGCAGGTTCGCAGCCTCGCCCGGGAGGCCGAGCTCGCGCCAATGAACCGGAAGGACAGCCAGGGTATCTGCTTCCTCGGGAAGCTCCGCTACCCGGAGTTCGTTCGCCACTACCTGGGAGAGCGGCCCGGCGACATCGTCGAGCTCGAGAGCGGCCGGGTCCTCGGCCGGCACCAGGGGTACTGGTTCCATACCGTCGGGCAGCGACAGGGGCTCGGTCTGGGCAACGGTCCCTGGTACGTCGTCGGAAAGGATGTGAGTGCCAACGTCGTCTACGTATCGCATCGGTGCAACGTTGGGGAGCAAGCGCGCGACTCCTTTCGCAGCGGCGAGCTCCACTGGATCAACGGTGCGCCGACGGAGGGACCCCTGCAGGTGAAGCTTCGCCACGGCCCCGATCTGGCGGATGCGGAGCTCAGCTACGACGAAGCGAGCGACGCGGAGGGGCAGGGCGTAGCGCGGGTTCGCATGGCGGAGCCCGATCGCGGCGTTGCCCCGGGGCAGTTCTCGGTCTTCTACCGGGGAGACATCTGCCTGGGAGCCGGCAAGATTCTCGCCGATGCGCCGGTGCCGGAAACGGCTGCCCCAGCATAGCGGAACCTACCCGTAACCCTGTTGATAGCAGTCGGCGGAAACCACGACGGTATCGTGACTTGGTGCACTTCGGGGGCGCGAACGTCGCTTCTCGCTGATCAAACACGCTAAGCTCTGTTCGCAACTGAACTTGCCGGTTCACCGTCAACACGGTTCTGAGTAGGTTCTTTTTGACGAAGCTGCAAGGCGCGGATATTATCGACTCATGAAGGTGATACGCGTCCACGAGCTCGGCGGGCCCGAGGTCATGCGCCTGGAGGAGCTCACCGATCCGTCCCCGGGTCCCGATGAGGCCCTCGTCCGGGTCGAGGCGGCGGGGGTCAATTACATTGATACCTACCATCGAACCGGGCTCTATCCGAAGGAGCTTCCCTTTACCCCGGGGCTCGAGGGAGCGGGTACCGTCGAGGCTGTGGGCCCGGAGGGGAGCGAAGTTTCCCCGGGCGATCGCGTTGCCTGGACGGATGCGCCCGGTTCCTACGCCGAGTACGTCGTCGTCCCGGCGCGACGGCTCGTTCCGCTTCCGGATGAGGTCGATACCGACGTCGGGGCGGCAATCATGCTCCAGGGCATGACGGCTCACTATCTCGCGGTGGATACCTTTCCCGTCGGCGAAAGCTCTCGGGTGCTGATTCACGCCGCCGCCGGTGGCGTCGGTCTTCTACTGACGCAGATCTGCAAGATGCGTGGTGCCTACGTCTTCGGGACGGTGTCGACCTCGGACAAGGCCAAGCTCGCCATGGAGGCCGGGTGTGATCGGCCGATTCTCTACACGGAAGAGGACTTCACCGAGGTGATCTCCCGGGAAACCCACGGAGCGGGGGTCGACGTGGTCTACGACTCCGTAGGCCGGACCACCATTCCGGGGAGTATGGATTGTCTGCGACGCCGGGGGATGCTCGTCTCCTTTGGCCAGTCGAGCGGCAAGATCGAGCCGCTCGATCCCGGCATCTTCTCCCGTAAGGGATCGCTCTTCTTCACGCGCCCGTCACTCATGCACTACGTCGCGGAGGATCAGGAGCTCCATGACCGCGCTGCTTCAGTTCTCGAGTGGGTGCGCTCCGGTCGCCTCCAGGTTCGGATCGGTGAGACCTGGCCGCTCGGTGAGGCTGCGCATGCCCATGAGCGTCTGCAGGGACGCCTTACCGCGGGTAAGGTGCTTCTGAAGCCATGAGTGCATCCGGTCCTGATCAGTTGCAGGCGGCTCTGCCGGCAAGCGCGCTGCTCCTGAAGGCGGCGGACTTCAGCGCGCGCCACCACTCCTATCAGACGCGCAAAGGTGACCTCAGGGTTCCCTACGTCAATCATCCCATCCGGGTAGCCTGGTATCTCGCCTCGGTCGGCGGAATCGACAACGTCGAGGTGCTCTGTGCCGCTCTCCTTCACGACACCCTCGAAGATACGGATGCGACGGCGGAAGAGCTGCGCCGGGAGTTCGGAGACGAGATCACCGCTCTGGTCCTCGAGGTCACCGACGACAAGTCGCTGCCGAAGGCGGAGCGCAAACGACGCCAGGTGCTGCACGCCGCCGACGTGAGCGACGGCGCTACGCAGATCAAGCTGGCCGACAAGACGAGCAATGTTGAGGACATTGCGGAGGCGCCGCCGGCTAACTGGACACGGCAGCGCCGCATTGAATACCTTGACTGGACTGAGCGGGTCGTGAACGAGCTCACCAACGCCAACGAGGCGTTGGAACGGCGTTACCGAGAGACCCTGACGCGCGCCCGTGAAACCATTAGCCGGGAAGAGGCTTCGTCGAGCGACCGGTGAATCTCCAGAGCCGGACGAATACACGAACGAATCATGAGTCATCCAGCTCCCCTCGTACAGGCTGAACACGCCGCCCCGACACCGCATTGGCTGCTCAGTGTCGCGCCCATGATGGACTGGACGGATCGGTACTATCGCTATTTCGCGCGACGGCTCACCAGGCACGCCCTCCTCTATACGGAGATGATTACGACCGGCGCCATCATTCACGGCGACCGAGACTGGCTCCTCTCCTTCGATCCGGAGGAGCGGCCTCTTTCCCTCCAGATCGGCGGCGACGATCCGGAGGCGTGCGCCGAAAGCGTGCGCATTGCCGCGGACTACGGCTACGATGAGTTCGATCTCAACGTCGGGTGTCCGAGCGACCGCGTGCAGAACGGCTCCTTCGGCGCGTGTTTGATGGCCGCACCCGACCGCGTCGCCCGCATTGTGGAAGCCATGAAGGGAGCCACGGACCGTCCCGTCACGGTGAAGCACCGCATCGGGATCGACGGGCGTGAAAGCTACGAGGAAATGGCCGGGTTCGTGGCGACGGTCGCCCGGGCCGGGGCGGATCGCTTCATAGTCCATGCGCGCATTGCGATCCTCAACGGTCTGAATCCCAAGGAGAATCGATCGATCCCCCCTCTCCGATACGACGATGTCTACCGGCTCAAGGAAGAGTTTCCCGAGCTGACCGTCGAGATCAACGGTCACATCGGCGGGGTGGAGGCAGTCAGGCACCACCTCGATCGCGTCGACGGCGTCATGGTGGGGCGCAGCGCCTACGAGCGCCCCTTCTGGCTTCGGGATGTCGATCGCGTCTTCTTCGGAGCGACCACGGAATCTCCGACGCGACGCCGGGTGATCGAAGAGATGATTCCCTACATCGAATCGGTGCAGGCGAGAGGGCGTCATCCCCGCGTGGTGTTGCGGCACATGCTCGGCCTCTTCGCCGACCGTCCCGGTGCGAAGATCTGGAAGCGCGCGCTGAGCGGAAAACTCGATCCGCAGATGGACGTGCCCCGCTTTCTGGGGGACGTCGTCG
>CAZZIE010000058.1:0-25657 GCA_964654185.1 uncultured Spirochaetaceae bacterium | reverse complement strand
GTCGGCGGCGTACCGGGAGGCATCGACCTTGAAGTGGGATACGGTCTGTGAGAGCTCGTCGATTTGACGACTGTTCTCTTTGCTGACCTCGTTCAGATGGGTCATGCCCTGGGCGATCTCGTCGGTGCCGTGAGTGATCTCTTCCATGCCGTTACGGACGTGCTCGGATATGCCCTGCAGGTTGTTCATGCGCTGATCAATGTCGCGCGCCTGGGTCTCAATGTTGGTCGTGGCGTCGCGGATCCGTTGCGTGGCGTCCGAGAGGGTCGAGGTGGTGTTGAGCATCTGCTGCGTACCCGCCGAGAGCTCATCGGTAGTGGAGGAGATCTCCTTCAGGGAGCTCGTGAAGGTGCCGACCTCCTCGGTGATGGCGCGGAAGGACTCGCTGCTCTCGGTGCTCAGACCCTGCGCCTTCAAGGCCTTGTCGGTGATGCGCTTGAGGGATTCCTTGATGCGCTTGGCGTTCTCGTTGGTGGAGCTGGAGAGGTTGCGGATCTCCTCGGCAACGACGGCGAAGCCGCGGCCGTACTCGCCGGCGTGGGCCGCTTCGATGGCGGCATTCATCGACAGGATGTTGGTTTGAGAGGCGATGTTGTTGATGATCTCAATGATCTCGACGACGTTCTGCACCGACTGGGCGATCTCCTGGATGACCTCGTTCGTTGCCTGAACCTTCTCGCTCCCGGTGCCGGTTACCTCCACCAGCTTGTCCGAGGCGTTGGTCCGCTCGCTCGTAATGCGTGCAACGTTGTCGATTGAGGCGGCCATCTCCTCGACCGCCGCGGTCGACTGGCTCACCGCCGAGGACTGACTCTCCACTTCGGTGGAGAGCTCCTGGAGGCGGGTGAAGATGTCCGAGACGGAGGTGCCTGTACTGTCGATGTTCGTCTTCAGATCGTTGATCTGCTTCTCGATCGAGCGGATGTTGGCGTTCATCTCCTCCACCGCTGCGGCGGACTCCTCCCCGGTGTTGGAGAGGGTCTCCTTCAGCTCGATGGAGCGGTTGATGATGTCCTGCACCGAGTGGATGACGTACCCGAAGTCGTTCATGTACTGCTGGATCTCCCGGGAGAGCTCGGCAATCTCGTCGCGGCCCCGGGGGTTCAGCGCCACGGTGAAGTCCCCTTCGGAGAGGTAGGAGAAGGCGCTCTGAAGGCGTCGCAGGCGCCGGTAGAGGTGGCGGGCGAAGAAGAGCACATACAGGATGACGATGACGAGGATCGCCCCGATGGCCACCGCGAAGATGAGGAGCCGCTGCCGCTGCATCTCATTGAGGGCCTGATCCTGGAGCTCCGCCAGGTTGTTGATGATACGCGTCTCCGTCTCGTCCAGGGTGACTGCGAGACTGCGCAGCTGCTGCTGCAGCCCCTGGAGGTCGAAGCGGGTATCGTCGTCGCGCAGCTGCGCCGCAAGACTCCGGTCGAAGATGTCTCCGTACTCCAGGGAGATGTCGCTGATGGTCGTGCGGATCTCCTCGATCTGCTCGCCGACGCTCTCGTAGAAGCTCTCCAGTGCATCCGCCTGCTCGCGGACCTCCGGACCCAGGCTGTCGACGGCCTGTCGGGAGGCGAAGAGGTTGTTGTGGGTGACGCGGTAGTCCTCCACGGCGCTTGTCCAGCCGTCGTAGGCGGCCATGGGGTCCCCGGCATCGAAGAAGGAGGCGCTGCGGCTCTGCAATCGCCACACCTGCACCTCCGCCTCCCGCGCGGTGAGCCGGTACTGCCACGCCCGATTGAAGTCGCGAATGGTGAAGACCGCGAGGGCGGTGCCTCCAATCAGGCTCACAACCGTTATCAATACGAGAACAATGAGGGCGGTACGAATTCGCATATATATCTCCTCCGGGCTCGATCGCCCGGACTTCAGTGGCGCGGTGCTGCGCGATACCTGTGGTTCCTCGATCAGGAGCCGTCGGTCACGGTGTACTCCATTTTATGCGTTTGCGCAAGTTTCTCAAAGGTGTGGGGCTCGTCGCGGGGCTCACCCGCTTCTGAATTCAGGACGATGGTAACGGTGCAGCCGTGATGATTCAATTCCAACACTACACCGTCGAGAGCTCTCGGAACACATGAACGGAGAAAAGGAGATTCCGGTCTGATAGCGGTCCGGCCGCCTTCCCGGGAGCAGACAAAACGCCCCCGCCCGGCGAACCGGCGCGGGGGCCCTGATTCCAGTCGTCCCGTCAGGGCAGGACTGCGGCTCAACCGCAGCCCTGCCGTCATCAGGGGCTACTTCTTGCCCCTGTGGGCAGCAGTTGAACTCCGTGCGTTACTTTTTGCCCATGTCCTTGTCGAAGGCGGTGGTGGACTGGGAGAAGTTCAGCTCCTTCACGCGCCGGCACGATTCGGTGGCGCCGAACTCGCGGTCCATGCCGTTATCCTCCCACTCGACGGACAGCGGACCTTCGTAGCCCATGGCATTGAGCTCCCGGATGATGAAGTCGAAGTTCACATCGCCATGGCCGATTGAGACGAAGTTCCAGCCCCGGCGGAGGTCGCCGAAGTTCAGGTGCGAGCCCAGGATGCCGGCGCGGCCGTCGAGCTTCACCACGGCGTCCTTCATATGGACGTGGTAGATGCGATCGGGGAAGTCCCGGATCAGAAGCTCCGGCTTCATGCCCTGCCAGACCAGGTGGCTCGGATCGAAGTTGATGCCGAGGGTCTTGCGTCCCTTGAACTCTTCGAGGAGGCGCTCCCAGCTGTAGTAGTCGAAGGCAATCTCACCTGGATGGATCTCAAGGCCGAACTTCACGCCGTGCTTGTCGAACTCGTCGAAGATGGGGCTCCAGAGGTCGACGATCTTCTTGAAGCCGTCGGATACATCCTTGTCGCTTGTCGGCGGGAAGGAGTAGACGTACTTGAAGATCGGTGAGCCGGTGAAGCCGGTGATGACATCGACGCCCATGTTCTTGGCTGCCGCCGGGGCGTACTTCATCTGCTCGACCGCCCAGTCGCGGATCTGATCGGGCTTGCCGTGATGCTTCTCCGGGACAAAGGCGTTAATGCGCGGATCCTCGTAGTCGGCGACGGCCTGCCCGATGATGTGGGTACCGATTGCCCACCAGCCGAGGCCGTGCTTCTTCAGCATTGCCTTCTTATCTTCCACGTACTTGGGATCCTTCGCCGCCTTCTCCAGGTCGAGATGGTCTCCCCAGCTCGCGATCTCGAGGCCGTCGTAGCCGAAGGACTTGGCCTTCTCACACATCGTCTCGAAGGGCAGGTCCGCCCACTGTGCGGTGAAAAGTGTTACTGGTCGTGCCATGAATGTCTCCTTGTGCTCTCTTTGGTTATCTCGGGCGCCTCACGCGCGGGACCGCAGCGCGATACAGCCCGGTACATGTCCAACCGTTTCTAGACGTCTACCCACTTGGCGCCGGCCTTTGAGCTCTCGACGCACTTCTCAATAAAGCGGACGCCGTCGACGCCGCCGGCAACGCCAATGTAGTCGAAGTCGTCGTCGGTGACCTTCTTGCCGCCCTTCGCTTCCATGACGCCTTCGGCGAAGGTCTTGTAGATGTTGGAAAAGGCCTCGAAGAAGCCCTCGGGATGCCCCGCCGGTACCCGCGGGTACTTAGCCGCGTTCTCCGCCAGGTCGTCGCGACCGCGAGAGAGGATCTTGTCGGGCCCGCCGAGGACGCTCACCTTGAGGTGATCCGGGTCCTCCTGGACAAACTCGACGGCGGCCTTGGTTCCGTAGACGCGCACCCGCAGGGCGTTGTCCCCGCCGATTGCGATCTGGCTTACCCAGTAGAGCCCCTTGGCGCCGGTGTCGTACTCCACCATGACGGTGGCGTTGTCATCCAGGGTCCGTCCCTCCACGAAGGAGTCGAGACGCGCCGAGAGGCGCTTGATCTTCAGGCCGGTCAGGTAGGAGACCATGTTCTCGACGTGGGTACCGATGTCGCCCACAGAGTTGGCAATGCCGGTCTGCTTGGGATCGGTTCGCCACTCCGCCTGTTTGAGGCCTTCCTTCTCCATGGGAGTTGCCAGCCAGTCCTGGGCGTACTCCGCGTTGACGAAGCGGATCTCCCCGATCTCTCCGTTCTGGATCATGTGCCGGGCGTGCTTGACCATCGGGTAGCCCGTGTAGGTGTAGGTGACCGCGAAGAGCAGACCCTTGTCCCGGGCGAGCTTCTGCAGCTCCTCGGCGTCCTTCAGACTCGTTGTCAGGGGCTTGTCGCAGATTACGTGAATGCCCTGTTCGAGAAAGGCCTTCGCAATTGGATAGTGGGTGTTGTTCGGCGTGACTATCGAGACGAAGTCGATGCCGTCGTCGCGCTTCGCCTCCTGCTGCGCCATCTCACTGTAGTCCTTGTAGAGTCGTGACTCATCCAGACCGAGCTCCTCACCCGTCTGCTTTGTCTTGTCGAAGGACGTGGAGAAGGCGCCTGCCGTCAGCACGGCGAAACCGTCGAAGGCGGCCGCCTTCCGGTGGACATCCCCGATGAAGGCGCCAGGGCCGCCACCAACCATCCCGTAGCGCAATACCTTTGCCATGGTTGACCCCCTTGTTGAAGTGTCAGTTGATTCGGATACCGTTCAGCTCCGCCATTGGCCGTTCGAAGGGCTGCGGCCGGCGGCCGCTCCGGTTGCTTCGGCCGTTCATACGGGCAGGTACCGGTTCCACTCACGTGCGAACTGCCACGCGAGGCACCGGCGTGCACCCGTGTGCACGGCACCACGTATTGTAAGGGCGGAATTCGGGAACGCGCAAGCGGGGATGGGCGAGGTGGAGGTGGCGGCGCCGCGCGGCCGCCACGCGGGGCCTGCCGTGCCACGTCGCGGGGGACCCCTGCAGTGCGCGGGGGCCCGCCACTGCGCGGGGCCCCGGGGTCATGCTACGAGAATCAGCCGGCCGGGCGGCGCCGCGTCACGTGCGCCGGGTCAGTCGAACCAGGGCTGGCCCTTCGGATCGGTGAGAGTGACCTCCTTGAGGAAGTCGACGCCCTTCACCAGGCCTTCCCGAAGCGACATGAGGCTGTCCTCGTGTTCCAGGCTGAGGACGTAGTCATACCCGACCAGACGCAGGTTGCTCACGAAGTCCTTCCAGAACTTCATGCCGTGCCCGTAGCCGACGGTGCGGAAGAGCCAGGAGCGATGCGCCTCGTCCGAGTAGGGCTTGGTGTCCAGGACGCCGTTCACCTGCGTGTTGAGATGGTCGACAATGGTGTCCTTGGCATGGACGTAGTAGATCGCGTCGCCGAGGGCGCGGATGGCCGCCATGGGATCGATCCCCTGCCAGAAGAGGTGGCTCGGATCGAGGTTCGCGCCGATAACCGGCCCCACGGCATCCCGCAACTTCAGCAGTGTTTCGGGATTGTAGACGGAGAAGCCCGGATGGGGCTCCAGGCTGACCATATCCACGCCGTTGTCGGCGCAGAACTTCACCTCTTCCTTCCAGAAGGGAATGATCTTCTCGTTCCACTGCCATTCCAGGAGCTCGGAGAAGTCCGTCGGCCAGGGGCAGGTGATCCAGTTTGGATACTTCGCGTCGTCGCTGTCTCCAGGACAACCCGAAAAGGTTACAACGCGGCGCACGCCGAGCTTGCCTGCCAGGCGCACGGTGTCGCGCAGCTCCGCCTGATGCTTCTCCCGGATCGCCTTGTCCGGATGGAGGACGTTGGCGTGGCAGCTCAGCGCGGTGATCTCCAGGCCGTGGTCATCCGCCTTCTTCTTCCACTCCGCGATCTTCGTGTCATTCGGCAGGAGCTCCGCGGGATTGCAGTAGCGCGTCCCGAACTCCGCCGGCCACCCTCCGGCGGCAACCTCAACGGCTTCCGCGCCGGTCCCGGCAATCCAATCCAGAGCATCGTCGTAGGACAAGAGATCCTGAAACACAAAACTGAACACACCGACTTTCATCCGTGCCTCCTTTCGGTACGGTCCTGATGGAATGCCCCGATTGTAAGGGCGGATTCCGCAGTAGTCGACAAAAACCCTCCAAGTTTTCCTTTCACGCCGCGGAAGTTTTTCCTTGACACCTGCCGAAACGGTGGTAGCATGGAGGAACCGGTTCCAGAAGTAGGGTCCTTTGAAGCTCAACATGATCCAAAACAGGTAAGCTTCTTGGGAAGGTGGGTGCGAAATGACGCATTTCGCGGCGGATACTCTGGGTCGCAATGAGACAAAAGCGTCACTTCCTGGGAACCGGTTTCATTGCGCCGGTATCGTCGCGCAGGATGGCGACGGGCGGCGCGCGGCAGGCGGATCGCAGAAAGGGCCGGGGGTGAAGGTTACCATCAAGGATATCGCCGAGAGGGCCAACGTGTCGAAGAGCACCATCTCGCGAGTACTGAACAACAGCGGTCCGGTTTCCGACCGAACCCGACGGCTGGTGTTGGACACCGTTCAGGAGCTCGACTACCGGCCCAACGAGATCGCTCGCAGTCTATCGCGGGGCAAGACTCACACCATCGGCATCATCATGCAGGACATCCGTAATCCCTACTACGCCAACGCCTGCTGGTACGCCGACCGCCTCTTCGAGCGTTACGGGTTCAGCTCCATCATCTCCAACGCAGACAACGATCCGTCGCGGGAAGACGCGTTCCTGAACGCCATGCGGTACCGCAATGTGGAAGGCATTCTCTGCATCGGCGCCCAGGAAGACACTTCCAACATCGTGAAGGCGGTTTCGAAGACCGATCTTCCCATCGTTCTGGTCGACAGTCAGCCGACCTCGGAGCAGATCGACACGGTCGGCCTGGACAACGTCTACGGAGGTCAGCTCGTCGTCGACTACCTTCTCGCTCTCGGGCACGATCGCATTGCCTTTCTTACGTCCGACTTCACCAGTGCCGAGCGGGGGCGAAAGCAGGGCTACCTTCAGGCGCTCACGTCCAGGGGCATTCCCGTCAATCCGGAGCTTATCGTTACGATTGATGAGGAATCCTGGCATCGGGGAGAGAGCCCCGAGCTTCTGGATCTTCTGCGGCGGCCGGAGCGGCCGACGGCCATCTTCGCATCCAACGACTTCAAGGCAATCCGCATTCTGCGGTTGCTCTATCGCCTGGGAGTCACCGTCCCGGGCGAGATTTCACTGGTGGGATACGATGACATCGATGCCGCGTCGATCGTTATTCCCGCCCTCACAACCGTGCATCAACCCATCGACAAGATGATTGATATTGGCGCGCAGGTTCTCCTGAGACGCCTCGAAGGCCAGGGAGAAGCACCGGAGCACGCGATCTTGCGGCCATGGCTGGTCGAGCGGGAATCCGCAAGGAAGCTGCACTGATGAGCGCGACCGTACCAGGCATCAGATGGGGATTACACAGGGTAAACGCTTGCCGAGACAGCCGTTGGCATGATCGTCGGGACCGTCGTTGTGCAGTCTTGATGATGA
Organism: uncultured Spirochaetaceae bacterium; assembly: GCA_964654185.1. Classification (GTDB taxonomy): domain Bacteria; phylum Spirochaetota; class Spirochaetia; order DSM-27196; family PWMO01; genus CAYFQV01. The sequence continues at coordinate 18,313 of CAZZIE010000058.1, read as the reverse complement.
CGTCTCCGCAAGTAGAAAGAACTCACCAAAAAGGAGTGTGCAGATGAGAAAGGCTATTCTACTGGCACTGATTTTCTCACTGCTGGTTCCCGCGCTCGTACTCGCCGGCGGACAAGGAGAAGGCGGCGACGACATGGGCGAGGCGGATCCCGACTTCATCACGATCCACTGGGCACAGTGGGCGCCGGCGGACTTCCTGCAAAGGCTTTCCGAAGACTTTACGGAGGAGACCGGCATTGAAGTAATCGTGGAGCAGACGCCGTGGGAGACCTTCGTACAGAAGTACAACGTCGAGATGATCGCCCGCAGCGACGCCTGGGACATCATCATTGGCGACAGTCAGGACGTTGGAACCATGGCTGAAGGCGGTCACTACGTTGAGCTCACCGATTGGGTGAAGGAGAACAACGTCGACCAGGACTTCACCGAAGCGTCGATGCAGGCGTACGCCGAGTGGCCCAAGGGCTCCGAGCGCTACTACGCCGTCCCGGCCGAAGGTGACGCTCTTGGATGGGCTTACCGCAAGGATCTCTTCGAGGATCCCGAGAACATGGCCGCCTTCGAAGAAGAGTACGGCTACGAGCTCGACGTTCCCGAAGACTGGGAGATGATGCGCGACATCGCAGAGTTCTTCCACGATCCCGACAACGGCTTCTACGGTATCTCCATCTACGGCGACAACGGCTACGACTCGCTGGTCATGTTCGGTGAGCAGTCGCAATGGAGCTTCGGCGGTTCGTTGGGCGACTACCAGACGTATGAGCTGGAGGGTATCCTGAACGGACCTGGATCGGTCCGCGGTATTGAGTTCTACAAGGAGCTCTTCGACATGACGCCGCCGGGCTTCGGCGACGCCTTCTATGTCAAGGCCAACGACGCCTTCACGGCGGGCATTGTCCCCATGACCTGTAACTTCTTCGCCTTCCTCCCGGCTCTGGCCAACGAGGCGACGAACCCCTTCGCTGAGGACACCGGTTACTTCGTCACGCCGCCGCAAGAGGGTGTGAACGGCAACATCAATCACTACACCGCTCTCGGCGGTCAGGGCGCCTCGGTCGTAACCTACTCGGACAAGAAGGCTGCGGCTATGAAGTGGCTCGAGTGGTTCATTCGCCCCGAGGTTCAGCAGGAATGGGCGCGTCTCGGTGGATATACCACCCACATTGAGACCCTGGAGTCCGACACCTTCCTGAATGCAACTCCGTACAACCCGGCGTTCAAAGAGTCCATGGAAATCTTCCGCGACTTCTGGGCGGTTCCCGAGTACGGACAGCTCCTCGAGAGCTACAGCAAGAGCGTCGGAGCGTACGTCGTACGCGGCGAAGGCACCGCACAGGAAGCGCTGGACAAGACGTTGGATCAGTGGACCCGCGTCTTTGTTCAGGCCGGCTACCTGGACGAGTAGCAGTAACCCTGGTCTTTCGGATCCCTCGTTTCGAGGGGTCCGGGAGCTACGTGCGTCTCGGACCCGTCGGCTTGGCTGCCGGCGGGCCGGCGCATTGGACGCAACAACACCACGGAAGAAGAGCTGTTCATGGAAATGAGAAAACGCGGCCACATTACCACTGACGCCCGGGGCAATGAGGTCTATTTCAATCCCATGAGGGACGTGACGCTGGTGCGTCTGTTCGTCATGCCCACGATCATTCTGTTGATCGTGATCAACATATTCCCGCTTCTCTGGTCGCTCATCCTGAGTTTCTCGAACTTCTCGGCGCGTTTGCCGACCGAGTGGGGCGTGAACCCCGAAATGCAGGGCAACGTCAACTATGTCGAGCTGTTCACCGATCCGGATGTGTGGCGGAGGTTCATTGTAACCGCGCAGTACGTCGTTATGTCCGTCGGCGGAGAGATGATTCTCGGCTTCGGCTTCGCGCTTCTGCTCCAGACGAAGTTCGCCGGGCGGGGAGTCATCTATGTGCTGCTGGTCCTGCCCATGACCATGTCGCCCGTCATTGTCGGCCTCATGTGGAAGCTCTTCATGGATCCCAACTGGGGCATGTTCAACTACATTCTGGGCTTAGGGCGCGTAGACTGGACTCAGAACTCAGATCTGAACCTGTACGCAATAGTCTTCGTCGACATCTGGATGTGGACACCCTTCGTCATGCTCTTATCCATGGCGGGGCTGTCGGCTGTGCCGAAGTACCTCTATGAGGCGGCGGAAGTCGACCGCGCCTCCTGGTGGTTCAAGTTCACCCGAATCACCCTTCCCATGACATACCCTCTGCTTCTTATCGCGCTGATCTTCCGGGTCATGGAGGCCTTCAAGATCTTCGACTTGCCCATGGGCCTTGTCGGACGGGGCGCTGCTGCGCCGCCGCTTCTGGCATTGGAGGTCTACAGTCAGACATTTCTCACGTGGCGCACGAGTTACGGTGCGGCGCTCGGCTACATCATGCTGATCGTGGTCGTGGCGATCACCTCGATCCTCGTGAAATACCTGAACAAGGCCAAACAATAGAGAAAGGGTTCGGAACAAATGCCGCAAGTACGTGAAACGACAGGAGTACGAAAGGCGATTATCATCGTTGTGCTCATTGTGATAACGGTCGTGTATCTCTTTCCCTTGTTCTACATCGTGAACACCGCGTTTCGACCGTGGAACGAGATCCGCGATTATCCTCCAAGTCTCATCTACGACCCGTCGATCGGGAGCTTCCTCCGCATTTTCACTGCGCGCGCCGTCTATCCTCCCGGGGAGACTCCAACAGACGAAGAGATCGCCGAGATGTCCTGGGCCGAGCGTGTCATCTACGCGGAGACGAACGAGCAGATTGTTCGCCCGGGTGACCTTCCGAAGCGATACTTCAACAGTCTTCTTATCTGTGTGATCAGCATGGTCATTACGATCGTGCTGGGAACGACCGCGGCCTACGGATTCTCGCGCTTTCCGGTGAAGGGTAAGGACGACTGGCTCTTCTTCATTCTCAGTACCCGCATGTTGCCGCCGGTCATTGTGGCCATCCCGGTGTTCCTGATGTTCCGGAACATCGGCCTCAATGACTCGCACATTGGCCTCATCCTGCTCTACACGGCCTTCAACGTCTCCTTTGCGGTGTGGGTTCTGAAGGGCTTCATCGACGAGATCCCCTCGGAGTACGAGGAGGCCGCCATGGTTGATGGCTACTCGCGCTTCCAGGCGTTCCGCAAGATCGTGCTGCCCCAGGCGGTCACGGGCATTGCAGCGACGGCGGTCTTCGTCTTCATCTTCGCATGGAATGAGTACGCCTTCGCCTTCCTGCTGACCCGAAACACCGCACAGACCGTGCCGGCGTGGTTGCCGTATCAGATGGGCGTTCTCGGGTTCGACTGGGGCGCAGCGGCGGCCGGTACGACCCTGTTCCTGATTCCGCCCATGATTTTCACAATTCTGCTGCGGAATCACCTGGTACGGGGCATCTCCTTCGGCGCGGTACGGAAGTAGGAGGGTACACATGGATTTCTATTTCATCATTGGCTCGCTCATCGTGTTCTTTGCGCTGACGTATCGCTTCAACGTCCTCAGAAGAAGGTACATGGAGCCTCTCTTCATGGGGCTCATGCTCTTTGGGATCGTGGCACTCCATCAGCCGGTTTCGTTCTGGCTGTACAGCCACGGCTTCAGCATTCTGTTCCCCAGCACGCTGGGTTACATATTCTCGATTCACCTCAACTACTAGGCTCACGGAGCGGTGAAAGGAAGGAACTGAAATGAAGTACGGAATGAACACCCTGATCTATACCGGCAGCTTCCGGGACGAGCATGCAAAGCTCTTTCCAGGGCTGAAGGAGCTCGGTTTCGACGGCGTCGAGATTGCCCCCGAGAACAAGGGGGACTTCGATACCGGCAAGATGCGCGCTGCCATTGAAGAGAACGGTCTGGTCTGCAGCTCCATCTGCGGCCTCTTCGGACCCGGTCGCGACATGCGCAGCGACGACCCGGAGGAGCGCAAGGGTGGAGTGCAGTACACCAAAGACTGCATTGACCTCGCTTCCGAGCTCGGCGCGAAGTACGTCGTCGGTCCCATGTACTCCTGGGTGGGCCGGGCGAATCTGGAGACCGCGGAGGCGCGCAAGGAACAATGGAAGCGCGTCGTCGAGGGCTTCAAAGAGGCGTGCGATCACGCGGAGAAGAAGGGCGTCTACCTGGGAATCGAGCCGCTGAACCGATTCGAGACCGACTTCATCAACATTGCAGATGATGCATTGCAGATGTGTACCGACGTCGGTAGCAGCCACCTGGGACTCCACCTGGACACCTTTCATATGAACGTCGAAGAGAAGGATTCCGCCGCGGCCATCCGGAAAGCCGGCAACAGGCTTTTTCTGCTTCACGCGAGCGAAAACGACCGGGGTGCGCCCGGCACGGGCCAGGTCCACTGGAACGGCGTCCGCGACGCGGTCAAGGACATCGGGTTCGACGGCTGGGTGGTGATCGAGTCATTCACTCCGGACGTGGAAATGATCGCCCGCGCGGCGGCCATCTGGCGGCAAACCGAGAAGGATGCCGACACTCTGGCCGGCAAGGGCCTGAGCTTTCTCAAGAAGCTGTTCGGCTGAGCGAAGCCGCGATTGGGAGTTTAACCATTGGCTGAAGTAATCCTTCAAAACATGGTCAAGAAGTTCGGCGACTTCACCGCCGTACAGAATCTTGATCTGACAATTCAGAACGGGGAGTTCCTCGTGCTGCTGGGTCCCTCCGGGTGCGGGAAGACTACGACGCTGCGGTGTATCTCCGGCCTGGAGATTCCGACCAGCGGCAAGATTCTCCTCGACGGCGTGGACGTAACCAGCCGACGCGCCTCGCAACGGGACATTGCCTTCGTCTTTCAGCTCTACGCCCTCTATCCGCACATGAGTGCGTACAAGAACATTGCGTTCCCATTGAAGGCGCAGGGCTTCTCCAAGGAGGAGATCCAGAAGGAAACCGACCGCGTGGTGAAGATGCTCAGAATCGAGCACATTCTGAAGCGGAAGCCCAAGCACCTGTCGGGCGGTGACCTGCAGCGGGTGGCTCTCGGGCGTGCGCTCGTTCGGCGTCCCAAGGTCTTCCTCCTGGATGAGCCCATCGGAACTCTGGATGCGGCCTTCCGTGAGGAAATGCGTACGGAGCTCAAGGCGCTCCACGTGGACGTCGGCGCCACCAGCGTATACGTCACCCACGACCAGGAAGAGGCCATGTCCATGGGGGACCGCATTGCCGTCATGAATCATGGCGTGCTCCAGCAGATCGGCCCGCCTCACGAGGTCTACTCGAATCCGGAGAACCTCTTTGTTGCGCAGTTCATTGGGAGCCCCGGCATGAACTTCACCCGGTGCATGGCCCGCGCCGAAGGCGGGGAGACATATCTCCAGACGGACGCCCACGGCCACAAGATCGCAGTCCCCAAGCATCAGCAACAGTTGCTGAAGGACTACACCAAGGCTGAACAGGCGTTGGTTCTTGGCGTGCGCCCCGAAGACGTGACGGTCAAGACCGAGAGCACCAACGGCGACCTTCCGGTAGAGGTATACGTGACAGAGAAGATGGGTTCGTACCGCATTGTCGATCTCAAATACGGAGATGAGATCATCCGGGCGCGAACATCCTCCTATCTCGAGTTGGACATGGGGCAGAGCGTACATGTCTCTTTTGACATGGACCGAGCACGCCTCTTCGACGAAGAGTCCGGCGATTCCATTCTGAAATGAGAGAAGCACTATGGCGAACGTGAATCTTGCCTCACTCTCCAAGAAGTTCGGCGATGTGGTGGCCATCCAGGACCTTAATCTCGATATCCATGACGGGGAGTTCTTCGTCCTGCTCGGACCGACAGGTGCCGGCAAAACGACAACCCTGCGCATTATCTCCGGCCTCGAGAAGCCGGATGACGGCCAGGTCCTTATTGACGATGAAGACATGAGCGGCCGTGCTCCGGCTGCACGGGACGTGGCCTTTGTATTCCAGTATTACACGCTCTATCCGAATCTGAACGTGCGGCAGAATCTCGAGTTTCCCCTCAAGAGCCCGCTCCGCAACACACCCCAGGCGGAAATGGACAGGAAGATCGCCGAGGTCGCGAAGATTTTGCACATTGAACATCTCCTCGATCGTGAGACGACGAACCTCAGCGGTGGTGAGATGCAGCGAGTCGGAATCGGTCGCGCAATTGTCCGAACGCCGAAGGCGTTTCTCATGGACGAGCCCCTCTCCAATCTGGACGCAAAGCTCCGGGAGGAGATGCGCTCGGAACTGTCGCGGCTTCAGAAGCAGCTCGGCCAGACCTTCCTCTATGTGACACACGACCAGACCGAGGCCATGACCATGGCCGACCGGATCGGTGTATTGCATGAAGGTCAGATCCAGCAGGTCGGCACACCGGACGACATCTACTACCGACCGGCGAACACCTTCGTCGGGCGCTTCGTCGGCAGTCCCCGGATGAACCTGATCAAGTCGCGGTGGAAAGGTGAGGATCTGGTCAGCGAGAACGAAGAGATCCTCTTCCAGATCACGGACGCACAACGTTCCATGCTGAAGAACCACGGTAGTGAACAGTTCACTGTCGGTCTGCGACCGGAAGACATTGCCATTGCGAAACAGAGCCGAGATCATAATTGCTTTGACGCGAGTATCTACTTCAAGCAAAGCATGGGCGCCGAAGACATTCTGAACCTGCGCTTCGACGGTCTGGTGCTCCAGGCAACCGTAGCGCCGACCCTCGAGACGAAGGTCGGGGAAGACGTTTGCGGGCACTTCGACATTGAGCACGCACACTTCTTCGATCGCGAGACCGAGTCGCGCATCGAGTGATTCAGACACCGTAGTGGGGACAGCATATGCAAGACAAGAAGAGCTTTGTTGAAGATGTCGTCGGGCGCGAGAACGGTGTTCTGCGACTTGAACCGGCCTGGGTTGCCCGGGACTTCCTGCCACCGGGCCGACGCCTGGGCCTTAAGGAAGAGGAGTACGACGTCGGGGAGCGCGGCTTCATCTGCGAGCGCTGGATCGGCTCCATCACCCTGGCGGACAACGCCATCGGGCCTGACGACGAGGGATTGAGCTACATCCGCTCCGACGACGGGAACCGCATCACCCTGAAGGAGGCCGTTGAGCTGCAACCGGCCCTCATGATGGGCGCCGAGTACGCAAAGACGCACGACAATCTGAATCGCCTGGCGAAGATCTACGACTTCGGCGCGCGCATTCCGTACCACATCCACCAGCGTCAGCACGATGCCGCACTGGTCGGACGCAACTCCAAGGATGAGGCGTACCACTTCCTGGACGGCGTCGACATGGGGCCGAACCCCGAAACCTTCTTCGGGGTCCACCCCTACATAAGCGAGGAGAAGAAGCAGGACATTCTCCTTCCTTACCTGGAGGACTGGGACAGCGACCTCATCCTGCAGCACGCCCGGGCGTATTTGAACGTCCCCGGGGAGGGATTCTTTCTTCCCTCGGGTATACCTCACGGCCCGGGAACCGCTCTGACCCTGGAGCTCCAGGAGAACTCCGATGTCTTCGCCATGATGCAGGCGCTGAACGCCGGGAGCATCATCTCCAAGGAGCTTCTCTTCAAGGACGTGCGCACGGAAGACCGGGAGAAGTACGGCGAGCGCATCATTCTCAAGCAGATCGATTGGGAAGCTTCCGGAGATCACTACTTCTACGAGAACCACCACCTGGTGCCGCGTCTCGTGGAAGAGACCAGGCAGGACGGCGCGGAAGAGTACTGGATTTACTACAACACGCCGAAGTTCAGCGGCAAGAAGCTGATCGTAAAGCCGGGGAAGACGTTCCGCAGCGTCGACAACGGCGTGTACAACATCCTGGTCTGGAAGGGTCAGGGCACCTACGGGGGAAAGAGCGTCAAGGCCGGCGACTTCGACCAGGACGAGTTACTGGTCGTACACGATACGGCGGTTCAGCCGCTTGAAGTGACGAACACCGGGAGCGAGGATCTGGTGCTTATCAAGTTCTTCGGACCGGACATCAACGCGGAGGTGACCCCGACGATCAGGCAGTACGGAAAGGGCTGACGGCGAGGGCGCGGCGTGCGCAGACGCGTCACGCACGGCGTGTGCAGGCGCGTCGCGGCCGGGCAATTGCGCCCGGGCCCGGGCGAACGCAACGGCCGGTTGAAACAGGACAAGACCCGCCCTCCGGGGCGGCATTAAAGACTCCTGCGGGGAACCGCAGGTAAGGAGGCATATCGTGGTTAAGACATCCATTGGTGCGTGGGCGTATATCTGGGGCGGTTATGCGGAGGATCCGATCCCCCTCGAGAAGGTCGTGAAGACCCTCTCCGATTTGAAGTTCGACGGGATTGAGTTCGCCGCGTTCGACCCGCACATGAAAGAGAACACGAAGGAAGAGCGGAAGCGGATCAAGAAGCTTTTCGACGATCACGGCCTCGAGATCTCCGGCGCAGCGGCCGGGCATCCGTCGCCGGCGACCACCGAAAAGAACGAGTACCTGGACGCCATGAAGACCAACATCGAGATGTGCGTCGACATGGGTATCCCGAAGCTGCGGGTCGAAACGGTGGACCCACCGACCGAGGTTCCCGGCGGCCTGGACTACGAGACGGCCTTCAACAACGTCGCCGACCGCTGGCGCGAGACCGCCGAGTTGTGTGCAAAGAGCAATATACTTCTGGTATGGGAGTTCGAGCCGGGCTTCCTCTTCAACAAGCCTTCCGAGGTTACGCGGATGGTCTACAAGGTCGATCACCCGAGCTTCAAGGTGATGTTCGACTCATGCCACGCGCACATGTGCGCGGTCGTCGGTGCCCGACAGATGGGCGAGAAGGAAACGCTTCCGGGTGGCGTTGTGCAGTTTGCACACATGCTCACGGGGCAGATCGGACATCTCCACCTCATCGACTCGGATAACACCCTCCACGACGACGACACCAGCACGCACGCACCCATTGGTACCGGCGTGCTCGACTTCGACTCCATTATCGAAGCGGTAAAGGAAGCCGGCTACCACGACCAGTGGTGGACCGTGGACCTCTGCTTCTGGCCGAAGGCGCTCGAAGTAACCGCCGACAACAAGCGGGAGCTGGACAAGCTGGTCCAGAAGCACGGCTACTAGGGATCGGCCTCAAGGAGGAGAACCATGGCAGACACAATGAAGGCACAGGTCTTCTACGAAAATCAGAAGATGCAACTCGAGGAGCGCCCGGTTCCCACCGTTGGGCCGGACGAGGTCCTCGTGAAGATCAAGGATGTCGGAATCTGCGGTTCCGACATCTCCTACTACTTCGGTCTCAGCCCTCTCGGCACCGAGACCGGCAAGGGCCCCCTGGTCCTCGGTCACGAGTTCACCGGTGTTGTCGAGAAGGTCGGCGATATCCCCGCAGAGAAGGGATTGTTCCAGAAGGGCGACCGGGTCGTGGTGAACCCTGTTCAGCACTGCAACGCCTGTTACGAGTGCGCCGAAGGGAATACCCATATCTGCTCGAACATGACCGTGAACGGTGTCACGAAGGACGGTGCCTTCGCCGAGTACACGGCGGCGAAGTATACCGGGCTCTTCAAGCTCCCCGACGAGGTGAGTCTCCAGGCCGGCGCCATGATCGAGCCCCTTGCCTGTGCGGTCAACGGCATGCGGCGGCTGGACATCAAGCCGGGTATGTTCGTTACGGTGGTTGGACCGGGACCAATCGGTCTCATGATGGTCCAGCTTGCCAAGTCCCTGGGCGCCGGTAAGGTTGCACTGGTCGGAACCCGGGACTATCGGCTGGAAACCGGAAGCAAGCACGGCGCGGATCACCTCTTCAACGTCTCCGACTCGAAGTCGCAGTACTACGCAAAGGACCTGAAGAAGGCGATCGGCGACGTCACAAAGGGCAAGCTCTCGCACCGCGTCATCGTGCCGGCAAGCGCCAACGCTGCCTTCGAGCAGGGCGTGGACATTGCCGGTGAGACCGGCATCATCGTTCACTTTGGTCTGCCGAACGAGGACGACGTCTTCAAGATTCCGGCCCTCGAGTTCCACACCATGGACAAGCAGATCCGCTCGGCCTGGCTGGCGCCGATGGTGTGGCCCGAGACGATCCGGATTGTCGAGCAGGGACTGGTGAACCTCGAACCGTTGATCACGCACACGCGTCCTCTCGAGGAAACCGCCAGCGCCATCAGCGACCTGAAGAACCGGATCGACAATCCCATGAAGGTCGAAATCGAGCTGTAGAGTCTCGTCGGACGCCCTTCTTTGAGCACTCCGGGGCGGCACCGACGTTACTTGCGGGCCGCACGCCGTTGGACACACATCCCGGCGGCGTGCGGGCTTCCCCGCGCGACGGCTTCGAACCGGCGGCAGAGCGGCACGTCGTGAGGCCGGGGCCGGCCGGCCGGCCCCGCGGGCTTCACGCCGGCGCCCTCAGACAGTCGCTCGACGCCGCACAAGGGACGCATTCGTGACCGACCTGACGACGATCAAGGAGTGGCTTGCGGCCGCCGGCGGCAGGCCCCCGGACGGTAGCACCCCCGGCGAGGTGGATGCCCCTCGCGATACACCGGCATCTCGCCAGGCGACCCTCCGTGACTATGAGCGGTTTTTCGCCCACATCTTCGACCACAGCCCCGATGGTATCAGCGTGCTGGATACGGAGCTCAACGTGCTGGGGGTTAACCGCACCATGCAGCGCTGGTACGCCCACAAGGGGAGTATCGTCGGGCAGAAGTGCTACCAGGCGTATCACGACCGCGACGCTCCCTGCGAGCGCTGTCCCACCATAGCCGCGCTTCGCGCGGGGCGTCCGCAGGTGTGCGGCGTTCCCTACGACACCCCCGCCGGCAGGGCAGGCACGCAGGAGCTTTCCGCCTTTCCCGTCTTCGACGAAGACGAGCACATCGTCGGGATTGTCGAGTATGTCCGTGATGTGACTCAGGAGACGAAGAAGGAGGAGGCCGTTTCCGACCTGAAGCGCCGGTTGCGCTTCCAGTCGCAGACGCTCCAGGATCAGGAACGCGCGCTGGAAATGCTGATTCGCCGGGAAGGGGAACAGGAACGACGGACCGCCGCCTCCGTGGCCGGCAATGTGAACATTCTGGTCTGGCCCCTCGTCGACAAGCTGAAGCGCGCCACCCGGGGCACCGATCTGGAAGGCACGGTGGACGTCCTCGCCTCGTGCATTGAGGAGGTGACGTCGCCTCTGGTATCCCGGGTCACCGCCGGACAGCACGGCCTCACCCCGCGAGAGGCGCAGGTCGCCGAGCTGGTGCGTCGGGGGAGGCCGACAAAGGAGATCGCCGATGTCCTGGCCATCTCCGAGAAGGCGGTGGAGTACCACCGCATGAAGATCCGCCGGAAGCTCGGACTCTCCGGCACCGCAACAAGTCTCCAGGCGCATCTTTCCCGCCTGGCGGCGTTCTAAGAGTCCTAGTCGAGTCCTAGGGGTACCTTGTCGAAGAACTAGCGTTTACCCCGCGGTGGGCCCGTCGGAGAATACACCAAATTCACCGACAAGGAGTGATCCAATGGATTACCAGGAAACTCTCTTTCAGCCCATCTCCATAGGCCCCCGAACGGCACCGAACCGCTTCGTCATCAACGCCATGGAATGCAATGATGGCGATGCCGACGGCAATCCCACCGACAAGACATACCGCCGATACCGGCGCCTCTTCGAGGGCGGCGCGGGGGTCGTCATCCTCGAGGCGATCACGGTCACCGACAACCACCGCGGTCGGGACAAGCAGCTCTCGGTCATGCCGAAGAACGCCGCCGCCCTTGCGAAGTTCGTCAAGGAGACCAAAGCGGTCAATCCGGAGACGCTCTTCTTCTGGCAGCTTACCCACTCCGGCGAGCTCAGCCACCCGGACTTCTCCGAGCGAGTGTGCGTGAAGCCGCTCTACGGCTTCGGCGGGCGCGTTCTCACCGAAGAGGATGTCGACGAGGTGATCGAGCAGTTCGTGACCGCTGCCAGGATCGCCCACGACGCCGGCGCCGACGGCATCGATTTCAAGAACTGCCACGGCTACCTCGGCTCCCAGCTCGTCCGGCCCTACAACGACCGCGACTGGAAGTACGGCGGTTCCTTCGAGAATCGCACACGCTTCACCTTCGAGGTGTACGAGCGCATTCAGAAGGAGATCAATGATCCCAACTTCATTGTGGGTTCCAAAGTCTCCTTCTGGGAGGGCTTCCCCGGCGGGCAGGGAAGCGCCGGACCGACCTCAGCGGTGCTCGATCTCACCGAATCCATCAAGCTGGTTCAGGGCATGGAGGAGCGCGGCGCGAAGTATATTCTGGTATCGGCGGGAAGCCCCTCGATTACCCTGGCGCTCTCGCAGCCGGACCGCGCCATTCCCGACGACGTCTACCTGCACTTCACCTTCCAGAAGGCGGCGCGGGACAATCTGAAGAAGGACACCGTGGTCATGGGATCGGCCTACTCGGTGCTCCGGGACGGGAAGAACAACCTCCAGGCGGTGCCGCCGGATGAGGCGTCACTCCTGTACTGGGGGGACAAGAACATCCGGGACGGGGTGACCGACATGGTGGCCCTCGGGCGGCAGTCTCTTTCGGATCCGTATCTCCCCGGGAAGATCCGGGACGGCAGGGCGAAAGAGGTGGACTGGTGCACCGCCTGCGACAACTGCATTGAACTTCTCATCCGGCAGAACAACGTGGGTTGTACCGTGTATGAGAAGGAGTACACTGAGCGACTGAAGAAACAACGACAACAGGAGGGCCAGCTGGCGGCAAAGCGCACCTAGGCCCTCCCGGGAGCAGATGCCGCGGCCCGGCCGTCGCGACGCCCGGCGCCGACGTCCGGTGCCGGCAGGCCCACCGCGCCCACGCCCGGCGCCGGCGGGCCTGCCGTGCCGGCGGCCCCGCCGCGGCGCTCCCGGACATCAACCGGCGGAGGTACTTCAATTGAGCAACTCAAAGGCAATTCTCGATCACGCGTACAAGATTGGCGTCGTCGTTCCATCTTTCAACGTGCCGTTTCTCCCGATCATGCAGCCCGTCTGCAGAGCCTGTGTCGATGAGGACGTCATGGCTTTCGTCGCGGTGGCCCGCGTCGAATGGGAGAAGTTCGAGGCGAAGGGGCCCGGGAAAATCAAGGCGCAATACGATGAGATCGCCGCTGATCCGAGCGTGCGCGACCATGTGCGTCTGCATCTCGACCACGTGCCGGTGATCGATGAGGACAACCTGGACGTCGACTACCGGCCCATCATCGAGAAGGCGCTCTCCCTCGGCTTCGACTCGGTCATGATCGACGGCTCCCGGCTCTCCCTGGACGACAACATTCGGATCACCCGGGAGATTGCCGATCTGGCGCACGGATCCGGGGTGCCGGTGGAGGCGGAGCTCGGCGCCGTCTACGGCCACGAGGAGGGACCGCCGCCGCCGTACGAGGAGCTCTTTCAGAGCAAGCGCGGTTTCACCGATCCCGACGACGCCCGCCGCTTCGTCGCGGAGAGCGATTGCGACTGGCTCTCCGTCGCCTTCGGCAGCATTCACGGTGCGGTCTCCGCGGCGCTGCGCGATCAGAAGAAGCCTGCGGCGCGGCTCGACCTCGAACATCTGCAGAAGCTCGTGTCGGCGACTCAGATTCCCCTGGTACTCCACGGCGGATCCGGGATCACGAAGGAGTACCTCCTCCCGGCTTTCCAGGCCGGCGTTGCCAAGATGAACATTGGAACGGAGATTCGCCAGGCATACACGAACGCACTTCGCGAGACGGACAACATTGAAAAGGCGCAGGAAGAGGTGTACGCCCGGACGCGGTACCTCCTGAAGGACTACCTGGAGATTTCCGGAAGTCGGCGCCACTTCGAGGATGTGCTATGAGCCTGTTGGGAATTGATGTCGGGACGACCGGAGCCAAGGCCGTGGTCTTTGCGGTGGACGGTACCATTCTCGGTACCTCCTACACGGAGTACGACATCTCCCGGCCGCAACCGGGCTACGCCGAGCTGGACGCCCTGACGATCTGGCCGCGGATCAAGGACGTCATTGCCCGCGCCGTTGCGGACGCCGGCGCCGGGGCAGCCGCCGGAGGTGGGGCGGCCGCAGGAGCTGGAGGCAGCGGCAGAGGCGGCGGCAGGGAGGGCGGCGGTGACCCCGTCCAGGCCCTCGCCGTCTCCTCAATGGGGGAGAACCTGGTGCCGGTCTCGAAGGATCGCCGCATCCTCGGTCCCTCCATCATGAACATGGATGAGCGGGGAGAGGAGTTCGTCCCGGCTCTGGCGGAGACCTTCAGCGCCTCGGAGCTGTACCGGCTGACCGGCAACGCCCTCACGAACCAGTTCAGCATCACCAAGATGATGTGGACGAAGAAGTACACCCCCGAGCTCTACGAGAAGACCGACTTCTTCCTGGTGTGGAACAGCTTTGTCGCCTTCATGCTGGGCGGAGAGGCCAGGGCGGACTACTCCCTGGCCAATCGCATGCTCCTCTTCGATGTCGACCGGGAGGACTGGTCGCCGGATTTGCTCAAGGCGTCCGGTCTCGACCGGGAGAAGCTTCCACCGGTAGCTCCGGCGGGGACCCCCATCGGTGCGGTGTCGGACGGTGTCGCGGATGAGCTGGGGCTGCCGCGGGGTGTTCCCATTGTCGTCGGGACTCACGATCAGTGCGCAGCCTCCCTCGGATCCGGAGCGATCGAGAAAGGCACGGCCATGTGGGGGCTCGGGACCTTCCAGTGCATTGCACCGGTGTATGCCGGACGCAAACCCGCCGACGCCATGCTGGAGCGCGGCCTCAACACCGAACACCACGCCGTCCCGGACCGGTTCATCACCTTGATCTACAACATGGGCGGCTCCGTGGTGAAGTGGTACCGGAACACCTTCGCCGGCAGGGAGCACGAGGAAGCCCTCGCCGCCGGCGAAGACGTCTATCCGCGGCTCTTCGCGGAGTTGCCCGCAGAACCGAGCACGGTGCGGGTTCTGCCGCACTTCGCCCCCATGGGCCCGCCGGACTTCATTGAGAAGCCCGACGGCGCATTCATCGGCATGACTCTCGGAACTACTCGCGGTGAGATCCTCAAGGGCATTCTGGAGGGCAACATCTTTTCCCTGAAGATCAGCGTCGACGCCCTCGACGCGGTGGACATTGCAATCGATGAGTTCCGTACCACCGGCGGCGGCGCCAAGTCCGACGCCGGGCTGCAGCTCTGCGCCGACATCATGGGTCGGTCCTGTGTCCGGCCGGAGGTCACCGAGGCAGGTGCTCTGGGAAGCGCCATTCTGGCGGCGGTCGGTTCCGGAATCTACTCCAGTGCCGATGAAGCCATCTCCCGGACCATTCGACTCGGTCCGCGATACGAGCCGGACATGAAGATGCACCAGCGCTACAGTGAGCCCTTCGAAGAGTACAAGGAGCTTCGCCGCTTCGTGGTGAACAGACGGCACGGGTAAGGGCACCCGTCGCGGGGCTTCTGGCGCCCTATCGCGCGCGGCCGTCGGAGTCCCGGCGGGCGCCGCGAACAGCCCTCCGCCGGGGCAACCCGGCGGGCGCCGCGAGTGGGACGCGTTCAGGCTCTCCCTTTCGTGTCTACCAGCGTTCCCGCAAGATCCTCATCCACCACCAGCAGGTTTGGAACCCCGGCGCGGAGAGCAACCCGGAGCGCCTCCGCCTTGGTAACGCCACCGGCAATTACCAACCGCACCGGTACCTGTATCAGGGTATCCAGGGGGCAGTGAATGAGGCGCTCGCTGACCTCGTTGGTCACGCACCTTCCGTCGGCGTCCAGGAGCACGAAGTTCGTCATGCACCGGACCCCGTCGCGAGCAAGGACCTGCCGGTCGGATGCCGAGAGTACCCCGTGGCGAAATGCCGACGCTTCCGGATCAATGGCACTCACGCTCAGCGCGACCGCGTCAAGGTGGCGCCACTTCTCGGCGACGCTCTGGAAGTTGGAGTCTGACAGCAGAGCGTTCCGCGTTGCCTGATCGTCGACGATTGCGGGCGTGTTGACCAGGAAGCTGTCTCCGCCGAGGCGCGCGGCGAGCCTGCGTGCAATGGTGTTCGGGTAGATCCCCGTCTCAATGGTTCCCATGCCGCCGAGAATCGGGACGGTGTCCACTGCGAGGCGGTTCACATCGTGAAGCTCGTCGCCCACCGCCTTCAGCGTTTCCCCCCAACTCACACCGAGCAGGCCCTCCGGGGGAAGATGGCGAAGAAAGAGGGTCTCCACGGCGCGGGCCATGCTCCGGTAGGTTGCCTGAACATCTCCGAGGGTGGGGACGACAATGCAGTCCCGCAAACCGTAGCGTTTCTCTATCTCCCGCTCAACGCCGGGGTAGGTTTGCTCGGGACTGTGAATCCGGATCTCCACGAAGCCCCGATCGCGCGCCCTGGTGATGGCTCGCGACACCGCGGCAATGCTCATGTTCATGCGTTCAGCGATCTCGCGCTGATTCAGATCCTCGACGTAGTAGAGCAGGGCAATCTTGCTGAGCGTGTAGTTTTCGTCGGGCACCGTCGCCTCATGGTTGAATGGAATGACCTGTCGCCGCTCGCCAGTATTCTGCCCCAGCCTGAGCCCCTGTGCAACCGGTGTTGATCCCTAGATTGCTCAGATGCCGGAATAGAGGAGACGCAGGTACTCCACCGTCGCAAAGCGGCGGATAACGCGCGCCTGGGTCTTCCCCATCCCGCTTTCCCGCGGGGCGCCTTCCGGAACCGCAGCCTCCCGGCCGGCCCCTTCCACGGTGCCCCCGTCCGGCGGGGCGCCTTCCGTACCGGTCTCCGCCGGTGCGGTACCCCCGGGGCCGGCGGTCTCGGGGCCGGTACCCCCGGGGCCGGCCGGGCCCGAGTCGCTTCGGCGGTTCACCGCGTCGACGGCCCCCCGGAAGGCTCTACGGAAGGCCGCTCCGCCGTATCGCTCCTGGACGGCGCGGTTGCCGCCCTCGTTTCGACGGCCGAAGAGGGCCGCGGCACGGATAACCAGCTCCTCGTTGAGCTCGGCGACTTCACGGCGGAAGGTTTCATCCCGGAGATCCGTGACCACGCTGTACTGCATCTGCGGCATGAGGAAGGAGAAATCGATGGTCTCGCCCCCGAGGAGCTCATCCACCTGCGCCTCCAGCGCCTCGGCGGCCTCGGCGGGAAGATGGGGCGTCACCGTGTCGAGTTGCTCGTCGTAGCGGCTCCGCAGGTAGGGCCGGACGTCCGAGAGGGACCGCGAGGTGAAGGGAACCTCCAGGCGCGTGTAGAACTCCGCGTGGAAGGGCTCGAAGAGCGCCTCCGTTCCGGCAAGGACATCCAGATAGCGAGCCAGGAGGGGCACCCCCGAAGCGAGCCCCTCGAAGAAGGCGTAGCCGAAGCCCTCCTGGATGGAGGTGGAGAGGACCAGGTCTGCGCTGGTCATGAGATCGGTGAAGGTGAGGCCGAGCTCATCCAGCTCCTCTCCAAGACCGAAGGCGCCGGGGATAACGCCCCGGGCGTAGGCCTCCTCGATCATCTGGGAGTAGCGGCGCTCCTGGTCGGAGAGGCCCGGGAGCGTCACCAGAAGGTTCATGGGCCGCCCGGTGCGCTCCGCGAGGAGCCGCGCCAGGGTCGCCGCCTCCAGGACGTTCTTCCGGCGAATGCAGCGTACCGGGTAGAGGAGGAGGGCGCCCTCCGGATCGATTCCGGGATACCGCTCCGCAAGGGTGGACGCAGAGAGACGGCGGGGGGCGTGAGGGAGGTCCGTCGGCATCGACCTTACAGGATTCTGCAGGACGGAGACGTGGTCCGCCGGGATGCCGGCGTCGCGGAGGACGGAGCCGTCGCGATGGTTGAGGACGGCGTAGTGCACATTCGGCAGCACCGGGTAGGGGTCAGCGGAGGTGTTGGCGGTGAGGTAGGCAAGGTTGCGGTAGCGTCCGGCCTCCGGGAAGTCGTGGATCTCCACGATGCAGCGCTGCGCGGGGTGAGCGGCGAGGACCTCGACGAAGGCCTGCGTCACGGCGGGGTTCTTGCCGAGGTGGTGATTGTGGACCCACCACACCGCATCGGCGGCGACGTAGCGGTCGACGAGGATCCGCTTCAGACGCGCCGTCGTGGCGGCGACGTCGAAGCCGGCAATGTCCGCGGCGTAACGGAGCTCCGGATGGACCGCCCTGGCCACGCGGCCGTCGGCCCGGTCGGGCAACGCCCCGGCGATGCGCCCCTGCAGCTCCTCAAGGTTCTCCTCCGTGCCGGACACCAGGGTGACCCGCTCGACGGTGTTGTCCTCCAGGAGCACGGTGACGGCGTCCCGAATGACGCCGGTCACGCCTCCCGCCCGGAGATGGTAGTGAAAGACCACAAGATGCATGGGCAAAGGGTAGCCTACCCGGCGCACTCCGGCAACGCCGCGGCGAACTTCCTCCTGCTCCACTTTTCCCCAAGGTT